>NZ_WBKR01000007.1 GCF_008868155.1 Micromonospora sp. ALFpr18c
CGATCACCAACCTCACCGCCGAGCAGGCCGACCCCGCCGAACTAGCCGACTGGCTACGCGGTCACTGGTCCATCGAGGTCCTACACCACATCCGCGACACCACCTACCGCGAAGACGCCAGCCGCCTGCGGACCGGCAACGCACCCCGCGCCCTGGCCACCCTCCGCAACACCGCGATCAGCCTGCTCCGCCTGGCCGGCATCACCTCGATCGCGCAAACCCTACGACGAAACAGCCGGGAACCCGCACCGATCCCTACAACTACTCGGAATCGACTAAACGGGCATACCTCCACCTTGCGAACGCCCTGCCCGGTTCACCGAGGCGTGCGATGCGCCCAGCACGTCGAAGACTGTGCGGGAACCCTGTCGCTCAAGGCTCGGTGCGATTCGCAAACCCGGCCGCACGGCTCGGAGCTCTTGGACGGGCGTGCTCCGCAAGGACTGGCAGCCGCTCGGGCTGGTCTTCGCCTTGACTGTCGGCACTGCCCTCGATGCGGCCAACGTCCGCCGGGCCTTCCGCCGAGTCGTCACCCTGGCTGGCCTCGATCCGGCCGCCTGGACACCTCGTGAGCTGCGGCACAGCTTCGTGTCACTGCTCTCCGACAGCGGGGTGAGCCTGGAGGACATCGCCGACCTGTGCGGGCACTCCGGCACCACCGTTACCGAGCTGGTCTACCGTCACCAGCTCCGGCCGGTGCTGCTCCAGGGCGCGGCGGTCATGGACCGCATCTTCGCGCCGACCAGTGAGGCGTAGTCACTCAGTTGGTCACCCAGGACGCACCAGAGGGCACATCCATGGATCGGATGTGCCCTCTGACCTCTGGTCGGGGTGGCCGGATTCGAACCGACGACCTCTTCGTCCCGAACGAAGCGCGCTACCAAGCTGCGCCACACCCCGAGGCGTGCCGACAAATAGTAGCCCATCCGCCCCGATGGTCAAACTCGGTACCCCGCCCGGACGGGTCGGCAGCAACATCCCTGACGTTGTGCGGATCCCGCCACCGGGGACGGCCCGGGACGGCGGCGCCGGCGGGGGTGCCACCGGCGCCGGCGGGGGTGCGCGTCAGCGGGGGATGAGGGTGAGGATGCTGGCCTCCGGGGGGCAGGCGAAGCGGACCGGCGCGGTCGGGTGGGTGCCCAGGCCGGCGGAGACGTGCAGCCAGGAGTCGGATCCCGGCCACCGGTGCAGGCCACGCGCCATCGAACGGGGCAGCCCGCAGTTGGTCACCAGCGCCCCGTAGCCCGGTACGCAGACCTGCCCGCCGTGGGTGTGCCCGGCCAGCAGCAGTCCGAAGCCGTCCGCCGCCATCTGGTCGAGCACCCGCGGTTCGGGGGAGTGCGTCAGCGCGATGGACAGGTCGGCCGAGGACGAGACCACGCCCGACACGGCCGGGTAGTCGTCCCGGTCGATGTGCGGGTCGTCCACGCCGACCACGTCGATCTGCCGTCCGCCGGCCTTCAGGGTGGTCCGCGCGTTGTTGAGGTCCATCCAGCCGGCGCCGGCGAACACCTGGCGCAGCTCCTCGTAGGGCAGGTCGACGCCCTCGGTGTACTCCCGGTCGGGCAGGAAGTAGGTGAACGGGTTCTTCAACACCGGCCCGGTGTAGTCGTTGGAGCCGAACACGAACGCGCCCGGAAAGTCCAGCAGGGGTTGCAGCGCCCGCAGCACGCCCGGCACCGCGCCGGGGTGCGCCATGTTGTCGCCGGTGACGACCACCAGATCCGGGTCGAGAGCGGCCAGCGACGCCACCCAGCGCTGCTTGCGCGCCTGGTCGGGCATCATGTGCAGGTCCGACAGGTGCAGTACGCGCAGCGGCTCCGCGTCGGCCGGCAGCATCGGCACGTCGTACCGCCGCAGGGTGAACATGTTGCGCTCGACGAGCGACGCGTACGCGAGGGTGGCCGCGCCGACCGTGGCGGTTCCGGCGGCAAGCCGGAATAGTGTGCGCTTTCGCATGGCGTTCAGGGTAGTTTGACCGACCATGAGCACGCTGAAGGACCGCCTCACCGCCGACATGCGTTCCGCGCTCAAGGCGCGCGACGAGCTGACCACCTCCACGCTGCGGATGGCCCTGGCCGCCGTCGGCACCGCCGAGGTCGCCGGCAAGGCCAAGCGTGAGCTCACCGACGACGAGGTGCTCGCGGTGCTGACCAAGGAGTCCAAGAAGCGCCGCGAAGCGGCGACCGCGTTCGCCGACGCCGGTCGCTCCGAGCAGGCCGCGAAGGAGACCGCCGAGGGTGAGGTGTTGGACCGCTACCTGCCCAGGCAGCTCTCGGACGCCGAGCTGACCGAGCTGGTGGCGGGGGCGCTCGCCGAGGGCGGCTTCACCGGCAAGGCCCAGATGGGCCCGGCGATGAAGGCGGCCCAGGCCGCGGTGGCCGGCCAGGCCGAGGGTGGCCGGGTGGCTGCCGAGGTACGCCGACAGCTCGGTCTCTGACCCGTCGGCTCTGCGGCGCGCGGCACCTGCCCCCGGCAGCGGGCGCGGCCCTGCGGCGTGGATCGGCAACTCTGCTCGCGGCCGTCCGGCAGCGGCAGGTCCGGCCAGACGAAACGGGCGGGCACCCGACGTGGGTGCCCGCCCGTTCGCGCGTACTGCTGGTCGATCAGCCGCCGGGGCGGCCAGGTGGGTTGCCGGGTTGGCCGGGCTTGTTGCCGGCCGGCGGGGTGCCACCGCCGCTGCTGACCTGGATACTGACCACGCCGCCCTTGATGGTGCGCCCGTCGGGGCTGGTGCCGGCGGCGGTGCCCGCCGGGCAGGACGACGCCACCTTCGTGTCGGAGACGACCGGCTCGAAGCCCGCGCCCTTGATCCGGGACTTCGCGGTGTCCACCGGCTGGCACTTCACGTCGGGGATGCTGCGCTGGTCACCCTCGGAGATCTTCTGCCCCGGAGGCTCGAAGTTGATGCGCGGCTTGCCCTTCATGGCGTCGCGCAGCGTCTCGTACACCGGAGGGTTGATGCCGTCCTTCTCCGCGTGCTTCATCTTGACGTTGGTCTGCGGCCAGTCCGGGTCGGCCATGATGCCGGCCACCGCGTACTGCTTGGTCATCGCGACGATGGAGGCGGTCTTTCCCGAGTCGGTGGTGCCGGTCTTGCCGGCCACCGGCGCGTCGACGATGCCCTTGACCACGCTGGCGGTGCGGCTGTTGCCGCACTTGCTGGTCGAGGAGTTGTCGCCGAGCGGGCAGCGGGCGGCGTCCACGGCGGCCCGGGCCACGTCGGTGCTGAACCGCTTCTCGCAGCGCGGGTTGGCGACGTCCAGCTTCTTGCCCTCGGGGTCGCGGATCTCCTGCACCGGGATCGGATCGCAGTACTTGCCGTCTGCCGCGAAGGTCGCGTACGCGTTGGCCAGGTCCAGTGGCGTGGTGGCGGAGACGCCCAGGGTAAAGGCACCCCACTGGTGCGCTGCCTCTTTGGTCCCGCCGAACTTGGCGTCGCTGCTGGACCGCAACTGGATGCCGGCCCGCTTGGCGGCGTCGACCACGTTCTCCGCACCGACCTGCTGCTGTAGCGGCACGAAGTAGGTGTTGATCGACTGGGCGAACGCGGTCCACATGTTCTGCGGGCCGGCGGCCTTGAGGTTGGCGTTCGTCGGGCAGTAGAAGTGCGTGCCCTTACAGGCGGCCGGACTGCTGCTGTCGATGATGTACTCCGACTTGAACTGCTGTGGCGCGTTGATGGTGTAGCTGAGCGGTATGCCCTTCTCCAACGCGGCGACGATGGTGAAGAGCTTGAACGTCGAGCCGGCCTGGTACCCGGCGACGCCGTCACCACCGGTGATCAACGGGTTGACGGTCGCCGGGTAGTTGCCCCGGATGCCCTGCTTGCTCTTCGCCGGATCGCTGGACAGTTTGTTCTTCGGGTGCCGCGGGTCGTCGAGCTTGAACTGCCGGTTCACCGCGAGCGCCCGTACCCGGCCGGTGCCGGGCTCGACCACCGCGACCATGGCGGCTTCCTTGCTGTTCTCGCTCTTGGCCTTGCGGACCGCCTTGTCCGCGCTCCGCTGCGCCTGCACGTCGATCGACGTCACGACGGTGTAACCGCCGCTCTTGAGCCGCCGCTCCCGGTCGTACGTGGTCGAGCCGAACGTCTCCTGCTGCATCCACCAGCGGTAGAAGTAGTCACAGAAGAAGCCCCAGCTGTTGACGTTGGCGGCGATGCAGCCGTTCGGGGTGCGCTTGTCCTTCACCGCCAGCTTCGTCGCCTTGGCGGCGTCGGCCTCCTGCTGGGTGATGGCCTTGATGTCGACCATGTTCTGGATGACGTAGTCGCGCCGGTCCAGGGCGAGCGGGTAGCCGGCCTTGGTGGTCGGGTCGTTGGTGGTCGGCGCCTTCACCATGCCGGCCAGCAGCGCCGCTTCCTCGATCTTGAGCTTGCTCGGCGGCTTGCCGAAGTAGACCTGGCTGGCGGCGTAGATGCCGTACGCCCCGTTGCCGAACGAGGCGAGGTTGAGGTAGCGGGTGAGGATCTCGTCCTTGGAGAACTCCTTGTCGACCTGGAGGGCCAGCCGCATCTCGCGGAGCTTGCGGGCGCTGGTGTCCTCGGTCGCCGCGACCACGTCGGCCGGGTGAGTGGCCGAGTAGGCGATGGCCAGCCGGACGTACTGCATGGTCAGCGTCGAGGCGCCCTGCCGGCCGGAGCCTTCGCTCTGGTTGTTCACGAACGCGCGGGCGACACCGTTGATGTCGACGCCGTTGTGCTTGTAGAACTCATGGTCCTCGGCCGCGATGATGGCCTTCTGCATGTACGGGGAGATGTCGGCGAGCTTCACGTCCCGCCGGTTCTCGTCGTACATCGTCGCGAGCGGTGTCTTGCCGTCCGAGGCCAGCAGGTAGCTGATCTGTGGCGCGCGGGCCACCGTGAACTCCGTCGGCAGGGCGCCGAAGGTCTCGGCGCCGGCCTTCGCGGCCAAGCCGGACATCGCCACCGCGGGGAAGGCCGCCGCTGCGACCACCACGCCGGCCAGTAGGCCACACACAAGCAGCGATGCGGCGTTGGTCAGCACATTGTGGTCACGTTTCCGCATCCAGGTCACCTCGACAGGGTACGCGAGTAGGGAACGAGGGGCGCTGGGGCGTTCTTTCCCCATTTCCTGCGCGCGCTGCCCTCGTTGTGCTAAACGCACGACCCCCGGTGCGTGGTTGCGTGTGACCTGCCGCGAGTCTCCTCCGATCGGAAGAGGCCGCGCAGCGTTTTCGCCGACCTCGGCGGGGTAACCGGCGGTCGAGCGCCCGGGAAGCCGGGACTGTCCGGAATGATGGATTTCGTCGACAACGTTGCGTAATCAGTCGACTACAGAGCATGATGGGGGCGGCGACAGCGCCACATGTCGTCCGCGCCGCCTTGGGGAAGGCAGGCCGGGCGATCGGGGGGAATTGCCGGCTGACGCGCATCGAGGTCGGTAGGTACTGCAAGGGGGGACGTGTACACATGGGCATGATCACTGACTGGCCGTCGCTGGCGGCGTGTCAGAACGGGGACCCGGACGCGTTGTTCGTACAGGGCGCCGAACAGAACGTGGCAAAGCGGATCTGCCGGAGCTGCCCAGTTCGGTACGAGTGCCTGGCCGACGCACTGGACAACCGGATCGAGTTCGGTGTGTGGGGTGGCATGACCGAACGCGAACGCCGGGCGTTGCTGCGTCGTCACCCTCAGGTGACGAGCTGGCGCAAGATGTTCGAGGCCGCGATGAAGAAGAACAGCAAGGACAAGTCCGGTAAGGACAAGATCCTGGTCAGCGCGGCCACCTGACGCCGATCACGGCCGGCTGATCGCCGTGCCGATCGTCCGCAGCCCGTCGACGTCGTGCACGTCGGCGGGCTGCGCCGTCACCGACACCGCCGGCACGGCCGGGAACGCCTCGGTGAACCGCGCGGCCACCTCCTGCTCGCGTACCGCCTGGCGGGCCAACGCGGCGTGCGCCCGCAGCACGTCGGCGGTGGCCTCATGCCCACCCAGCTCGGTCAGCCGCTCCGCGGCGGCCCGGCTCTGCGCGGCGTCCAGCTCCGGCACCGCCGGCCGGTGCACCCGGTTGAGCACCAGACCGGCCAGCGGCATCTTCTCCTCCCGCAGCCGGCCGGCGAAGTAGGCGGCCTCCCGGACCGCGTCCGGCTCCGGGGCCGCGACCAGCACGAATGCCGTCTCCCGTGCCTGCAGGATGCGGTACGTCTGCTCGGCTCGCTGCCGGAATCCGCCGAACATCGAATCCAGTGCGGCCACGAACCCGGACAGGTCGGTGAGCAGTTGCGCGCCGAGCACCTTCTGCACCACCTTCGAGAACATCCCGAACGAGGCCGTGACCAGGGTGAACATGCTCCGGCCGCCGCTGCGGGCCGGAGCCAGCAGCAGGCGCAGCATCCGGCCGTCGAGGAAGCGGGACAGCCGGGCCGGCGCGTCCAGGAAATCCAGTGCCGAGCGCGACGGCGGAGTGTCCACGACGATCAGGTCCCACTCGCCGCGGGCGTGCAACTGGCCCAGCTTCTCCATCGCCATGTATTCCTGCGTGCCCGCGAAGGTGGAACTCATCGCCTGGTAGAACGGGTTCGCGAAGATCTCCGCGGCCTTCGCCGGATCGGTGTGCTGAAGCACCACGTCGTCGAAGGTGCGCTTCATGTCGAGCATCATGGCGTGCAGTTCGCCGCCGCTGGTCTCGACGTCGATCCCCTTGACCTGGCGGGGGGTGTTGTCCAGCTCGGTCAGGCCCAACGACTGGGCGAGCCGGCGGGCCGGGTCGATGGTGAGCACCACCGTGCGCCGGCCGTGCTGCTCGGCGGCCCGCAGCGCCAGCGCCGCGGCCGTGGTCGTCTTTCCCACCCCGCCGGCACCGCAGCACACGATGATCCGCACGCCGGGGTCGGCGAGGATCTGGTCGACGTCCAGCCGCGGCGCCGCGTCTTCGGAAGGCACCAATCGAGCGTATCGGGCCGCGTGGGTCCGTGCGCCCGTGCCGAGCTCAGGTGTGAGTCAATCCGCCCTGACGAGGGCCTGGGCCAGTGTCGTGAGACCCGCCCGGTCCACCCCGTCCGGCAGCAACGGCAGCTCCACCATCGGCAGCCCCAACTCCACCAGGTCGGCCCGGAGCGAATCCTCCAGCTCGCGGCGGATGAGTTGGTCACGGGCCTCGTCGTGCAGACCGGCCACGATGTCCCGGTCGGCCGGCAGACCCGCGGCGACCAGCCCGCGCTTCAGCTCCGCCGCGGTGACGGCCCGACCGGCGGGCAGTGGCGGGCGGGTGCCGTTGACGATCACCTTGCCGACGCCGAAGCCGAGCGAGGTCAGGTCGGCGATCGCGTCCACCGTCTCCTGCACCGGCATCTCCTCCAGCAGCGTGACCACGTGCACCGCGGTCATCGGGGACCGCAGCAGCGCGGCGACCCCCTCGCTCTGGGTCTTGATCGGGCCGACCTTGGCCAGGCGGGCCGTCTCGGCGGTGACGTTGAGGAACCGGCCGATCCGCCCGGTCGGCGGGGCGTCCAGCACCACCGCGTCGTACGCGCGCCGTTGACCCGAGGTGCGGGTGGTGGCCTCCTTCACCTTGCCGGTGAGCAGCACGTCGCGCAGGCCGGGGGCGATGGTGGTGGCGAAGTCGATGGCACCCAGCTTGCGCAGCGCCCGGCCCGCCGCACCCAGCTTGTAGAACATGTCGAGGTACTCGAGCAGGGCCTCTTCGGCGTCCACCGCGAGCGCGCGCACCTCACCACCGTCCGGCGCGTCCGTGAGGTGCCGCTCCTCGTAGGGCAGCGGGTCGATGCCGAAGAGTTGGGCGATGCCCTGCCGGCCCTCGACCTCCACGAGCAGGGTGCGCCGGCCGCCGGCGGCCAGCGCCAGGGCCAGCGCCGCCGCCACGCTGGTCTTGCCGGTGCCGCCCTTGCCGGTCACCACGTGGAGACGCGCCGACCATCCGGTACCGGCCGGGTCGGTCGGCCGCTCAGCTGCACGCACCCGTCGAGCCTATCCAGGCCCGCGGGTCACGCGACCTCGCAGACCCACCAACCCGTCTTCTGCACCACCGTGAAGCGCAGGTCCTGGTCGGCCACCTTCTCGTCGGCGGTGGTCATGGTGACCCGGGTGGAGACGGTGGCCCGGTCCCCGGTCTGGTTGTCCACCTTCGGGGTGGTCCACCGGAAACGGGGGTTCTGGTACTCGGAGGCGTACTTCTGCACCTCGGCGACCTTCGCGGAGATCTTCTTGTCGTCGCGGGACGCGGCGCAGACGTGGCTGGCCGCCTTGCTGGCGTCGCGATCCTTGTAGATCGCGGTGAGGAACTCGTCGACGGCCACAGCCGGCTCCTTGGCGCCCTCGCCGTTCTCGGCGTTACGCAGGGTCAGGAACGCCACCGCGCCGCCGCCCACGCAGAGCACCATGATCACGACCAGTGCGATCGCCGCGATCAGCAGGCCGCGCTTCTTCTTCGGCGGCTCGACGGCAGCCTGGTAGGGCGGGTAGGCAGGTGGTGGCGGCGGGATCGACCCCGGGGCCTCGGTGCCCGGTTCCGACGGGGCCGCCGCGCCGCCGGAGGTGTCCGGCTGGGGGACACCGGCCGGCGCACCGGGCTGGGTGGGGACGGTCGGCTGCGCCGGGAGCGCCGGCCGGGCGGGCTGCGCGGGAAGGGCGAGCTGGCCGTGCTGCTCGGCGGCGGGCAGCTGCGCGGGCTGAGCGGGGATGGACGGAGCGCCGGGCTGGCCGGAGGTGGCTGCCGGGACGCCGGGCTGGCCGGAGGTGGCTGCCGGAGCGCCGGGCTGGCCGGCGGTGTCCGGGTGGTCGGCCGACGGGAGAGCGCGCGGGCCGGCCTGGTCGCCGCTGGGCGGTTGGGTCATCTCGTTCCCCCGGGGGTGCGGCGCCCGGCCGCCACCGGTGGCGCCGAGCGTGATCGAGCGGGCGGCCGGGCGCAGCGCGACCGTCCGACCGGAAGGGTAGCGGTCAACCAGGGGGTCGGTGTCGCCCCTACTGCGCCGTCCGGCCCATCGGCTCGACCGACCGGGCGGCGAAAACAGTCGCAGTCGGGATTCCTACCTCCAATGTGTCACATATGTGACTCTACGTGACTGATCGTGCGCGCCCTGTTGGCGGGACTGCCACTGCGGACCTACCTTCGTCCCGGTGCGGGGGGGCCGGAATGGACGAATCGTCCGGACGGTAAGCGAGATCCGACTGGTACGACCGGAGGCAATGCATGCGCGACGCGGACAACATCCCTCGCACCCAGTTCCCGACCAACGACCGGCTCCGCCGGACGGGTTCCGTGGGTGAGGCGGCCAGCGGGCTGTTCGGCAGCCTGCCTGTCAACGAGCGGTCGTACCGTCGGTTTCCCGAGCCGCCGGAGGTCGTCCGCGCGTCCAGCCGTCCCAACGAGCGGGTCCGGGACGACGACGAGCCGGGCTTCGTCATCCACCTGCCGATCCGGGTGCCCGACCTGGCGGCGGCCACCGTGCTGGCCGGTCGGGTCGCGGAATCCCTGGGTTTCCTGCCGGAGCTGGACGCCGGCGAGACCACCGTGTCGAACGCCGACGACCAGAACAACCGGCACCGGGTCTTCTGCGACCTGCTGCTGCCCGACCGGTCGCGCTGTCCCCAGGGGTACGAGCACGCCGGGCCGTGCGGTGAGCTTCCGGCGCCGCCGGAGCAACGTCCCGCACCTCGCTCGGCCAGCGGACCGTAGGCTGTGCCTCGAACAATTCCGCACCGAGAGGGAGCCCTTCAGCGATGCAGAAGTGGGAATATTCCACGGTCCCGCTGCTGGTCCACGCGACCAAGCAGATCCTCGACAACTGGGGCGAGGACGGGTGGGAGCTCGTCGCCGTGGTCCCCGGCCCGAACCCGGACCAGCTGGTCGCCTACCTGAAGCGGCCCAAGGCGTGAGCGCGAGGAGTGCAGCGCAGCGGAGCCCCGCAGTCGCGAACAACGGGGTGACGCGATGAGCAGCGGCCCGCACGCGAAGCTCGCCGAGTTGGGTCTCGAACTGCCCGAGGTGGTGCCGCCGGTGGCCAGCTACGTGCCGGCCGTGCAGTCCGGGCAGCACGTGTACGTCTCCGGTCAGCTTCCGATCGCCGAGGGGAAGCTGCTGGCGACCGGCAAGGTCGGCGCCGGCATCTCTGCCGAGCAGGCGAAGGATCTGGCCCAGCGCTGCGCGCTCAACTCCCTGGCGGCGGTCGATTCGCTGGTCGGTCTGGAGAACGTGGTCAAGGTGGTCAAGGTGACCGGATTCGTGGCCTCCGCGCCCGGCTTCACCGGCCAGCCCGCCGTCATCAACGGCGCCTCCGACCTCTTCGGCACCGTCTTCGGCGAGGCCGGACGCCACGCCCGCAGTGCCGTAGGGGTGGCCGAACTCCCCCTGGACGCCCCGGTCGAGATCGAGCTGATCGTCGAGGTCGCCTGACCCGTCCGCCTCCCGCGATCTTGCACTTTCTGCCCCGACGAATGTCGTGAACGGGCACGAATCAGGTGCCGCAAGTGCAAGATCGCGGGGCGTGGCGAGCGGGGTCGTACGATCGCAGCCATGAGTGGGCACGTGACGGGGGCGGTGGCGGCGCTTGCCGACGAGCTGCCCCGCTGGGTTTCGCTGCTGCGTGCTCCCAACCCGGGGCCGATGACCCTCGACGGCACCAACACCTGGGTGCTGCGCGCCCCGGAGGCGGACCACTGCGTCGTGGTCGACCCGGGGCCGGCCGACGAGGGGCACCTGGCCCGGATCGCCGAGCAGGGCCCGGTCGGGCTGATCCTGATCACCCACGGCCACCTCGACCACACCGAGGGCGCCGCCCGACTGAGCGAGCTGCTCGGCGGCGTGCACGTCCTGGCCGTCGATTCCGCACACACCATCGGCGGTGACCCGCTCACCGAGCCGGCCGAGCAGCTCGGCGGCTTCGGCCTGGAGATCCGCCTGCTGAACACCCCCGGGCACACCGCCGACTCGGTCTGCTTCCTCGTCGAGCACGGCGGCGAGCGGGTGGTGCTGACCGGTGACACCATCCTCGGCCGGGGCACCACCGTCGTCGCCCACCCGGACGGGCACCTCGGCGACTACCTGCGCAGCCTGGAGCTGCTCTCCGCGTACGCCGGGATCCCGGCTCTGCCGGGCCACGGCCCGGCGCTGGCCGACTGCGCCGCCGCCGCCGACTTCTACCTGGCCCACCGGCACGCCCGGCTGGACCAGGTCCGGGCGGCGGTCGACGCTGGCGCCCACACCCCCGCCGAGGTGGTTGGGGCGGTCTACGCGGACGTGGACCGCTCGCTGTGGTGGGCGGCCGAATGGTCGGTCCGTGCCCAACTGGAGTATCTGGGCGTCGGCACCGGGGAATCAGCGCCGGGGGTCAGTGGGTTGGAGCACACGTGACCTGCCCGGTGTGCGGAACCGTCGCCGTACCCGGCGCACGGTTCTGCCACAACTGCGGTGCCGCGCTGCCGGCCGCCGCGACGTTGCCGGCGGCCGAGCGCCGGGTCGTCACCGTGCTCTTCGGCGACCTCTCCGAATTCACCTCATGGTCGGAGGATCTCGATCCGGAACGCGTCGGCGCGGTCACCGACCGGGTGCTCGCCGCCCTCGCGGGCGCGGTGAAGACCTTCGGTGGGCACGTCGACAAGCTGACCGGCGACGGGATCATGGCGGTGTTCGGGGCCCCGGTCGCGCACGAGGACGACGCCGAACGCGCGGTCCGTGCCGCCCTGTCCATGCAGCGGGCGGTCCGCCGGGTGCTCGACGACGAGCGGGGCGGCGGTGCGCCGCTCGGGCTGCGGGTGGGGCTCAACACCGGTGACGTGATCGCGGGCATCCAGGCCGCCATCGAGTACACGGTCATCGGGGACACGGTGAACACCGCCGCTCGACTGGCCGACGCCGCCGCCGTGGGCGCGGTCTACGCGGGTGGCCGGACCGCCGCCGCCACCCGGCACGTCGCGTCCTGGCGGGCGCTGCGTCCGCTGCGGCTCAAGGGCAAGCGTGAGCCGGTCGAGGCGTACGAGCTGCTGGGTCTGCTGGACGCGCCGGGCACCCGTTCGGGGCTGGGCGACGAGGCACCGTACGTGGGCCGGGAGACCGAGATCGGCCGGGTGGCCGGCCGGCTCGCCGAGGTGATCGACCAGGGCGACCCGCGGGTGCTGTTGATGACGGCCGAGGCGGGCATCGGCAAGTCCCGGTTCGCCGCCGAGGTGGAACGCCTCGCCGCCGGGTACGACGTGGGCGCCGGCCGGTACGCCGCGCACACCGGCGCCCGGGTGCTCTCGGTGCGCTGCGCCGCCTTCGGTGAGCGACGCCGACTCGCGCCGCTGGCCGACCTGGTCCGCGCCGCCGTGGGCCTGCCGAGTGACGCGGCCACCGCGTTGACCCGCCCCGCCGTGGAGGAGCGGCTGCGTCGGCTCGGCCAGCGGCTCGTCCGTGCCGACGCGGACGCGCCCCCGATCGCCGTCGACCAGTTGCTCGCCCTGCTCGGCTACGCCGAACTCCCCGTGCACGCCGGCACCGACAACGGCGAGTGGGGCGGCGCGGGCGTGCCGGCCGACGCCGAGGCGGTGCCGAACGCGGTCGCCGACCTGCTCAGCGGGCTCGCCGCCGAGGCACCGCTGGTGATCGTGGTGGACGACCTGCACGACGCCACCGCCGAGACGATCCGCGCCCTCGGGGTGACCCTGTCCCGGCTCACCGGCCCGGTGCTGGTGCTGCTGCTCGGTCGGCCCGAGCTGGTGCGTACCGCCGGCGCCCTGACCCGGGTCGCGGACGCCGAGGTGCACTCCCTGCCGCCGCTGCGCGGTGCCGACGCGGCCCGGCTGCTCACCAGCTATCTCGGCGGCGGCAAGTTGCCCCAGGCCGACGCCGACCGGCTGCTCGCCACCGCTCAGGGCAACCCGTTCTACCTGGCCGAGCTGGTCACCCTGCTCATCGAGCGGGGCGCGCTCACCACCGCGGAACGGCCCGCCCCCGGCGTACGGGACCAGGGTCCGGCGTCCGGCTGGCGGTTGGTGCCCGGCTCACTGGGCAGTCGGCTGCTCTCCCGGGACCTCGCCGCCGTGCTGGCCGCCCGGATCGACGCGCTGCCGACGGACGCCCGCTCGGTGCTGCGCGACGCCGCGGTCGTCGGTGACACGGTGCCGACCGGTGCGCTGGAGGCGCTGCGGGAGCAGCGCGCCGGCCGGGACGGCCGACCGTCGGCGGTGGTCGCCGTGGAACTCGACCGGGCCGTGGAGGAGCTGCTGCAACGCCGGATGCTGCACCGCACCCGTGCCGGCTACGCGTTCGCGACGCCCCTGATGCGGGAGGCCGCGTACGCCGGGGTGAGCAAGGCGGAGCTGGCCGAGCGACACGCCGCGCTGGCCCGCTGGGCGGCACCGGTGGACGGGACCACGGCCGGCACGGTGGGCGGGTTCAGCGAGGAGGCCCGCGACGACTTCGTGGCGACGCACGTCGAGCGGGCCGCGAGGCTCGCCGACGCGGTGAAGCTGCGCCCCGACGCGTCGGCCCGGGCGGTGGGCCCGCTCGGCGTCGCCGCGCTCGGTCGGGCCGCCCGCCGCTCGCTGTCCGCCGGGGAGCCGGCGATGGCCGTGGAGTACGCCGAACGCGCCGCCGACCTGGCCCGCGACGGGGTGCCGCCGGCCGACCGGGTCGTGCACGCGCGGGCGTTGCTCCAGATCGGCCGGGTCGTCGACGCGCTCGCGTTCGCCGAGAAGATCGCCGCGAACACGGGCGACGAGGCGGTGCGGGCCAGTGCCCTGCTGCTCGCCGGTCAGGCCCAGCAGACCCTCGGCGACCAGGACCGGGCGGTGTCCGCCTGGCAGGAGGCGTTGCAGGTCGCCACGGCCGGCGAGCTGCCCACCCTGCGCGCCTCGGCGATGCGCCGGCTCGGCATGGCCGACTTCGTGGCTGGACGGCTGAGTCAGGCCAGCAGCCGGCTGGCCGCCGCGTACCAGGTGAGTCTCAGTGCGCAGGATCGACACGGGCAGGCCTGGTCGTTGCAGAACCTGGCCTGGGTGACCACCACCCGGGGTGACTTTGCCGGCACCGACGCGGTGCTCGGCCGGGCCGCCCGGCTCTTCGCCGAGCTGAAAGACCCGTACGGGCGCGCCTGGCTGCGGGGTACCACCGCGTTCGCGCGCCTGCTCGCCGGTCGGTTGGGCGAGGCGTGTCGGCTGGCGCAGGTCTTCCTGCCGTTCGGTGAGCGGGTCGGCGAGGCGTGGGCGGTGGGCACGCTGCGCGCGGTGGCGGCGTACGCCACGGCCGAGCTGGGTGAGCTGGCCGAGGCGGACCGGGAGGCCCGTCGGGCGTACCGCGAGTTCGCCGCCGCGTCCGACGACTGGGGGCGCGGGTTCGCGCTGGTGGTCCGGGCCGTGGTGGCGCGTGGGCTGGGCGAGCCGGAGCACGCGGCGGACCTGCTGACCGACGCCCTGTCGTACGCGGAGCTGACCTCGCATCCGCTGCTCACCGGGATGGCCGGGACGCTGCGCGGCTTCGTGGCCCTCGACATGGGCGACTGCCAGACGGCCGAGCGGGTGGCCCGTGAGGTGCTGACCGCCGTGGAGCCGCACAACCCGCAGGCACCGGCGCAGGTCGCGCCCCGGGTGCTGCTGGCCACCGCCCGGCTGGCCGGCGGTGACTCGGCGACCGCGGTCGGGCTGCTCGCACCGGTGGCGACCGCCGCCGCGAGCGCGCCGTCACTGCTCTTCTCCCGTCGCCAGACGATGGCCCGGTACGCGTCGGCGCTGCTGGCGCACGGCCAGCGGGAGCAGGCGTTGGACTGGGCGCGGCGGGCGGTCAGCGCACCGGCCGAGGACGTGCGCAGCCAGGTGATCGCGGCGGGTGTGCTGGCCGAGGCGTTGGCGGCCTGCGGTCACCCGCAGGAGGCCCGGTCCTGCGCGGACGAGGCGGTCCGCCTGGCGTACGCCACCGAGCAACGCAGCGAACGTGCCGCCGCGGACGCGCTGCGCCTCCGCCTCTCTTCGTGACCTGAATCTGGCGGTTTCGGGGATGTGGTTCGTCGGGCCCAGGGGCTAGCGTGGTAGCACCGTCGACCGGTCCACAGTGGTGGCCGTCGCCGTCGTGCCTGGGGAGGCCTGTCATGAAGCTGCCGCGTTCCATCGCGGGCTGGACCATCGCGGTCTTCGGTGTGCTGGCGCTGGTGATGGGTGCGCTCGGGCTGCTCTGGCCGGAGGTGCAGCTGCGCATGCTCGGGTTCGAGGTGCCGGCGACCCGTGCCGCCGGTGACTACACGGGCACGTTCCTGCTGGCGTCCTCGATGGCGGCGTTCAACATGGGCGTCTACTACCTGCTCGCCTCGGTCACCGAGTGGCGGGTGTTCTACCGGTTCACGGTGGTCTTCCGGCTGGTCACGTTCACGGTGTTCACCATCGCGGTGCTGGCCGACATCGCACCGGACCGGTTCTTCGGGGTGGCGGCCTGGGAGGGGCTGGGCGCGGTGGCCACCGCGATCGGTCTGCGCCTGGACGCCCGCAGGGCCGCGTCGGGCGACACCGACGCGACGTCCGGCGGTGCCGAGGGGACGCCCTCCGGCCGCGACGTGACGTCGTCCGGTGGCGGTGCGGCGGGCGACGTCGGGGACGCCGGGGCCGCTCCGGCGGACGCGGTGCGCTGAGCCGTCGGCCGGGTTGGGTATTTTCGAGCAGTGACCGACACCCCGACCGGCGGCTTGCCGGTGCCGATCGTGCCCGGTCTGACCGATCTGCGGGTCTTTGCCAGGGGCGGTTACGCCACCGTCTACCAGGCCACCCAGATCTCGGTGGGGCGCGAGGTCGCCGTCAAGGTGGAAAACCGGACGCTGGGCAACGAGCGCGACCAGGCCCGCTTCCTGCGTGAGGCGCGGGCGGCCGGCCGGATGTCGTCGCACCCGCACGTGGTGGATCTCTTCGACGTCGGGGTCACCGTCGACCAGCACCCCTACCTGATCATGGAACTCTGCGACGGGTCGTACGCCGAACGGATGCGCACCTCGCCGCTGGGCCCGGTCGAGGCCCGCGATCTCGGCATGAAGATCGCTGACGCGCTCGCCCACTCCCACGCAGCCGGAGTGCTGCACCGGGACGTGAAGCCGGCGAACATCCTCTACTCGAACTTCAACTCGGCGGTGCTCGCCGACTTCGGCCTGGCCGTGCTCGCCGAGGCCCGGGACGCCTCGGTCACCCTGGAGGTGCTCACCCCGGCGTACGCGCCGCCGGAGATGTTCAGCCACAGCCCGCCGTCGCCCGCCGTCGACGTGTACGCCCTCTGCGCCACCCTCTACGCGGTGATGCACGGCCGGCCGCCGCGCTGGCAGTCCGAGCGCAATCCCAGCCTGGTCACCGTGCTGGAGATGTTCAACCAGCCGCTGCCCGGCCTGCCGGGCGTGCCGGACGAACTGATCGACGTGCTGCGCGCCGGCATGGCCAACGATCCGGCCGAGCGGCCCTCCGCCCTCGAACTGCACGAGATGCTCGCCGGGCTGCCCCTCGGCCCACCGTCGGCGCCGGTCAGCGGTGCCCCGGTCAGCGGAGGCGCGACCTACGCCGGGCCGTACGTCACCAGCCAGCCGCTTCCCCGCCCCGCCGTCGAGGATGCCCATCCGACGGCCCCCGCCGGTCGGCGCTGGCGGCGACGCTGGTTCCTCGGCGGTGCGGGTGCGCTCGCGCTCGCCGCCTCGGCCACCGCCGGTGCCTGGGTGGCCGACAGTTCGCCGCCGGCCAACCCGTCGCCCTCGGCCAGCCAGGTCGCCGCGCTGGCGACCGGGCCGCTGCCCGGCTGCACCACCGGCCCCGGGGCACCGACCGCCCTGCCCGACGGTGCCCGTTGCCTGCCCGAGCTGGAGTGCTTCGGCCCGATGCGGATCCGCGGGACCCGCGCCGAGGCGGCCCGCGTCCCGTGCGCGGGGACGCACACCTGGGAGACGTACGCCGAGGGTCTGCTGCCGGTGTCGCTGGTCGGCGCCGAGTACGACGAGGTGGTCGCCGCCGAGCCGGTACGGCAGGTGTGCAGCGCCACCACCTTCCGGTTGACCACCGGGATCGCCGAACCGACCGGCTGGCACCTGGAGGTGCTGCCACCCGTCGAGGGCAGCGTCGACCGCGCCTACCGCTGTCTGGCCGGGCGGGGCGTGAACGCGCTCAGCGCGCCCACCCTCACCGATCGCTGAGCCCGTCCGACCCGCGCCGCCGGTCGCGTACCGCACGTAACGCGTCCCGGCTGTCCAGCGCGTCGAGGGTGTCCGCGTCGATCCCGTACGGCATCAACTCGGGTGGGCCGGCCGCTGCCGGACGATCCGCCGGCTCGGGCGTGTCACGCTGTCGGGCGGCGGAGGTGGCGACCCCGGCGACGGTGGCCAGTAGGACGCAGAGCAGCGCGAGCACCACGCCGAGCAGATCCTGCCGACGCCAGACGATCACTGTGGCCAGCAGCGCGAGGGCTCCCAGCGCCGCGACCACCGCGACCGTCCGCGCATCGGGCCTGGGTAGTTGACTCACCCCTCCAGCATGTCCGGCCCCGGTCGGCTGTCAACCGGAGAGCCGACGCCGCGCCGATCGTCCAATCCCGCCGGGTGGCCCGGCGCGTGCGCGTACGCAGTGGACCGGAGTGGTTACTCTCGGTGTTCCGCAGGCTGTTGCGTCAGCGAGGTCACCATGAACCCACGTAGATTCCAGTCCCGGCTCCGCGCCGTCGCGACGACGCTGGCGGTCGCCCTGACCCTCACCCTGGCCGCCGCCGGCGGCTGTGACAGTCGCAAGGAACCGGACCTGCCGTCGGTGCGGGAGAAGCTGCGCGAGACGCACATCTACGGTCAGTCGAAGCTGCGCATCGGCGTGGCCACCGACGAGCCGCTGATGGGCGACCTGCGCAACGGTCAACACGTCGGGTTCGACGTGGAGATCGGCCGTTACGTGGCCGCCTCCCTCGGCTACGAGGGGGACCAGCGTCTGGAGTTCGTCTCGGTGGCCACCGAGGACCGCATCCCGGCCCTGCAGGGCGGCATGGTCGACCTGGTGGTGTCCAGTTTCTCCATCACCGAGGAGCGCAAGAAGCTGGTGAGCTTCGCCGGGCCGTATTTCGTCACCACGCAGGAGGTGATGGTGACGACCCGACTCAAGGACAAGATCCACACCATTGAGGACCTGCGCGATCCGGCCTACAAGATCTGCACCAGCGGCGGCTCCACCACCGAGGCCGAGTTGGAGAAGCGCCAGGTCAAGGCGTTGGTGGTGAAGGACGTCGCGGACTGCGTCGAGGGCATCCGGGAAGGGCGCTACGACGCGGTCAGCTCCGACGAGACGATCCTCGCCGGATTCCTGGCCAGCTATCCCAAGGAGTTCGAGATCGTCGACCTGCCCTTCGGCACCAGCGAACTGCTGGGCATCGGCGTGCCGATCGGCGACCCGGCGCTGCGCGACCTCGTCGCGTTCATCCTGCAGAAGAGCTACCAGCAGGGCCGGGACGGCCAGGCGAGCCCGTGGCAGACCGCGTACAACCGGACCCTCGGCCCGTGGCTGCGCGCCGAGAAGCGCCAGCCGCAGCCGCTGGACGTGCCGAAGCTGGTCGACTTCGACGACAAGGCGCCCTCGAAGTGAGCACGGCACCGACCGCCATCGGTGGCGACAGTCCGGTCCCACCGCCCCGGGCCGCCGTGCCACCCGACGCCGGCGCCGTACCGGCCGGGTGGCCCGCCGCCGTGCCGGTGGCCGAACCCGCCGAGCCGATCGCCGACCGGGCCGAGCCGGGGCGCGTGCGGTGGGATCCGGCGGAGCGACGCGCGCGGGCCAGCCAGTCGTTCTGGACCGCCGTGGTGGGCGTACCGGCGATCTTCTCGGTGCTGCGACTCGGCGTGGAGGCCGGCGGGGAACTCCAGACCACACTGCTGCTGGTGGCCAACGTCGGCCCGGTCAACCTGCTCGCCGGCTTCCTCACCACCGCCGCCCGGCTGCTGTCCACCGGGCTGGTCGCCGTCTTCGCGCTCGGCGCGGTGCTGGCCGTCAGCGCGGACCGGCTGCCGCCGGGCACCCGTCGTCGTCCGCTCTTCGCCCGCTGGGCCGACGTGACCCCCGCCTGGGTGGTGCTCGCCAGCTTCCTGCTCGCCCTGCTCA
This sequence comes from Micromonospora sp. ALFpr18c, assembly GCF_008868155.1. Lineage (GTDB taxonomy): Bacteria > Actinomycetota > Actinomycetes > Mycobacteriales > Micromonosporaceae > Micromonospora. Next base: position 19,049 of record NZ_WBKR01000007.1, read on the forward strand.
CCTGGCCGCTGCTCTACCTGCCGCTGCTGCTGCCCGCGTTCGTGGCCGCGTTCCAACTGCGCCCCGAGCGGCTGCATGAGCGGCACCTGCCCCGTGTGCTCCTGATCGTCGCTCTGCTCGCCGGGTACGGCTGGCTCCTGCTGCCCACGCTGCGCGACGCAACGGCACAGCGCGAGTGGTTGGTGCTGGCGCTCGTCGTGGTGCCGCCGCTGCTGGCCGTGTTCATCGCCGGGCCGCTGCCCGGCATGGTGATCCGACCGCTGGCGACGGTGACCGAGGTGGCGGTGCTGGCCATGCTGGTCTGGGCCGCGGTCCCGGTGATCAGCACCCCGGTGCTGCCGCTGACCGTCACCACCGTGGGCGCACCGGGCGGCCCCACCGAGGACGTACGCGGGCACGTGATCACCACCGACGACGTCAACATGGTGATCCTGCAGGAGCGCGGCGGCGTGCGGTACGTCCCGGTCGACCTGGTACGCGCGCAGGTGCTCTGCCCGAGCGAGGAGGAACTGCCCCGGCACCGGCTGCGTATCCACGACTTCCACGTCGAGGACTCGCTGCTGGAGGGCATGGGTCGCCGCGTCCGCCCGGTGCACCGGATCGACGCCGCCTGCCGAGCGCCGGGCTGATCACGCCCGCGTTGACGCTGCGCTATCCCCGAGAGCAGAACGCGCCAGTTAAAGACTGGCACCGGCACGTGGTGGCCCCACCGGCGTGCGGGCTGGCTGTCCCTTTCCGGGCAGAGCGAGCCGGTGCTGGCCGCTGCGACACTGAGCACGCAGGATCGATTTGCGGCGGAATTTGTCTTAGGGTCGCCAGGTGATGATCGCGCCACAACTGATCAGTGTTCCTGCCGGACCGGGCAGCGTCATGCCCAGGGCGGCCGAGTTCTTTGCCGGTATCGGTCTGGTGCGCCTCGGTCTGGAACAGGCGGGCATCAGGGTCGTGTGGTCCAACGACATCGAGCCTGCCAAGAAGGAGATGTACGTCGGCCACTTTGGTGAGGACGATGCACACGCCTTCAACCTTGGTGATGTCGGTGACGTCAAGGGCAGTGACATGCCCGACGGGTTGGACGTGGCTTGGGCCTCCTTCCCCTGCACCGATCTTTCTCTGGCGGGCTGGCGTCGAGGCCTCAGTGGTAGCGAGTCTTCGACCTTCTGGGGCTTCACGAAGGTGCTGGAGCAGATGGGCGACGCGCGTCCGTCGGTAGTTGCCCTGGAGAACGTCGTCGGATTCGCCACTAGCCATGGGGGCGAGGACCTGGCGACAGCGATCCGTGAGCTGAACCGTCTGGGCTACTCGGCGGACGTGCTGACGCTGGACGCGCGACGGTTCGTGCCACAGTCGCGGCCGCGTCTGTTCGTCGTCGCAGCGCTCAACCCGCCAGACGACGAGCCCATGCCTAACGGCGAGTTGCGTCCCGATTGGCTCCAGGCGCCCTTCGGCGATCCGACCTTGAGGACTCACCGCGCAGCGCTTCCTGCGCCGCCGCCTCCGCTGACGTCCGGTCTCTCGGCTCTCGTCGAACAGGTCGGGCCTGACGGCTGGTGGGACGACAAACGTCGCGAGGCCTTCCTCGCTTCGCTGTCGCCCATTCAGGCAGAGCGCCTCGCGGTGCTGAAGAAGCAGACGATGCCGTCATACCGGACTGCATACCGTCGGACGCGGAAGGGTAAGCCGACCTGGGAAATCCGACCTGACGACATCTCTGGATGCTTGCGCACGGCTCGCGGTGGCTCGTCGAAGCAGGCAGTGGTTGAAGCCGGGAGGCACCAGGTGCGCGTCCGTTGGATGACGCCGCTTGAGTATGCGCGGTTGATGGGTGCTGGTGACTACACCCTGACGGATCTCCGGAACAACCAAGCTCTATTTGGCTTCGGAGACGCGGTGTGCGTGCCGGTGGTGTCGTGGCTGGCCGAGCATTACCTGCTGCCCCTGGTCCGCGGAGAGATGCATGCGTCGTCCGCTCGGCTAGAGTTGGCAGTCGTCAATGGCTGACGCCAAGCGGCCGGCCAGGAACAAGCTCCCCGCGAACTCCGTCCGTGAGTTCCGATCGCTGCTCGACGAAGCGCTGTCTGCTCGCGATAGTGAGGGCCGCAAGTGGGCCGACGCGCGGTGGGGCTGCTATGCGTTTTTCGACTATGACGGAGAACCTATTTATGTCGGGCAGACGAACGAGAGGCTGCGTACCCGTGTCCGACGGCATCTGACGAACCAACGCACCGACGCCGTGGCGATGAGGATTCTAGACGTCTTCGAGGTGGCCGAGATCGAGTTCTGGCCGCTGTGGGAGTTCGAGGACGTCACAAAGAAGCGCGATCCAAGCGGGTTTAAGTTAGCGCAAGAGCGTTTGGATGCGGTCGAGTACACAGCTTATCTAAATGCGATTGAGGTCAGCCGATTTCGCGCAATCCTCAATGAAAAGATCCCACCCGTCTCATCGACGGTCAGATTGCCTGCCTCGCGGCGGTTCCAGTTAATCAGTAGAGAGGCGCGGGATGAGCGGGGACACCCCGATGTGCGGATTGCACGACGGGCTGAAACGATTGCGCGGCTTGCGGCAGTAGCGCACGAGCGGGGTGAAGTGTCGCCCGGGCTGCGCCGTGTACTGGTCATTCAGGCCGTCCGGCTGGCATACATCTCCGCGGCCCGCCTTGCGCACGTCGAGGGCAGGCCAGAGCCCGTGCCTTCCGCGATCGATGTGACTGGCCTGGTCGGCAGTGTGCTTGCCGAGCGGACTGACCCGTACGGGCGAACGGACGAGGACGACATGGAAGACGAAGAAGGCGAGGACTAGGTCGGCCGCCCGGCCGGCCAGCCTGTCGGTCTCGAATGCGGCCGAACGCACTCCCCGTCGTATAGTGGACCTCGTGTCTGACGAGTCGTGGGCGGCGAACTCAGTCGTTCGCCGGTCGATGCAGTCCAACCGGAGCCGAGACACCAAGCCTGAGTTGGTGCTGCGCCGCGCCCTTCATGCACGGGGACTTCGTTACAGGGTCTGCACGAAGCCGCTCCCTGATCTTCGTATGAAAGCAGACATCGTTTTTCGGCCCGCGCGCGTTGCTGTCGAAATCAAAGGCTGCTTCTGGCACGGCTGTCCGCAGCACTATCGTAGGCCTGCGGCGAACAGCGCCTACTGGTCCGCTAAAGTCGCGCGCAACATCGCGCGAGATGAGAAGAATGCTGAGGCGTTGGCGAACGCTGGCTGGCTTCTGATTGCTGTCTGGGAGCACGACGATTCGACCGCCACCGCTGCCATGATCAGTGACGCCGTGCATAAGCGACGGTATAGCTCGTAGCTCAATAGGACTTGTCCTGGCCGAGGACGTGCTGGGCGACGAAGTTGAGGATCATCTCCCGGCTGACCGGGGCGATCCGGCCGGCGCGCACCGCGCCGAGCAGGGTGGCCACCCCGTACTCGGTGGTCATGCCCGCCCCGCCGAGGGCCTGCACGGCGGTGTCCACGGCGAGCGCGGCGGCCTCCCCGGCGGCGTACTTGGCCATGTTGCCGGCCACCCCGGCCTCCAGGTCCCGGCCGGCGTCGTACAGGGTGGCCGCCTTCTGAATCATGAGGCGGGCCAGCTCGACCTGCACCGCCGCGTGGGCGAGGGGATGCGAGACGCCCTGATGTGAGCCGATGCTGCGGCCACCCCAGACCTTGCGGGTGGCGGTGTACTCGCTGGCCCGCTCGATGGCGTACCGGCCGGTGCCGGCACCCATCGCGGCGACCGTGATCCGCTCCGGGTTCAACCCGGCGAAGAGCGCCGGCAGTCCGGCGTCCAGCGACTCGCCGACCAGCGCGTCGGCGGGCACCCGCACGTCGTCGAGGTAGAGCAGGAACTGGTTCTCCGGGGACATGATCTCCATGTCCAGCTTGGAGCGGGTCAGTCCGGCCGCGTCGGTCGGCACCAGGAACAGCGCGGGCTTCAGCCTCTGCGGAGACGCGTCCCCTGAGCCGGCTGGGCCGTCATCGACGGCGACACGGGCCACCACCAGCACGTGACCGGCCTCGTCGACCCCCGAGATGTAGCACTTGCGGCCATTGAGCAGCCAGCCGTCACCGTCGCGGCGGGCCACCGTGCCGAGGCGGTGGAAGTTCGAGCCGGCCTCCGGTTCGGTGATCGCGAAAGCGATCTTCTGCGACCCGTCGGCGAGGCCGGGAAGATGCCGTTTGCGCTGCTCCTCGGTGCCGTGCCGGTTGAGTACGGTGGCCGCGATGGCGGGGGACACCACCAGCAGCAGCAGCGGGCAGCCGGCCGCGGCCAACTCCTCGCACACGATGGCCAGCTCGGTGATGCCGCCGCCCCCGCCGCCGTACTCGGGGGGGATGTTGACCCCCAGGTAGCCGAACCGTCCCGCCTCGGCCCACAGCTCGGTGGTGTGTTCGCCGGCCTTCGCCTTCTCGACGAAGTAGCCGTGGCCGTAGCGCCGGCCCAACGCCCGCACGGCGTCGCGAAGCTGGTCCTGCTCGGGGGTGAGGTCGAAGGTCATCGGGGGTCCTCCTCGGGGTTGACCACGGCCAGCACGGCTCCGGTGTCCACCTGGCCGCCGACCGGCACCGGCAGTTCCGCGACGACGCCGTCGGTCGGGGCGAGCACGGGATGTTCCAGCTTCATCGCTTCCAGGGTGAGCAGTGGATCGCCGGCCGAGACGCGCTGGCCGACCTCGACGTGCACCCGGGTCACCGCGCCGGGCAGCGGCGCGAGCAGCGACCCGGCCGCCAGCTCCACCGTGGGTAGCGGGAGACGGGGCAGCTCGGTGAGGCTCGCCGCCCCCGCCGGGCCGTCCACGAAGACCTCCGACCCCATCCGGTGTACGCGCAACTGCCAACGGCTGTCCAGCACGGTCAGCACCACCCGGTCCGGGGTGGCCTCCTCCAGCCGGGCCGGGATCTCACCGGCCGGATCCGTCGACCACTCGGCGAGGCTGCCGTCGCGGTCCAACCGGTAGCGGACCTCGATCTCCTGCCCGGCCCGGTCGACGTACCGGGCCACCTGGGGGAACGCCGGCACGTTGCGCCAACCGGAGGGGAGCCCGGCGAGCACGGGGGCGGTCGCCCGCCGCGCGGCGGCCGAGGCGAGCGCGGCGGCCAGCGCCGCCACCGGCAGCAGGTCGGCGGGCAGCAGCGGGGCGAACACCTCCGCATGTCGGTCGAGGAAGCCGGTGTCGACCTCCAGCGCGCCGAACTCGGGGCTGCGCAGCACCCGCACCAGCAGATCCCGGTTGGTGGCCACACCGTGCAGTTCGGCCCGCGCGAGCGCGCCGGCCAACGCCCGGGCCGCCTCGGCGCGGGTGGGCGCCCACGCGATCAGCTTGGCCAGCATCGAGTCGTAGTGCACGCTCACCGTCGAGCCGTCCAGCACGCCGGAATCCAGGCGCAGACCCTTGGTCGGCGTGAACTCGCCGGTCAACCCGGGGATGGCGAACCGGTGCAGGGTGCCGGTGACCGGACGGAAGTTCTGGGCCGGATCCTCGGCGCAGAGCCGTACCTCGATCGCGTGGCCGTCGGCCGGCGGAGTCGTCGTGAGCGGTAGCGGCTCGCCCTCGGCGACCAGCAGTTGCAGCCGGACCAGGTCCAGCCCGGTGACCGCCTCGGTGACCGGGTGCTCGACCTGGAGACGGGTGTTCATCTCCAGGAAGTGGAACTGGCCGTCGGGGGCGAGCAGGAACTCCACAGTGCCGGCGCCCACGTACTCGACGGCCCGACCGGCGGCCACCGCCGCCGCGTGCAGCCGGTCCCGCAACTCCGGAGCCAGGACCGCCGGAGCCTCCTCGACGATCTTCTGGTGCCGGCGCTGGATCGAGCAGTCGCGCGCCCCGAGGGCCACCACCGTGCCGTGGGTGTCACCGAAGATCTGCACCTCGACGTGCCGGCCGCGCTCGACGTACCGCTCGATGAAGACCGTGCCGTCGCCGAACGCCGCGGCCGCCTCGCGGCGCGCGGAGGCGACGGCCTCGGCGAGACCGTCCTGGTCGCGGACCACCCGCATGCCCCGGCCGCCGCCACCGGCGGTGGCCTTGACCAGCACGGGGTAGTCGGCCACCTGGTCGGCGTCGGTCCACGTGGGCAGCATCGGCACGCCCGCGTCGGCGAGCAGCGCCTTGGCGGCCATCTTGTCGCCCATCGCGGCGATCACCTTCGCCGGAGGGCCGACCCAGGTCAGCCCGGCGTCGTCGGTGACCCGCGCCGCGAACTCGGCGTTCTCGGCGAGGAATCCGTAGCCGGGGTGCACGGCGTCCGCGCCGGACCGGCGGGCCGCGCGCAGGAGCTGCACCATGTCCAGGTACGTCTCGGCGGGTGTGTTCCCGGGCAGGTGTACGGCCAGGTCGGCCTCGGCGACGAACGGCGCGTTCGCGTCCGCGTCGGAGTACACCGCGATGGTGGTGATGCCGAGGGCCCGGCAGGTGGCGAAGATCCGACGGGCGATCTCGCCTCGGTTGGCGACGAGAAGTCTGGTGATCACCGCGCCTGCCTTTCGTTCGCGACCTCGGTACTCCGCTTCGCTGCGTTCCTCGCGCTCACGGGGAGCCCGCTCACATCCGGAAGACGCCGAAACCGTCGGCGCCCCTCACCGGTCCGTTGTGGATCGCCGAGAGGCAGAGCCCGAGGACGGTACGGGTGTCCCGGGGGTCGATCACCCCGTCGTCGTAGAGCCGGCCGGAGAGGAAGAGCGCGCCGGACTGCGACTCGATCTGCTGCTCGACCATCATCCGCATCGCCGCGTCGGACTCCTCGTCGTAGTCCCGTCCACGGGCGGCGGCCGCCTGCCGGGCCACGATCGACAGCACACCGGCGAGCTGCGCCGGGCCCATCACCGCCGACTTCGCGTTCGGCCAGGTGAACAGGAACCTCGGCTCGTACGCCCGGCCGCACATCCCGTAGTTGCCGGCACCGTACGAGGCACCCAGGTTCACCGTCAGGTGCGGCACCGTCGAGTTCGACACCGCGTTGATCATCAGGGCGCCGTGCTTGGTGATGCCGCGCTGCTCGTACTCGGTGCCGACCATGTAGCCGGTGGTGTTCTGCAGGAAGATCAGCGGAGTGTCGGAGGCGTTGGCGAGCTGGATGAACTGGGCCGCCTTCTGCGCCTCCGCGCTGAACAGCACCCCGCGGGCGTTGGCCAGCACACCGATCGGCCAGCCGTGCAGCTCGCCCCAGCCGGTGACCAGCGCGTCCCCGTACGCCGGTTTGAACTCGTCGAAGTCGCTGCCGTCCAGGATCCGGGCCAGCACCGCACGCGGGTCGAACGGCACCTTCAGATCGGAGCTGACGATGCCGAGCAGCTCCTCCGGGTCGTACTTCGGCGGCTCCGGCACCGCCGTGCGTGGTGGCGGACCGTGCTTGCGCCAGTTGAGCCGGCGTACGCACTGCCGGGCCAGCCGGATGCCGTCGCGCTCGTCGGCGGCCAGGTAGTCGGCGAGCCCGGACGTGCCGGCGTGCATCGCCGCGCCGCCCAGCGACTCGTCGTCGGTGATCTCGCCGGTGGCCATCTTCACCAGCGGCGGCCCGGCCAGGTAGACCTGCGACCGGTCCCGAATCATGATCACGTGGTCGGACATCCCCGGCACGTACGCGCCGCCGGCCGTGGCGTTGCCGAAGACCACGCTGACCGTGGGGATGCCGGCCGCCGAGAGCCGGGTCAGGTCCCGGAACACCCGACCACCCGGGATGAAGATCTCCGCCTGGGTGGGCAGGTCCGCCCCCGCCGACTCGACCAGGTTGACCATGGGCAGCCGGTTGGCCAGGGCGATCTCACCGGCCCGTCGGGTCTTCGCCAGGGACCAGGGGTTGACCGCGCCGCCGCGTACCGTCGGGTCGTTGGCGACGATCAGGCACTCCACGCCCTCGACCACACCGATGCCGGTGACCACGCTGGCCCCCACCGGGAAGTCCGTGCCGTACGCGGCGACCGGCGACAGCTCCAGGAACGGACTGTCCGCGTCGACCAGCAGCTCGATCCGCTCCCGGGGGAGCAGCTTGCCGCGGGCGTGGTGCCGGGACACATACTTGTCGCCGCCGCCCGCCCGCGCCTGGTCCAACGCGGCGTCCAGCTCGGTCAGTCGCTCCAGCAGCGCCGCCCGGTTCGCCAGGTATCCGGGCGTGGCCGGGTCGATCGCGCTGTCCAGGATCGTCACGGTGCATCCTCGATTCGCGACTGCGGGGCTCGCAAGACCGGCTCACTCCTCGCGCTCACAGGCCCATGCCTTTTGCGATGATCTCGTTCATGATCTCGGTGGTGCCGCCGCCGATCCCGAGGATCCGGGCGTCCCGGTAGTGCCGCTCCACCTCGGCGTCGCGCAGGTAGCCGAAGCCGCCGTGCAGCTGCAGCGCCTGGTCGACGACGTGGTCGCAGGCGGCCACCGCCACGTTCTTGGCCATCGCCACCTCGGTCACCACCGGCTCGCCGGCAGCCACCCGAGCGGCGACCTCGTGCACGTACGACCGGGCCGCCTCGGCCCGCGTGTGCATCTCGGCCAACCGGTGCCGGATCAACTGCCGGCTCGCCAGTGGACGTCCGAAGGTCTCCCGGTCCCGGCACCAGCGCACGGCCAGCTCGACGCAGCGCTGCGCGGTCGCGTACGCCTGGGTCGCCAGCGAGAGCCGCTCCGCCGCGAAGTGCTGCATGATCGCCAGGAAGCCGGTGTTCTCCGCGCCGATCCGGTTGGTCACCGGCACCCGCACGTCGGCGAAGGACAGCTCGGCCGTGTCCGAGCAGTGCCAGCCCAGCTTCTCCAACCGGCGTCCCACGGTGAACCCGGGCGACCCCTTGCCGATGATCAGCAGGGTCAGTTCACCGCTGCCGGGGAAGTCGGTGCACACCGCCGTCGTCACGAAGTCCGCCCGGTGCCCGCTGGTGATGTAGGTCTTCGACCCGTTCACCACGTAGTGGTCGCCGTCGCGGCGGGCCGTGGTGCGGATGCCGGCCACGTCCGAACCGCCGTCCGGCTCGGTGATCGCCAGGGCACCGATCATCGTGCCGGCGAGGGTGGGCCGGACGTACCGCTCGATGAGGCCGTCATCGGCGGGCGGCGAGGTCGCGCCGAGCCGGCCGCCGAGCGAGCCACCGGTGCGGGCACCGGCCGCCGCCACCATGTGCGGCAACGCGATGCCGTGCGTGAACAGCGCTGCGACCAGCCCGGACGAGCCGCCGGAGCGGATCAGCTCCTCGGTCACGATGATCGAGTCGAGCAGATCCCCGCCGCTGCCGCCGACCGACTCGGGGAAACCGATGCCGAGCAGGCCGAGCTTCGCGGCGGTCGCGTGCAGGGCACGGGGTACCTCGCCGGCCCGCTCCCAGTCGTCCAGGTGCGGCAACACCTCCCGGGTCACGAACGAACGGGTCAGCTCGCGCAGCTGCCGCCGATCCGGGGTGTCCACGAGGGTCATCGGGCCGCTCCCGTCGGCAGGCCGGCCGGCAGGTCGACGATCCGGGCACGCAGCAGCTCACCGAGCGCCTTGGCCTGCGGGTCGAACCGGGTGGACGCGGCCACCCCCGCCCCGAGCAGGCCCTCGATCACGAAGTTGACCGCGCGCAGGTTCGGCAGCTCGTAGCGCCGCACCGACAGCGGCGCGGTCTCCGGCAGCAGTTCGGCCAGCCGCTCGACGGTCAACCAGGCGCGCAGCCACGCGTACCCGGCGTCGGAGCGCGCCCAGACACCCAGGTTGGCGTCGCCGCCCTTGTCGCCGGAGCGCGCGCCGACCAGCTCACCGAGTGCTCCGCGCCGGCTCGGACCGTCGACCGGCGCGTCGCCGCCCGAGGTCGTCCCGTCCGGCGACGCGGGTGCGGTACGGATCGGCGGGGCGATCGGCACCCGCGCGCCGCCGGGCAGCACCGCGACGTGGTCGACCCCGTCCTGCGGCACCTCGTCTGCGGTGAAGACGCCGTACGGTGTCGCGTCGCCCGGCAGGGTGGTCAGCGTGCAACCCGGGTACGAGGCGAGCGCCAGCTCCACGGCGGCGGCCGAGAAGGCCCGCCCGGCCCGCGTCCGGTCACTGTCACGCAGGTGTACGTGCAGCAGCGCGCTCGCGGCCTCGGTGTCGGCGGCGTCCGGGTGGTCGGTCCGGGCCAGCGTGAACTCCAGCCCGTCCTTGCCCACCGACTCCTCGATCTGCCCCCGGACCAGCGCCGCCTTCGCGTCGATGTCGAGTCCGCAGAGGACGAACGTCATCGAGTTGCGGAAGCCGCCGAGGTTGTTGACGCCCACCTTGAGCGTGGGCGGTGGTGGCGTGCCCCGGGCACCGGAGACCCGGACCCGGTCCGGCCCGTCGGGGCGCAGCCTCACCGTATCCAGCCGGGTGGTCACGTCCGGCCCGAGGTAGGCGGGCCCGCCGACCTCGTAGAGCAGTTGGGCGGTGACGGTCTCCACGGTGACCGCGCCACCGGTGCCCGGATGTTTGGTGAGCACGGTGGAACCGTCCGCGTACACCTCGGCGATCGGGAAGCCGGGGCGGTGCCCGCCGTCGGGCAGTTCGGTGAAGAAGCTGAAGTTGCCGCCGGTGACCTGCGCGCCGCATTCGATGAGGTGCCCCGCGACGGTCGCCCCGGCCAACTCGTCGAGGTCGTCGCGGCCCCACCCGTACCGGGCGATGGCCGGGCCGACGACCAGCGAGGCGTCGGTGACCCGGCCGGTGACCACCACGTCCGCCCCACCGTCGAGGCAGGCGGCGATCCCGAACGCGCCCAGGTAGGCGTTCGCGGTCAACGCGTCCGGCCGCGAGATGGCGTCACCCTCGACGTATCCGATCCGGGCCGGCAGGCCCAGCCGGGTGGCGAGAGTCTCGATGGCCGTGGCCAGGCCGGCGGGGTTCAACCCGCCGGCGTTGGTCACGATCCGGACCCCCCGGTCGAGGGCGGTGCCGAGGCAGGTCTCCAGTTGACGCAGGAACGTCTTCGCGTAGCCGAGGCCGGGGTCGCGCAGCCGGTCCCGGCCGAGGATCAGCATGGTCAACTCGGCGAGGTAGTCGCCGGTCAGGACGTCGAGTTCGCCACCGTCGAGCATCTCCTGCCAGGCGGTGAACCGGTCGCCGTAGAAGCCGGACGCGTTGCCGATGCGGATCACGCCGGTGCTCCGTTCCCGCTGACCGGCTCCCGGCCGCTACCCGGCGGCCCGGCGAAGGCCTGCGCCACGTCGAGCCACTCCTCGGCGACCGGGCCGCTGGCGAGCAGGGCGAGGTCCGCGCGGTGGCGGCGCTGGGTGACCAGGAGGCAGAAGTCGAGGGCGGGGCCGCTCAGCCGCTCGGCGGCGTCCGCCGGACCCCAGGCCCAGGTGTCGCCGCCGGGCCCGGCCAGCTCGACCCGGATCGGCGTCGTCGGTACCGGACGGCCGTGGGCGGCGAAACCGTGCCCGAGGGTACGCACGCCCAGGTGCGCCACGTGCCGGAGCCGGTCGCTGGCGGGGCGGACGACACCGAGGGCGTCGCCCACGTCCTCGCCGTGCGCCCAGGTCTCCATCATCCGGGCGGTCGCCATCGAGGTGGCCGACATGCGGGTGCCGTACCAGGGCAGTTTCGCGCCGGCCGGGACGGCGGCCAGGGCGTCGGCCAGTGCCGCCCGACCGGCGCGCCAGCGGGCGAGCAGCTCGGCCGGTGGCGCGAGGAACGCCTCGGCGCCGTGGTCGACGAGTCGGGTCACGTCCGGCGCCTCGGTCACCGTCGCGTAGAACGCCTCGGGATCGGTGGCGGCCAGCAGCGCCACGTGGTCGGTCCAGGCGAGGTGGGCGATCTGGTGCCCGATGCTCCAGCCCGGTGCGGGGGTCGGCCGTGTCCAGTCGCTCGCGGGTAATGGTGCCACCAGGGCGTCCAGGTGGGCGGACTCGTCGGCCAGGTCCGTGAGCAGGTCGGTGAGGTCGACCATGGTGCCTCCGGTGGGTGGGGGCCGGTGCGGCCGGCGGTCAGGGCGTGAGCAGGGTGGCGAGCTGCCGTTTCCAGGTGGTGAGCAGGGCGGCGCGGCGGGCCGAGTCGTCGCTGAGCAGGTTGGCCACCCCGAGCCCGCGCAGCAGGTCGAGGGTGGCCTGCACCGCCTCGCGGACGCCGGGTCGGCGCTCGTCGACGCCGAGCAGGGCAACGGTGAGGCGGTGCATCTCCCGGCCGACGGTCGCCTCCAGCGGCACGAGGGCGTCCCGAAGCTCCCGATCCGTGCGGGCGGCGACCCAGAGTTCGAGCGCGGCCACGAACAGCGGCCCGGTGAACGCCGCACCGAGCAGGTCGACCACCCGGTCCAGCCGTTGCGGGCCGGCCGGCAGGGCCTCGGCCTCGGTGCGCAGCTCGTCGGCCCGCCGTTCGGCCAGATGGGCCACGGCGGCCGTCACGAGCGCGGCCTTCGTCGGGTAGTGGTGCAGCTGAGCGCCGCGCGACACTCCGGCCCGGGCGGCGACGACCGTGGTGGTGGTGCCGGACCAGCCGTGCTCGATCAGGCAGTCGACGGTCGCCTCCAGCAGCCGGGCCTGGGTGGCGCGGCTGCGCTCCTGCTGAGGGACACGCGTCGATGCGGCGGACACGGGAACAGCCTGCGGCCTACGAAACAAACAGTCAAGACTGACTTTTTCCAGTGATGTCGTTGAGCGCATCAACTCCAAAGGCACCCTGACCCATGGCCCAGCTGCTGCTCAGTAAGTGTGGCGCCGCAGGGTGGGTCAGCGGCCGTCGCGTAGGCCGAAGACGGCCAGCGCGTCGGCGTCGCTGTGTTGGGAGCGCAGGTACTCGTCGGCCCAGACGGCGGCGTCGGGGAAGGTGGACTCCGCGGCTACCCGGGCGCAGGCCGCGTCCACGTCGAAGGCGGTGCGGCGCAGCTGCACGCCCGGCCCGAGCAGTGCCCACCACGCCCCCGCGCCCCCGTACGGCATGCCGATGCTGCCCGGGTTGACCACCAGGCGTCGATCGACCAGCCGGGTGAAGGGCATGTGCGTGTGGCCGCAGACCACGGTGGAAATCTCCGCCGGAAGCCCTCCGAACACCTCCGCCCAGCGCGCCATCCGGGAGTCGACGAGCACGACCTCCTCGTCGTCGCGGGGCGTCGCGTGGCAGAACAGCGTCGGCCCGAGGCCGTCGATCTCCACGGTCACCGTCGGCGGGAGCGCGGCCAGCCGGGCCACCTGATCCTCGCGCAGCTGCCCGGCGGCCCAGTTCGACACCTCGATCGACGCCGGTCGGCCAGAGCGTGCCTCGACCAGCTCACGTTCGCAGTTTCCGCCCACCCAGCAGACCCGGTCACCGAGGTCGGCGAGCACGTCGAGCACCTCGACCGGCTGCGGGCCGGCAGCGATGTCGCCGGTCAGCACGATCAGGTCGGCGGCGGCGACGTCCGGCTCGGCCAGCACGGCCTCCAGCGCGGGCAGTACGCCATGGATGTCGGAGAGCACGGCAACGCTGTTCGTCATCGCCCCACCCTTGCCGCCGGGGGCCGCCACGAACCAGCGATTCTGCGGCGGGCAGACGAAACCGTCCCCGCCTCCCGTCGGTGACGAGGGGCGGGGACGGGACGTACCGCTCAGACGCGGGCGCGGCGGGCCAGGCGCTCCGGGTCCAGGATGATGATGCTCTTGCCGTCCAGACGCAGCCAACCGCGCGAGGCGAAGTCGGCCAGCGCCTTGTTGACCGTCTCCCGAGAGGCGCCGACGAGCTGGGCGATCTCCTCCTGAGTGAGGTCGTGGGTCACCCGCAGCACGCCGCCGTCGCGGGTGCCGAACCGGCCGGCCATCTGGAGCAGGTTCTTCGCGACCCGGCCCGGCACGTCCGTGAAGATCAGGTCGGCGAGCGAGTCGTTGGTCCGACGCAGTCGCCGGGCCAGCACCCGCAGCAGCTGCTCGGCGATCTCCGGGCGGTTGTTCAGCCACGGCCGCAGCGCCTGCTTGCGCAGTCGTACGAGCCGGGTGTCGGTCACCGCGGTGGCGGTCGCCGTACGCGGACCCGGGTCGAAGAGCGACAGCTCACCGACCATGTCCGACGGGCCCATCACCGCGATCAGGTTCTGTCGGCCGTCCGCGGCGCGGCGACCAACCTTGATCTTCCCGGACAGCAGGATATAGAGACTGTCACCGGGCTCGCCCTCATTGAAGACGACCTCGCCCTTGCGGACCTCGATCGTCTCCATCTCCTTGGCGAGCGCCTCGGCAGCTTCCGGGTCAACACCCTGGAAGATCCCGCTGCGGGCCAGTACCTCATCCATCGCGCACCTCCGGTTGCGCGTGCCGTCCGTCGGCCGGGGCCGCCGTCCGCTGATCCCCTCGCGCGCCGCCAAGTCTAGGCGCACGTGAGCACGAATCAGAGGTCGGCCCTGGAATCTTGATCGGTAGGCGTAACCTGCCCGACGTGCTGAGCGAGCCAACTCTGACCAGTCGCGCCGAGGACGGGCGGGACATCCCACTGCTCGTCTGGCATGCCGACACGCCCCTGCGGGCGGTCAGCAGCGGCCCGCTCGGCGGTGGAATCGGTGTCCGGCGCTGGATCGTGAACGCGACCGTGCCGATGTCGTACGACCGGGACGACCCGGCCGCCCACCTGGCCGCGCTCGCCGCGGACCTGGCCCTCGACGGGCCCGGGGTGGGTCTGCTGACCGGCGTGGACGTGACCGAGGTGGTGGACCGCATCGACACCGGCGTGCGGGCCTGGGCGACGGTCGGCCTCGGCATCCCGATGCCCGCCGCGGCGCCGGCTCCGTCGGCGCTCGCGCAGCGGGTCGGCACGGTCAACATCGTGGTGTACGTGCCGGCCCGGCTGGCCGACTCGGCACTGGTCAACGCGGTGGCCACCGCGACCGAGGCGAAGACCCAGGCGATCATGGAGCTGGGGTTGCCGGGCACCGGCACCCCGACCGACTCGGTCACCGTGCTCTGCCCGGTGGACGGGCCGGAGGCCACCTACGGGGGGCCGCGCTCGACCTGGGGTGCCCCGCTGGCCCGCGCGGTGCACGCGGCGGTGCTCGCCGGCGGTGACCGGCCGGTGGTTCCGTGGTCGGAGCGGCTGACCAGCTGAACATTCGACCGATCGGCCCTCGTCGGCGCGTTACGGCCCGGTAGGGTCGCGGGCGATGTACACCCCCGCCCCCCTCGCGTCCCGCCCGCTTCGACGGGCAGGGCAAGATCACTGCGCCGACCGGCGGTTGACCCGCGGGGGAACGTCCGGGGCGCGACGTAGGCTGACCGTCGTGACCAGTAGCCCACCCGGTGCCAGCGAGACCGACCTCGGGCGCAAACGTCGTGCCCGCAAGATCGGCCGGGTGCTGGCCGAGACGCACCCCGACGCACACTGTGAACTGGACCACTCCAACGCACTGGAGCTGGCCGTCGCCACCATCCTCTCCGCCCAGTGCACGGACAAGAAGGTCAACGAGGTCACCCCCAAGCTCTTCGCCCGCTACCCGACCGCGGCCGCGTACGCCGGGGCCGACCGGGGCGAGATGGAGGAGCTGATCCGGCCCACCGGCTTCTACCGCAACAAGACCGACTCGCTGCTCAAGCTCGGGCAGGCCCTCCTCGACCGGTACGACGGCAGGGTCCCGGGGCGGCTCGTCGACCTGGTGACGCTCCCCGGGATCGGCCGCAAGACCGCCAACGTGATCCTGGGCAACGCCTTCGACGTCCCGGGCATCACCGTCGACACGCACTTCCAGCGGCTGGTCCACCGGTGGCGGCTGACCACCGAGACCGACCCGGTCAAGATCGAGCACGCGATCGGCGCGCTGTACGACAAGCGCGACTGGACCATGCTGTCGCACCGGATCATCTTCCACGGGCGGCGGGTCTGCCACGCCCGCAAGCCCGCCTGCGGCGCGTGCACGCTCGCGAAGCTCTGCCCCTCGTACGGCACCGGCCCCACCGACCCGACGGCCGCCGCCAAGCTGCTCAAGGGCCCCCGGGCACGTGACCTCGCGGTGGCCGCCGGGGTCGACCCGGAGCTGGTGCCGGCCCAGGCGGTCGCCGCGGAGGTGCCGTGAACCGGCAGCCCGCACATGCCGCGAAGCGCCGCCTCGCCCTGCTCGTCCTGCCGCTGGCGCTGATCGTCGGTGGCTGCACCGCGGGCACGGCCGACGACCCCGCACCGAGGCAGGCGGTCACCGAACGCCCGTCGCCGTTCCGGGACTGCGCCGCACTGGGCACGCCACCCACGGCCGGGTCCCCCGCCCCGTCCGTCAGCGCCACGGCGGCACCCGGCAGCGGGCAGGTGCTGCCGGAGCTGACCTTCGCCTGCTTCACCGGCGGTGCACCCGTCGCTCTGCGGGACGTGGCCGGGCCAGCCGTGATCAACGTGTGGGCGTCCTGGTGCGGGCCGTGCCGCAAGGAACTGCCCGCCTTCCAACGGCTCAGCGAGCGGACCGCCGGCCACCTCCAGGTGGTCGGGGTGAACACCCGCGACAGCCGGGGCGGCGCCCAGTCGATCGGTGAGGACTTCGGCGTACGGTTCCCGATCCTGGTCGACCAGGGCGACGCGCTGCAACGGGAGTTGAAGCGCAACGCCTTCCCGCTGACCCTCTTCGTCGACGCGCAGGGCCGGATCCGGCACATCGACGCCACCGGGGCCCTCGACGACGCCCAGCTCGCCAAGCTCGTCCGCCAGCACCTGGGCCTGGTGGTGTCGGCGTGACCCGCCAACCACCCGACTGGATCGAGCCGCTGCTGACCCGGCTGGGCACCGCCCGCGTCGAGGACTTCACCCGGCTCACCACACCGGCCGAGGGCGGCCGGGAGAGCGCCGTGCTGGTGCTGCTCGGTGAACAACCCGGCATCGGCCCGGACGTGCTCGTCCTGCAACGCGCCGCCACCCTGCGCAACCACGCCGGGCAGCCGGCCTTCCCCGGTGGCGCCGCCGACCCGGAGGACGCCGACGTCCGCGCGACCGCGCTGCGCGAGGCGAACGAGGAGGTCGGCCTCGACCCGTCCAGCGTGACCGTGCTCGCCGAGCTGCCGAAACTGTGGATCCCGGTCAGCGACTTCGTGGTCACTCCCGTACTGGCCTGGTGGCACGACCCACACCCGGTGCATCCCCGGGAGCCCGCCGAGGTGGCGCACGTGGCGCGACTGCCGGTCCGCGAACTGGTCGACCCGGCGAACCGGCTGCGGGTCCGCCACCCGAGCGGGTGGATCGGGCCGGCGTTCTCGGCGCGCGGGATGCTCGTCTGGGGTTTCACCGCCGGGGTGCTGGCGACCCTGCTGGAAATGGGCGGCTGGGCGCGTCCGTGGCCGCACGGCCGGGTGGTGGAGCTGCCCCCGACCGGGGCGACCCCGGCACCCTCGGCCGGCACCGACGAGATCGACGAGACGGCCCTGCGCTGATCGCGCGGTCACCTTCCGCAAGCGATGGTCATCTCGCGGGCGTCCTGCCCGTACGCTTGAGCCGTGTCCGCCGTGGATCTCGTCCTGTTGCTGCTCATGCTCGTGTTCGCGATCAGCGGATACCGCCAGGGCTTCGTCATCGGAATCCTGTCGTTCTCCGGCTTCTTCCTGGGCGCTCTGCTGGGCCTTCAACTGGGGCCGCTGCTGGCGCGACAATTCGTGGACAGCGGCATCCGGGTGCTGATCTCGCTGGTGGCGGTCTTCGGGCTGGCCGCGCTCGGTCAGGCGTTGGCCGGCTGGCTCGGCTCACACCTGCGTAAGACGATCACCAGTGAGGTGGGTAAGCGGGTCGACGACGTCGGCGGGGCGTTCGTCTCGCTGTTCGCGGTGCTACTGGTCGCGTGGCTCGTCGCGGTGCCGCTCGGGTCGTCCTCGTTGCCCTGGCTGGCCGCCTCGGTGCGCAACAGCGCGCTCATCACGGTGGTGGACCGGGTGCTCCCGGACCAGGCACAGCAGCTCTCCACCGCGCTGCGGGACACCGTCGACACCAACGGCTTCCCGGACGTCTTCGGTGACCTCGCGCCCACCCGGGCCCGGCAGGTCGAGCCACCGGATCCGGCGTTGGCCGGCTCGCAGGTCGTGGTCAACGGCCAGCGGTCGGTGGTCAAGGTGCTGGGCTCCGCGCCGAGCTGTTCGCGTCGCATCGAGGGCTCCGGTTTCGTGTACGCCGACGACCGGGTGATGACCAACGCGCACGTGGTGGCCGGCACCCGTTCGGTGTCCGTGGAGCTGGGCGGCAAGCGGTACGACGGCCAGGTGGTGGTGTACGACCCGGACCGCGACCTGGCCGTGCTGCACGTGCCGGGGATGCCCGGCCCGTCGCTGCGCTTCGCGGCCGGCAACGCGGGCAGCGGCGCCGACGCGATCGTGCTCGGCTTCCCCCTCGACGGCCCGTACAACGCGCAGTCGGCGCGGGTACGCGACGTCGACCGGATCACCGGGCCGGACATCTACTCCTCCGGTGACGTCACCCGGGAGATCTACACGATCCGGGCGCTGGTCCGCAGCGGCAACTCCGGCGGCCCGCTGGTCTCGTCCAACGGGCTGGTGCTCGGCGTCATCTTCGCGGCGGCTGCCGACGACCCCAACACCGGCTTCGCGGTGACCGCCGCGGAGGCCCGCCCGGTGGCGCTGGCCGGCGCCGAGCGCACCCGGGGCGTCGGCACCGGCGAGTGCACCTGAGCGTCGCGCCGGGTCAGCTCCGGGCCGAGACGGCGGGCCGCCCGGTTGGCAGCTGCGCCCGTCCCCACCGCAGTCCCCGGTCCAGCACCGCGCGCGCCATGATCGCGACGCAGGTGCCGCCGTTGAGGAAGGACGCCAGCACGTCGCTCGGGTGGTGCATCCCCCGGTACATGCGGGTCAGCGCCACACCCAGCGGCACCACCAGCAGCAGGGTCCACCAGGCGACCTTCGCCCCGGTGCTCCGCGCCCGCAGTGCCATCAGCACGGCGATACCGACGTAGAGCGCCACCGCCGCCGAGGTGTGCCCGGACGGGAAACTCGACGTGGGTGGCGAGACGTCCATATGCTCCACGGCGGGCCGCTGCCGGTCGATCGCCAGCGTGGTCAGCAGGAACACCAGCGCCTGGGCGGTCACCGCCGCGCACAGGAACAGCGGTTCCCGCCAGCGCTTCAGCCAGAGTCGCAGCGCCAGCGCCACCAGCACGGTGACCACGACGATCATCTGGGTGCTGGCCAGGGTGCTGAACACCAGCGAGACGTCGTTCCAGCCGGCGGTGCGGTCGCCGGCGAGCTCCCGGTTCACCGCGTCCTCCACGGTGAACGGCCAGGTCCGGGCGAACACCCGGGTGACGAGCACCCCCAGCAGCACCATGAGGCCGAGCAGGAGGGACACCGGCAGCAGCACCCGCCGGACGATCTGGACCACGGTGTCGGACATGAGCCGGCCAATACCCGCCCGGCGTCGTCGGCACGCCTCAGGTCTCGTCCGGATGCCGATCGACCTCGGGAGCGATGCCCTCCCGGGCCGGCCGGACCGGTCGGAGGCCGGTGTGCGCCCGCCAGCTGGTGAACGCGGCGGCGGTCGCCGCGACCACCGCCGCGCCGAGCAGCCAGCCGCCGACCACGTCGCTGGTGAAGTGCACACCCAGTGCCACCCTGCTCAACCCGGTCACCACGGTGAGCAGCACGGCGACGACCCACAGCACGACCCGCCACACCCCCCGCCCGGCGTACGGCAGGAGCACCAACAACAGCACCCCCGCCGCCAGGGTCGCGTTCAGCGCGTGCCCGGAGGGGAACGAGTAGCCGGCGGCCCGGGCCACCGGGTCGAGCAGCTCCGGCCGGTCCCGGCCGACGAGCAGCTTGAGCAACGGGCCCATCAGGCCACCGACCACCAGGGTCGTGACGGTCCAGACGGCCAGCCGGCGGGCTCCCCGGCGGAGCAGCCAGATCACCAGGAGCAGGGCGGCGGCCCGTAACGGCAGGGGTGCGAACACCTCGGTCCAGACCCGCATCAGCACGACCCAGGCGGGGTGGTCGAGCGCGTAGCCGTGCAGCGCGTCGGTCACCGACATGTCCAGCCGGTGCAGCGGCGCCCACGCCCCGAGCACCAGCAACGCGAGTAGCGAGAACGGCACCAGCACCAGGAACGCCGCCGTCACCGCCAGGGTCAGCCGCAACCCCAGCGCGTGATCCGGGTCGAGGCGGCGGCGCTGCCAGGACGGGCGGGCGGGGGCGACGGTGTGCGGGCCGGACGTGCTCATGGCGACCGTTCTACCCCACTTGCGGCCCGCTCAGCCCTGCCGGTGCGAGCCCGGGATCAGCGGACCCGTTGCCGGAACCGGCGCACCATCAGCGCCGTACCCGTCACCAGGGCGACGAAGAGCACCGCGCCGACCCACAACTGTTCGGGTGCCGAATCGGCCGGTGCGCCCGCCGGGCGGGCCGTCCAGCGGGTCTGGTGGCGGGGGGCGGTGAGCCCGAGCGGGTCGGTGCCCGCGCCGGCCACCGGGTTGTCGTCGGCGGAGCCGGGAGCCGGACCGAAGCCGACCACACCCGGCGACGTCTGGTCGTCCAACGGGTTGGCGGTCACCGGCGGCACCTGCGCGGTCAGCGCGGCGACCGGGTCCACCACCCCGTACCCGAAGCGGTCGTCACGGCCGGTCGGGCCGATGTCCCGGGCGGTGACCAGCAGCCGGTTGACCACCTCACCCGCGGACATCTGCGGGTAACGCGACCGGACCAGCGCGGCGGTGGCGGCCACCAGCGGTGCGGCGAAGCTGGTGCCCTGCACCCGCCAGTACCCGCTGGGAGGACGCGCGCCAACGAGACCGTTGGCGGGGGCGGCGAGCGCCGTCGCCCGGCCGGTGATCGACCCGGACCACAGGTTGTCGCTGTTGCGTTCCAGGCCGGACACCGCGATCACGCCCGGCTCCCGGGCCGGATACCAGACCTTCAGGTCGGTGGAGGTGGCCAGGTTGCCGGTGCAGGCGACCACCACCACGTCCCGGGCGAACGCGTAGTCCAGGGCCGCGGCCAGCGCCGGGCTGTCACCGCTACCGCCCAGCGACAGGTTGATCACGCGGGCACCGTGGTCGACCGCCCAGCGTACGCCCTGCGCGACGATCAGGGCGTCGTCGTACCGGTTCCGCTCGTCGAGCACCCGCACCGGAAGGATCCGGGCATCCGGTGCCAGGCCGACGACGCCCCGCTTGTCGTCCCTGCGTCCGGCGATCAGGCCGGCGACGGTGGTGCCGTGCCCCACCGGGTCCGGTCCGGCGCCACCGGCGACGCCCACCAGGTCCTTGCCGGGCAACACCTGCCCGACGAGGTCCGGATGGTTCGCGTCCACTCCGGAGTCGATCACCGCCACCGTCACGCCTCGGCCGGTCGAACTGCGCCACGCCGTCTCGGCCCGCAACTCGTCGAGCTGCCACTGCTCGTCGCGGACCTGGTCGGTGCGGCTCACGCTGTCGCCGGGGGCCACCGCCAACGGCGCGCCGGCCAGCTGACCACCGGTGGTGGGCACGGCGACGGGGACGGCGGCTGCGGTCGGGGCCGCCACGGCGAGCACCGCCGCCAAGCCGAGAAGCGCCTGCCGGGCCGCTGCCGGACCGCTGTGCCGAACCCCAGTCACATCCCCAGCCATTCATCCCGACGGAACCATGACGATCGGAGATTACCGGTTTCCCCACCCGTCACGGGAAGAACCGGGGGGAACAGGTCACGGTGGCGGCAGTTGAGCGAGCTGCACGAGGCGTACACCCTCTCGACGGGTGACCAACCGACCACGGCCCGGCGGCAGCGGGCCGGGCCGGACCGGCCCGACCAGCGCGCCCTCGTCCGGGCTGCCGGCCATCACCAGACCGGCGGTGGACAGCTCCCGCAGCCGCTGGATCATCGGCTCGTACTGGGCCCGGCCCGCACCACCCGAACGGCGGGCCAGCACCAGGTGCAACCCCACGTCCCGGGCGTGCGGCAGATGCTCCTCCAGCCCCCGCAACGGGTTCGCCGGCCCGGCCGCCACCAGGTCGTAGTCGTCGACCAGAACGAACAGCTCCGGTCCGGACCACCAGGACCGGTCGCGCAACTGCTGCGGGGTGACCTCCGGGCCGGGGGCACGCCGCTCCAGGTAGCCGGCGGCCGACTCGACCAGGTCGGCGGTGTGCGCCGCCGCGGTGCCGTACCCGATCAGGTGGGGCGTCTCGATGGCGCCGAGCAGGCTGCGCCGGTAGTCGACCAGGATCACCCGGGCCTGTTCCGGAGTGAACCGGGTGACGATCGAGGTGGCCAGCGCGCGGAGGAACGACGACTTGCCGCACTCCGCGTCGCCGAAGACCACGAAGTGCGGCTCGGTGGCGAAGTCGAGCACCACCGGGCGCAGGTCCGCCTCGGCGATGCCGATCGGCAGCCGCAGCCCGGTCGTCGCGGTGAGATCCAGATCGGCGTACGACAGCACCGGCGGGAGCAGCCGCACCCGGGGTGCCGCCTTGCCATTCCACCCCTCGGCTACCCCCTTGACCAGGTCGGCGGTGTCCCCGCCGGCGGCGAGGCGGGGCAGTGCGGTGAGGAAGTGCAGGCTCTCCGCGGTCACCCCCCGGCCGGGGCGCTCCGGCACGTTCGCGGCTGCCCGCCGGGCCACCAGCGAGTCGGCCGGGTCGCCGAGACGCAACTCCAGCCGGGAGCCGAACAGATCCCGGATCGCCGGACGGAAGTCCAGCCAGCGCAGCGCGGTGGCGACGACGTGCACCCCGTACGACAGGCCCCGGGTGGCGAGGTCGGTGACCAGCGGCTCCAAGTCGTCGTACTCGCCACGGACGGTGCTCCAGCCGTCGATAACCAGGAACACGTCGCCGAACGGGTCGGCGCCCGGCTGGCCAGCCGTCCCCGCCGCCGCACGGCGCTGCCGGTACGCGGCCATCGACTCCACGCCCAACTCCGCGAAGCGGCGTTCCCGGTCGGCCAGCAGGGTCGTCATCTCGCCGACGGTGCGTCGTACCGCGGTCGGGTCGGCCCGCCCGGTCACCCCGCCCACGTGCGGCAGGTCGCGGACGGCGGCCAACCCGCCACCACCGAAGTCGAGACAGTAGACCTGCACCTCGGTCGGGGTGTGGGTGAGCGCAAGCGCGCAGATCAGCGTGCGCAGCACGGTGGACTTGCCGCTCTGTGGCGCGCCGACCACCGCGATGTGCCCGGCGGCGCCGTCCAACGCCAGCCACAGCAGGTCGCGGCGCTGCTCCAACGGCCGGTCCACGACGGCCACCGGCACCCCGAGCGCGCCGTGCAGCTCCGGGTTGCCCACGACGAGCCCGCGCGTCGGGTCCACCTCGACCGGCCCGAGTAGCTCGTCCAGGGCCGGTGGCTCGCCGAGCGGCGGAAGCCACACCTGGTGGGCGGGTGGGCCCTGCCCGACGAGCCGGTCGACCAGCAGGTCGAGCAGTGTCTCCTGCCCGCTCTCGTCCTCGGCCACCATGGGCAGGGCGGGTGTGGCCGGCTCGGGCACCGGCACGACGTGGGTGGTGAAGGTGAGCAGCCGGGCGCCGCCGCCACCGGTGGCGCCCGCCGGCACGGCCCGGCGGCGCACCGCGCCGGACACGTACGCGGCCTTGAATCGGGCCAGCGGGTCGGTGCCGGCGCGCAGGTAGCCGTGGCCCGGCGAGCGGGGCAGCTCGTGCGCGTCCGGCACCCCGAGCACCGTGCGGGACTCCAACGCGGAGAAGGTGCGCAACCCGATCCGGTACGACAGGTGAGTGTCGAGCCCACGGAGCCGACCCTCCTCCAGGCGCTGACTGGCGAGCAGCAGATGCACACCGAGCGACCGGCCCAGCCGACCGATCTGCACGAACAGGTCGATGAAGTCGGGTTTCGCCGAGAGCAGTTCGGAGAACTCGTCGCAGATCAGCAGCAGCGACGGCAGCGGGGCCAGCGGGCTGCCGGCGGCACGCGCCCGCTCGTAGTCCCGCACGCTGGAGAAGTTGCCGGCGCGTCGCAGCAGCTCCTGCCGACGTACCAGCTCCCCGTTGATCGCGTCGACCATCCGGTCGACCAGGGGCAGCGCGTCGGCCAGGTTGGTGATCACCGCGGCGGTGTGCGGCAGACGGTCGAACGACGCGAACGTGGCGCCGCCCTTGAAGTCGACGAGCACGAAGTTGAGCTGCTCGGAGCTGTGCGTGGCGGCCAGCCCCAGCACCAGCGTACGGAGCAGTTCGGATTTGCCCGAGCCGGTGGCCCCGATGAGCAGGCCGTGCGGGCCCATCCCGTCCTGGGCGGACTCCTTGAGGTCCAACTCGATGGCGCCGCCGTCCACGCCCACCCCGATCGGCACCCGCAGCCGGTCCCGTGCCGACCGGGGCGCCCAGCCCTGCTCGGCGGTGAAGCTCTCCGGGTCGCCGAGGCCGAGCAGTTCGGGCAGGCCCAGCTCGGCCTGGAGCGGGGCGTCCGGGCCGCGTGCCGCGCCGGCCAGCCGCAGCGGCGCCAACCGCCGGGCGACCGCCTCGGCGTCGGCCGGGTCGAGCTGGTCGGCCGTACCCACCTCGGCGTGCCCGTCGATCGACAACGAGTGCAGCCGCCGGCCGCGCAGTTCCAGCAGCAGCGCGTACCGGTCGAGCAGGCGCGGCGGCGGGGTGTCCAGGTCCAGGACGGTGACCGCGTCGATGCCGCCGTCGCCGGTCAGGTCGGTGGCGCCGGTCAGGTCGCCGCCGTCGAGGACCACCACCACGTGCGGGCCGTCGGTGGCCGGGCCGGCCGGACTGAACCGGGACCGGCTGGCCAGCACGTCGCCCAGCAGCCGCTCCAGCTCGACGGCGGAGCTGGTGACCAGCCGGACCGGGCCGAGCGCGTCGGTGCGGCCGGGATGGTGGGCGTGCGGCAGCCACTTCACCCACTCCCAGCCGGCCCGCCGTTCCGGTCCGGCGCAGATCGCGACGAGCAGCTCGTCGGGCGCGTGGAAGACGGCCAGTTGGGTCAGCATCGCCCGGACCAGCGCCTGTGCCGCCGCGTCGCCGGTCGGCGGGCCGGCGCTCGGCGGGCCGCCGCCGGTCCGGCCGGCGGTCCGCACGTACACCCGGGCGAAGCTGCGCAGCGACAGCGCCACCGGCAGGTCCGGCACGACGGAGTACGCGTCCAGGAAGCGACGCAGCGCGCCGGCGGTCATCGGCTCCAGCTCCTCCAAGGGCCGGGTGACCGGCGGGACGAGCGGGGTGGCCAGGGTCTGCGGCCCGACGCCGACGCGGACCACCGCGAAGTCCGGGTCGGCGGGACGGCGTTCCCAGACCCGGTGGCTGTCCACCGTCGACCACAGGCGGCCGGGGTCGGGGTGCCGGTAGTAGAGCCCGGCCCGCTGCCGCCCGGCGGTCTGCCGGACCCGGCGGCGCAACGTTGCCAGGTGCCGCAGGTACTCCCGTCGGGCGGCCATCATCTCGGACTTCTTCGGAGTGCCCGAGGCGCTGCCCCACGAGGTCACCAGCATCGCCAGCGAGGACAGCCCGAACATGCCGCCCACCACGTACGAGTAGGCGCCGCCGCCCCGGCCGAACATCATCGCCATCGCCACCGTGCCGCCCAGCATGGGCAGCAGCATGAGCATCTGCTGCCACCGCCCCCCGGTCACCGCCGGGATCTCCGGTGGCGCCTCGACCGGCAGCTCACCGGCGGGGATCTCGGGCGCCGGCCGGCGGGGCGGGCGCTTGATGACGACGGTGGACACTCGGCCTCCTGACAGCGCTGGGTAACCCGAGCCTGGCTCATGGTAGGTAAAGTCCTGTCGTCCGCGCAGCCTCCGATCCCCCTCGATATGGAGATCAGCCGATGACAACCGGGCTGGCCCGCGTCACCATCAGCGCGCCGCAACGGCGGGTGGACGTCGCCCTTCCGGAGCAGGTGCCGCTGGCCGAGCTGCTGCCCGACGTGCTCCGGCACGCCGGTGAGGGCCTCGCCGACGACGGCGAACAGCACGGCGGTTGGGTGCTGCGCCGCACCGACGGCGCGCTGCTGACGACCGCCCAGGCGCTGCTACCGCAGGGGGTCCGCGACGGCGAGGTGCTGCACCTGGTGCCGGCCCGCGCGCACTGGCCCGAGCTGGAGTACGACGACGTGGTCGAGGCGATCGCCGAGGGCGCCCGTCGCCGGGGCGGCGCCTGGTCGGCCGGAGCCACCCGTGCGGCCGCCCTGGCCGGTGCCGCCGTACCCCTCGGTGTGGGGTTGCTCGCCCTGCTCGCCGGTGGCCCCGGGCACCGGGCCGGCTGGCTGGCGGCGGCCGTGGTGGCGCTGCTGCTCACCGTCGCCGGCGCGGTCGCCTCCCGTGCCCATGGCGACGGTGCCGCCGGCGCGACCCTCGGCGGCTATGCCCTGCCGTACGCGTTCGTGGCCGGCGCCCTCGCGGTCGGCTCCGGCGACCCGGTCGGGCCGTTCGGGCCGGTGCGGTGGGTGGGCGCGCCCGAGTTGCTGACCGGGTCGGTGGCGTTGCTGCTGTCGGCGCTGCTCGGGCTGCTCGGGGTGGCCAGCCGGCTGCGGGTCTTCGTGGCCGGCGTCACGGCCGGTCTGGTGGGCGCTGCGGCGGCGCTCGGCGGGCTGCTGCTGCCCCCGGCCGGCACGGCGGCGGTGCTGCTCAGCGCGCTGGTCTTCGCCGTCGGGGTGGTTCCGCTGCTGGCCATCCGGCTGGGCAAGCTGCCGCTGCCGCCGATCACCCTGCCGGCCGCGGGCCCCGCCGGGGAGCCGGAGCGGGTCCGGGATCTGCCGGACCGGGGCCGCGTGCACGCGGCGGTGATCCGCACCGAGGAGATGCTCACCGGCATGCTGCTCGGGCACGCCCTGCTCGTGGTGGCGGCGGCGGGTGTGCTCGGGGTGGCCGGCGGAACGTCCGGGCGGGTGCTGGTGGCGGTCGCCTCGGCCGTGCTGCTGCTGCGGTCGCGGCTGTTCGTGGCGCTGCGCCACCGCGTACCGACGGTGCTCGCCGGTCTCGCCGGCTACGCGGTGCTGGGTGCGGTGCTGGCCGGTCGGGCCGACGACGCCGGGCGGCTGGCGCTGGTCCTCGGCGGCGCGGCGCTGGCCCTGGTGGCCGCCGCGGCCGGCACCGGGTACGCCCACCGGCCGGTCTCGCCGTACCTCGGTCGGATCGCGGATCTCACCGACACGGCCCTGGTGGTCGCGGTGGTGCCGGTCGCCTGCGCGGTGCTCGACCTGTACGACCGGGCCCGGGGGCTGCTCGGTTGAGCGGCACCCGGGCCCGGTCGGTCAGCGTTCGTCAGTGGGTGGACTCGCCACGCGCCTCGGCGTCCCTGGCCCGCTGGTAGGAGGCCCGGATCTCGGCCTCGGCCTCGGTGCGGCCGACCCAGGTGGCGCCCTCGACCGACTTGCCGGGCTCCAGGTCCTTGTACACCTCGAAGAAGTGCTGGATCTCCAGGCGGTCGAACTCGCCCAGGTGGTGAATGTCGCGCAGGTGCTCCTGGCGGGGGTCCTCGTAGGGCACGCAGAGGACCTTGTCGTCGCCGCCCTTCTCGTCGGTCATCCGGAACATGCCGATGGTCCGGCAGCGGATCAGGCAACCCGGGAAGGTCGGCTCGGGGACCAGCACCAGCGCGTCCAGCGGGTCGCCGTCCTCGCCCAGCGTCTCCTCAATGAACCCGTAGTCGGCCGGGTACTGGGTAGACGTGAACAGGGTGCGGTCCAGCCGGATCCGGCCGGTCTTGTGGTCCACCTCGTACTTGTTCCGGTGACCCTTGGGGATCTCAACCGTCACGTCGAAATCCATCTGCACGCTCCCTCGTCTGCCCACGCTGGCTAACGGAACCACTGGCGGCCCTCCGGACAGGTGAATGCCCACCCGCCGACTCCGGCCGCCGCATAGTCTTCGGACCGAAGTAGTGTCACCCAAGCCAATTTTCGCTGGGGGAGGAGGGGGCCGTGGGGAGGGAAGATTCACACTACCGCCCGGACGGGGGCGTCGCGCGCGGTACCGGACGATCCGGCGCCGGCGGTGCCACCGGGCGGGTTCCGGTGCCCGACGCGCACCTCCCGCGGGCTCCCGAGCCGCAGTCGGCACCGGAGCCGGTGACCGAGCGTCCCGCTCCGCTGCCCTGGCATCCACCTGCGGGTTCGGCCCCGGTCGTACCGAACTCGGGCCGTTTCCCGGTCGCCGGTGGTGATCGACCCACCGGCGCGCCGCGCGGCAGCGCCACCGTCCCGACCGGCCCGGCCCGGCCCGGCTACGCGCCCGCCGCGCCGAACGCCGTCCCACCGCTGGGCCCACCGATCTCCGCGCTGCCCGCGCCCGCCGGCGCCGCGCCCGAACCCGCCGCGCCGACCCGTCGGCGCCGGCTGCCGATGGTGCTGGCCCTCGTGGTCCTGCTGGTGCTCGCCGGCGTCGGGGTCGTCGTGACCAGGCCCGGGCCGGTCGCCGGATGGCTGGGCGACGACGCCGGGTCCGCGCCCACCGCTGCGGCCGCGACCCCCGAACCGGACCCGTCGGACGTGCTGGCCGGTCCGGACCCGAACGCTCCGGTGCCCAGCCCCGACGGGGTACGCGCCGCGCTGGACCCGCTGGTGGGTGCCGCCGCGCTGGGCGACCGGGTGAACGTCTCGGTGGCCGACGTGACCTCCGGCCAGACGCTGTTCGCCAAGGGAGCGGACGACGGCACGGTGCCCGCCTCGGTGACCAAGCTGGCGACCGCGGTGACCGTGCTGGCCGCCCGTGGCCCCGGGTACCGGATCCCCACCCGGGCGGTGGCCGGTGCGAAGCCCGGCGAGGTGGTGATCGTCGGCGGCGGCGACCCGACGCTCGCGGTCGACAAGAAGGGCTACTACCCCGGTGCCGCGCGCCTCGACGACCTGGCCGCCCAGGTGCGTACGGCGCTCGGCGGCACCGCCCCGACCAGCGTCATCGTCGACGGTTCGGTCTACTCGGGCCCGGTCTACGGCCCGGGCTGGGACGACGACATCCCCACCGGCGGGTACGGCGGCGCGGTGACCGCGTTGATGACCAACGGCGCGCGCAAGGACCCGGGTGCCGCCAGCGGTGGCGCCGTGCGGGTCGCCGAGCCGGATCTGACCGCCGGCCGGTCGTTCGCCAAGCTGCTGGGCGTACCGGCCTCCGCCGTGAAGCGCGGCACCGCTCCGGCGCCGACCGCGGCCGGTGGCGCCCCGGCACCCGGCACCGAGCTGGGCGTGGTGCAGTCCCCGCCGCTGATCCGGTTGGTCGACATCATGATCAGTCAGAGTGACAACCTGGTCGCCGAGGCGCTCGCCCGGCAGGTGGCGCTGGCCCGCAACCGGCCGGCCTCGTTCGACGGAGCCGCCGCGGCGATGGACGCCGAGTTGGCCGAGCTGGGGCTGCCCGCCGAGGAGATCACGCTCTCCGACGGCAGCGGCCTGTCCCGCAACAACCGGATCAGCCCGTCGCTGCTGACCGACCTCATCCGACTGGCCGCCAGCACGGACCATCCGGAACTCGCCGGTGTGTTCGGGGGCCTGCCGGTCGCCGGCTGGTCCGGCACCCTGGACGACCGTTACCGCGGTGCGCCCGGCACGGCGGCCGGGGCGGGTGCCGTGCGGGCCAAGACCGGCACGCTGACCGGGGTGCACGCCATCGCCGGCCTGGTCACCACGGCTGACGGCCGGTTGCTCACGTTCGCGGTGCTCACCGACAAGGTGCCCGGCGGCACGGACACCGCCCAACCGGCACTGGACCGGATCGCCGCCGCCTTGGCCGGCTGCGGCTGCGGCTGACCGCCCCGGATGCGGTCCCCGGCCACCCGCTGGGCGGCGACCGTCGTCGATAGCCGACGCGAGCCCGGGCCGGGGTGTCGCGGCGCGGGTACGGTGGGTCCATGGCGCAGTTCGTGGACTGGGATCTGGCCGCCGCCACCGCGGGGGCGTTGAGCAAGTCGGGCCCCCGGGTGTCGTACACCGAGGCCACCGACGTGGTGGGCGATCTGCGACGGCTGACCGACGAGGCGGCCGGGCACGTGGCCGACTACACGGGGCTGCGGGCGCAGGTGGCGCATCCGCCGGTCCGGGTGGTTGACCGCCGGGACTGGGCCGCCGCGAACATCGCCGGCCTGCGTGAGGTGATCACCCCGCTGGTCAGTCGGCTCTCCGGCGAGAAGCCGCCCGGCGCGTTGACCGAGGCGATCGGGTCCCGGCTGACCGGGGTCCAGGCCGGCACCGTGCTGGCCTACCTGTCCGGCCGGGTGCTCGGCCAGTACGAGGTCTTCTCCGCCGACCCCGGCCAGTTGCTGCTGGTCGCACCGAACATCGTCGAGGTGGAGCGCAAGCTTGGCGCCGACCCGCGGGACTTCCGGCTCTGGGTCTGCCTGCACGAGGTCACCCACCGCACCCAGTTCACCGCGGTGCCGTGGATGCGGGCGTACTTCCTCAGCGAGGTGCAGGCTTTCGTGGACGCCTCGTCCAGCGGCGGCGAGCACCTGACCGAGCGGCTGCGACGCGGCGTCGCGACCCTGTCCGAGGCGGTCCGCGACCCGGAGAGCCGGACCAGCGTGCTGGACATCGTGCAGACTCCGGCGCAGCGGGCCGTGCTGGATCGGCTGACCGCGCTGATGACGCTGCTGGAGGGCCACGCCGAGTTCGTGATGGACGGCGTCGGCCCGCAGGTGATCCCGAGCGTGGAGCGGATCCGGGCGTCGTTCAACCGGCGTCGCGAGGCGGGCAATCCGCTGGAGAAGGCGATCCGTCGCCTGCTCGGGGTGGACGTGAAGATGCGTCAGTACGCCGAGGGTCGCAAGTTCGTGCACGGCGTGGTCGAGCGGGTCGGCATGGACGGCTTCAACTCGATCTTCAACTCGCCGCTGACCCTGCCCCGGCTGTCCGAGCTGGCTGACCCGGATGCCTGGGTGGCCCGGGTGCACGGCCCGGCCGGCACCATCCCGGCCGCCGGCTGACCCGCCCTCCGGTGGCTGCGCTCGCCCCGCCGGTGGCCGCGATCCGGGTGGCGGTTCGCCGCGCCCTGATCGGTCTGCCGACCGGAGGGCCGGTGCTGGTCGCCTGCTCCGGTGGCGCCGACTCGCTCGCCCTGGCGGCGGCCGCCGTGTTCGTGGCGCCCCGGCTCGGCTTGGCCGCCGGCCTGGTGACCGTCGACCACGGCCTGCAGGCCGGTTCCGCGCAGCGGGCCGCCGAGGTGGCGACCTGGGCCCGTGACGCCGGCTTCCCGCTCGTGCAGGCCGTCCGCGTCGAGGTGGCCGGCCGCCCGGGAGGGCCGGAGGCGGCCGCCCGGGAGGCCCGGTACCAGGCGTTGACCGAGGTGTCCCGGCAACATGACGCGGTCGCCGTGCTCACCGGGCACACCCGTGACGATCAGGCGGAGACCGTGCTGCTCGCGCTCGCCCGCGGTGCCGGCCCGCGCGGGCTGGCCGGGATGCCGGCCCGGCGGGACCTGTCCGGTGTGCCACTGCTGCGCCCGCTGCTGGGGATCGCCCGGGAGCAGACCCGCGCCGCGTGCGCCGTGCTCGGGCTCCAGCCGTGGCAGGACCCGCACAACACCGACCCGTCGTACGCCCGGTCCCGGGTGCGGGCCGACGTGCTGCCAGCTCTGGTGCGGGCGCTCGGGCCCGGCGTGCTGGACAACCTCGCGCGCACGGCCCTGCTGGTGGCGGCCGACAACGCCGCCCTCGACGAGCTGGCGGAGACGGCGCTGACGGCGGCCCGGCATCCCGAGGGTGGGCTCGCGGTGCCGGCGTTGACCATCCTCGCCCCCGCCGTACGCGGCCGGGTGCTGCACGCCTGGGCGCGTGAGCTCGGCGCCCTGCCGGGTGCCCTGTCCCATCGGCACGTCGCCGCGCTGGACGCGTTGATCACCGACTGGCACGGTCAGGGGCCGGCCGATCTGCCCGGGGGGGTCCGGGTGCTCCGCCGCGCCGACCGGCTCGCTCCGGTGAGCCCGGACTGACCTCAGACGCTGTGTGTCCGGTCCCGGAAGGTGGTCCGGTAGCTGTGCGGGGTGGCACCGACCCGGCGGCTGAAGTGGTGCCGCAGCGCCGCCGCGTCGCCGAAGCCGGCCTGGTCGGCGACCTCCTCCACGCTCAGCGGCGTCTCCTCGAGCAGCCGTCGGGCGAGCAGCACCCGCTGGTTGGTGAGCCAGTCGTGCGGGGTGGTGCCGGTTTCGGCGCGGAACCGGCGGGCGAACGTGCGGGGAGCCATGCCGGCGCGGGCGGCCAGCTCCTCCACGGTGATCGTCCGGTCGAGGTGTCCCATCAGCCACTCCAGCACCGGCTCCAGGGTGGGTGCCTCGGGCACCTTCGGGATCGGCGCCTCGACGTACTGTGACTGGCCCCCGTCGCGGTGCGGCGGGACCACCATCCGCCGGGCCAGGCGGGTCGCGGTGGCCGAGCCGTGCTCCTGTCGGATCAGGTGCAGGCAGGCGTCGATACCGGCCGCGGTGCCGGCGCTGGTGAGCAGCCGCCCGTCCTGGACGTAGAGGGAGTTGCAGCGCACCCGGGCGCGGGGATGACGGCGTTGCAGCTCGTCGACGTACCGCCAGTGGGTGGTGCACTCCCGGTCGTCGAGCAGCCCCGCCTCGCCGAGCAGGAAGGCGCCGGAGCAGACGCTGAACAGGTGCGCGCCGCGGGCGTCGGCGCGGCGCAGCGCGTCGAGCACCGGGCCCGGAACGACGGTGCCCTGCGTGTGCGCGGGGACGGCCACCAGGTCGGCGTCCTCCACCGGGCCGAGGTCGGCGTGCGGGGTGAGGTGGAAGCCGGAGGAGGTACGGACGGCCGCGCCGTCCGGGCTGCACAGCTGGAAGCGGTAGCCGGGGAAACCGTCGACCGTCCGGTCGGTGCCGAACACCTCGGCGAGCACGCCGAGCTCGAACGGAGCGACCTGGTCGAGGACGAGGACGGCGACGTTGCGGAGCATGTGACGAGGGTAACCCCAGAGGTGGCAGTAAATCGATGCCCAGTGGCATCACTGCCACTGTCCGGTCGGCGCGAGGGGTCGCAGACTGGTGTCAGTCCGGTGCGCACCGGCGGCGAAACCGACAGCAACCATGCGAAAGTGAGCGCCGCCATGGAGTTCCTGCTCTTCCTCCTGTTCCTCGTCCTGCTCGTCGCCGCCTCGGCGACCGGCCTCACCGCCGACAGTCACGATTCGGCCGACTGGAAGCCCAGCGAGGACGGCCGCCGCTGGCGGTCACGTACGAGCTGAGGTGTTAGCGGCTTATGCGACGAAAAATCCCGGGCGGGACCGCGCCAAAAGGTGCGGCCCCGCCGACGGAGGCCATCCGACGTACGGCAGGCTAGGAGTCATGGCTGACGGCTCCTGGTACGACGCCGACATCGACCACGTGATCATCTCCGAGGCGCAGATCCGCGAGAAGACGGCGGAACTGGCCAAGCAGGTCTCCGCCGACTACGCCCACGTGGGCGACGGACTGCTGCTGGTCTGCGTGCTCAAGGGCGCGGTGATGTTCATGGCGGACTTCGCCCGGGCGTTGGGCCGCAACGGCCCCCCGGCCGAACTCGACTTCATGGCCATCTCTTCCTACGGCCAGGGCACCACCTCCTCCGGCGTGGTGCGCATCCTCAAGGACCTCGACCGGGACATCGCCGGTCGGCACGTCGTGGTCGTCGAGGACATCGTCGACTCCGGCCTGACGCTGTCCTGGCTGCTGCGCTACCTGGAGTCCCGCTCGGCGGCGAGCGTCGAGGTCGTCGCGCTCTTCCGCAAGCCGGACGCGGTCAAGGTGCCGGTGCCGGTGAAGTACGTCGGCTTCGACATCCCCACCGAGTTCGTCGTCGGGTACGGCCTGGACTTCGGCGAGCGTTACCGGGAGCTGCCGTACGTCGGGGTGCTCAAGCCCGAGGTCTACGCCCGCTCCTGACGGCATGCCGTGGCCGCCGGCAGACGGTGTGAGGCCAACTCGTATCGGTATCCGTCAAGCCGACGTTCAGCGGGCTCTCAGTTGTTGCGGTTACCGTGGAGCCCGGTGGCGCGGAATGTAACTCCGCGTCCGGCTCCCTCGACCGCGTGACCGGGCGTTCGGGTGGCCGGGACGGACTCCCCGCCACGCCGGTTTTCGCCCGGACCCGCCGTACGTCGGTGCGGGGCTGGCGGGCCTGCCCACGGTGTGCGCCGTCGATGTCGAAGGTGCGCGAAGTGCGGGGCTCGCAAGCTCACTCCTCGCGTACACGGTGTACCGTCGAATGACCGCGGCGCGGCAGTTGCGCGCCTCGGGGTCGAGGCCGGCCCGCACGGCGGCTCCGGCCGCCGCACACCGCGGCGACACCATCAGACGGTCAGGACGTCGATCAGGAGGATGCGGGCGCCCCGGCGCTCGACAACAGTATGGAACGTACGCGTTTCTTCCGCCGACCGGTGGTCTGGATCATCCTGGTCATCCTCGGCGCCGTTGTGCTCAGTCAGCTGTTCACCGCTGGTCCCAGCTACCACCGCGTGGACACTTCCGTTGCGCTCGACCAGCTGCACACCGCCAAGATCAATAAGGTCGTCTTCCAGGACAAGGAGCAGACGCTCCAGCTCGACCTGGCCCAGAAGACGAAGTTCGGCGAGACCACCACCAACAAGATCGAGGCCCAGTTCCCGTACCAGGTGGGCGACGAGGTCTGGAACGAGGTGCTGGCGGCCAAGGCGGCGAACCGGGTCACCGGCCCGGCCGACGCCAAGGTCTCGTCGGACAGCATCTGGATGAGCCTGCTCATCAACCTGCTGCCCATCGCGCTGCTCGTGCTTTTGCTGCTGTTCTTCATGTCGCAGATGCAGGGCGGCGGCTCCCGGGTGCTCAACTTCGGCAAGTCCAAGGCGAAGATGATCACCAAGGACACCCCGAAGACGACCTTCGCGGACGTCGCGGGCGCCGAGGAGGCCGTCGAGGAACTGCACGAGATCAAGGACTTCCTGCAGAACCCGGCGAAGTACCAGGCCCTCGGAGCCAAGATCCCGAAGGGCGTGCTGCTGTTCGGCCCGCCCGGTACCGGTAAGACGCTGCTGGCCCGCGCGGTCGCCGGCGAGGCCGGGGTGCCGTTCTACTCCATCTCCGGCTCCGACTTCGTGGAGATGTTCGTCGGCGTCGGCGCCAGCCGGGTCCGTGACCTCTTCGAGCAGGCCAAGGCGAACGCCCCGGCGATCGTCTTCGTCGACGAGATCGACGCCGTCGGTCGACACCGTGGCGCCGGCATGGGTGGCGGCCACGACGAGCGCGAGCAGACGCTCAACCAGTTGCTCGTCGAGATGGACGGCTTCGACACCAAGGGCGGCGTCATCCTGATCGCGGCCACCAACCGACCGGACATCCTCGACCCGGCGCTGCTGCGCCCGGGCCGGTTCGACCGGCAGATTCCGGTGGACGCCCCCGACATGGAGGGCCGCAAGGCCATCCTGCGGGTGCACGCCAAGGGCAAGCCGTTCACGCCCGACGTCGACCTCGACTCGGTGGCCCGGCGTACCCCGGGCTTCAGCGGCGCCGACCTGGCCAACGTGATCAACGAGTCGGCTCTACTCACCGCCCGCAAGGACCAGCGGGCGATCACCAACGACTCGCTGGAAGAGTCGATCGACCGGGTGATCGCCGGTCCGCAGCGACGGACCCGGGTGATGAGCGACCAGGAAAAGAAGATCACCGCGTACCACGAGGGTGGGCACGCGCTGGTCGCCTGGGCGCTGCCGCACGCCGCTCCGGTGCACAAGGTGACGATCCTGTCCCGTGGTCGCTCGCTGGGCCACACCCTGGTGCTCCCGACCGAAGACAAGTACACCCAGACCCGCGCCGAGATGATCGACACCCTGGCGTACGCGCTGGGCGGCCGGGCCGCCGAGGAACTGGTCTTCCACGAGCCCACCACCGGTGCCGGCAACGACATCGAGAAGGCCACCCAACTGGCCCGCGCGATGATCACCCAGTACGGCATGAGCTCCAAGCTCGGTGCGATCAAGTACGGCACCAGCGGGGACGAGCCGTTCCTCGGCCGCAACATGGGCCACGAGCGGGACTACTCGGACTCGGTGGCCGCCGAGATCGACGGCGAGATGCGGGCGCTGGTCGAGCTGGCGCACGACGAGGCCTGGGAGATCCTGGTCGAATACCGGGACGTCCTGGACAACATCGTGCTCGAGCTGATGGAGAAGGAGACCCTCTCCACGGCCGACATGGCGCGGATCTGCTCCCGTGTGGTCAAGCGCCCGCCGCTGGCACCGTACAACGGCTTCGGCAAGCGCCAGCCCTCCACCGAGCCGCCCGTGCTCACCCCCGCGGAGAAGGACAAGCTCAAGGCACAGGCCCAGGCCGACGGCGCGCAGGCGTCCGTCGGTGGTGGGGCGCCGTTCAACAACTCGGACGGTACGCACTGAGCAACGACCCGACGGCCAGCTCCCCCCACCGGGAGCTGGCCGTCTCCGCGACCGAGCCCGACGGCGACGACGGGCTCGACTACGTGGCCGCCCGGCTGATCAGCGGCAGGCTGACCGGCCGACCGATCGAGGACGCCGTCGACCTGGGCCGCATCGAGAAGGCGGTCCGGGAGATCCTCATCGCGGTCGGCGAGGACCCCGACCGCGACGGACTCCAGCAGACACCCGCCCGGGTGGCCCGCGCGTACGCCGAACTCTTCGCCGGCCTCCGGGTCGACCCGGCCCAGGTGCTCAGCACCACCTTCGAGGCCAACCACGAAGAGCTGGTGATCGTGCGGGACATCGACGTGATGAGCCTCTGCGAACACCACCTGCTGCCGTTCCGGGGCAGCGCGCACATCGGCTACATCCCCGGCCCGGACGGGCGGATCACCGGCCTGTCCAAGCTGGCCCGGCTGGTCGAGGTGTTCGCCCGCCGCCCCCAGGTGCAGGAGCGGCTCACCTCGCAGGTCGCCGACCTGCTCATGAGCAAGCTCGCCCCGCGCGGCGTCGTCGTCGTGCTGGAATGCGAGCACATGTGCATGGCGATGCGCGGCATCCAGAAGTCCGGTGCGAAGACCATCACGTCGGCCGTACGCGGACTCCTGCAATCGGACTCCAAGTCACGGGCCGAGGCGATGGCGCTGATCATCCCCCGCTGACCGTTCGACCGAACCCGGCCGGCCGTCCCCACCAGGGCGGCCGGCCGTCCCGTACGCACACCCCGCCGTCGGTCAGCCGGCCAGCAGGGCCAGCGACAGACCGGCCGTGACCAGCACCGCCGGCACCAGGCAGACCAGCGCGCCGAAGCGCACCGTACGGTCCAGACGCTCACCCGGGTCGGGCCGGAACACCCGTCCGACACCCAGCCAGGCGACGGCGAAGGCGACCGCCGGCATCGGCAGCCCACAGATCACCGCGGCCACGCTCGCCGGACCCGTCCCGGTCGCCGCGTACACCACGATCTGGATCAGCGGCACGAGCAGTGCCAGCGGCCCGTACACCAGCAGATTGCGCACCCGGGCGGGCCAGGACCCCGGGCGGAGCCGGCGGCGCGCGGCGAGCGCCGCGTCCGCACCCTCGGCCCACCCCCGCGCCGTCCGCAGCGAAGCCAACACGGCCGCCGGGCCGCCCGCCATCGACCGGGCCGCCTCGGACAGCTCCGGCGGCGACGGCACCAACGAGATCGCCGGTACGCCCAACTCCCGCAGCCGTTCCTGCTGACTCGCCAGCCCGGTCCGGACCAGCGTCAGCTCCTCCCGAGCAGCCTCCGCCGACCGGGCCTGCTCACCGGCGGCAGCCGCCGCGCCGCGGCGTACCCCATCCAGCTGGCGGGCCGCGGCGAGGTACTCCGACCAGGCCGTCGTGGGTTCCGCGTCGGGCCCGGCGGTACGCTGCCGCCCCGGCCCGGTCACCGTCGCGTTCGGACCCACACCCACACCCTCCGCGTCCACCGCCGGATCACCCGGCCTCGTCAGCGAACGGCACCAGAACCGTGCCCCGCTCGTCCGGACCGTCCCAGAGCACCGCCCGATCGGGGCGGCCCCGCCACTCCACCGGCCGGCCGAAGACCGCGGAGAGCTGCGCGGCCGGCACGTCCACCACCGCCACGGCCGCCACCTTGTTCACCTCGCCGTCCGGCTCCAACAGCGCGGCGAACGGCGGCACCGCCCGCCACCAGCCCAACAGGTGTCGACCGGCCGGCGGCCCGTCGCGCAGCAGCGCGCGCAGCTGGTCCACCGGCAACTCCCGCGGCCCCGGCCGGTCCAACCCGAAGACCACCAGATAGGTCGGCAGGTCAGCGTCCACGTCCGTGAGCAACGTCGGCAGGTCCACCATGCTGGCCGGATGGCGGGCGGCCAGCTCGGCGGTCAACGCCTCCGCCAGCGGCCGGGCACCCGGATCCGGTGCCGCCACCAGGAACCGGGCCGTGCCCGGCGGATGATGGACGGCCGTGCTGCGGGCCGCCGTCGCGAGCAGCCCGCCCGCCGCCGGCCCCGACCCCAGCACCGCGAGGTTGCGTCCCGCAGCCGGCCCCAGCGGTACGGCGACCGTCGAGCGGGCCACGTCCACCGCCCGCCCCAGCAGAGCCGCCGGCCCGTGCGCCTGCCCGGCCGACGCCGCCCGGTAGCGCGGATCATTGCCCAGCAGCGGTCGGGCGTACCCGGCGAACACCACCGGTGGCACCGAACCCGCCGGCCGGGCCTCCCACAGCTCGTGTCGCAGCCGCTCCACCACCTCCGGGTGGTCCTGCGGGTCCGGATGCCGGATCAACCGCTCGTGACCCCGGGTCGCGCCGCGCGGGCCGCCGAGTCCGCCAGCCGTGTTCACCACCGCGCTGCCCACCGGCAGACCGGCGGCCGAGTCATTGGTCGGCTCCAGCACCGGGCTGCCACCCGGCAGTGCCACCCGCACCGGGAACTGCCCCAGCACCGAATCCCGGTGCCCGGCGTCCGCGCGGGCGGACAACCCCAACTCACCCGCGCCGGCCAGCACCAGATGCACACCCCACGCCCGACCGGCCCGCGCCAGCCCGTCCAACTGGGCGGCCACCTCGGCGGCCAGCCGGTCCCGTTCGGCGAAGAGCAGCGGCACATTGTCCACCACGCAGACGATCCGGGGCAGCGGCCGGTGCTCGCGCAGCTCCGCGAAGCGCTGCCCACCGGCCCGCCCACCCGCCTCCGCCCGACGCCGCACCTCGGCCGTCAACTCGTCGAGCAGATCCCGGACGTACTCCCGGTCGGCGGCCATCGCGGCCGCCCGCACCTGCGGAATCCAGGACCGGTCCCGTTCGGTCTGCAGGAACTCAACGAAGGACTCACCGTCGCCGAGATCCACCAGGTGGAGCGCCAGGTCGTCCGGGCCGTACCGGGCCGCCAGACCGAGCAACGCGGTGGTCAGGAACGCCGCCCGGGCCTCACCGGACCGGCCGCTCACCAACCAGTGCGGCGTCAACTCGGTGAAACCCAACGGCACCGCCCGCCCCCCGGCGTCACCGACCGTGGTCGTCAACCCGTTCGCCCGGTCCGACTCCCAGAGGCGGTCACCCGTCGGCGGTAGCAGCTCCGACAGGCCCAGCCGGGAACCCGCCTCCACCTGCGCGGCGAGCCGCCGACACACCGCGTCCACCAGATCGGCCGGAGGATCCGCCTCGACGAA
Organism: Micromonospora sp. ALFpr18c; assembly: GCF_008868155.1. Classification (GTDB taxonomy): domain Bacteria; phylum Actinomycetota; class Actinomycetes; order Mycobacteriales; family Micromonosporaceae; genus Micromonospora. The sequence continues at coordinate 58,349 of NZ_WBKR01000007.1, forward strand.
GACCGGCGAATTCAACCCACCCGGTGCCTCCGCACCCGGACCCGCGAAGGACGCCCCCGGCGGATCACCGAGCAACGCGTACGCGTTACGCAGCGCCAGAGCCGTCGCGTGCGGCAGCGGTGCCCGAGCCGCGTACGGGCCGGCAGGCGGCCAACCGGCCACCACCAGGTGCAGCCCGGCCGTCGGCCCCTGCTCGGCCAACGCCTCGATCCGTGCCAGATCCGTCGACCCGGTCAGCTCCGGCAGCGCGGCAACCACCAACAGCAACGTACGGTCGTGACGCCGCCGCCCACTCGCCCCCGGAGTCACCCACTGCTCCGCCTCCGTCAACACCGCCCGCAGACCCGCCACGTCCACCGCCGGCGGCGGCAACAGGCCGGCATCAGCGAGCGCCCCGAACGGGGCGAGCACAGCGCCCGTGACATCCACCGCACGAACCAGCAGCGAACCAGCCGGCGCCGCACCCAGCGACCTCAACAGCACGGCCCGGAGCAGCCCCGCCACCCGAGGCTCCCGCGCGTCGACGTCCACACTCAGATGACCCGTGCCGACAAGAGGCACCAGCGCCGGAAAGCGGGCATCATCCAACGGCGCCGCCGTACCGACCCGGACGAAGAGCGGCGGCCCGTCGCCCGCCGGAGAGTCCACCGTCAGCGAATCCAGGGCAGCCCCCGACCAACCCGGAGCCAGCCGCGCCGCGACCACCCGAAGCCGATCGGCCGCCTCGTACTGGCGGCGCTGATCGGCAGGAGCCGGTCGGGTCTCGTCGAGGATGCCGGCCGCAGACGTCGCCACGGCGGCAGCCCGGCGGTGCAGAGCTGCGGCGCGGTTCGTGCGAGCCCTCAGACCGGCCACCGCGTCCACCCCCTCAAGCCGAGGTTGGCAACCCCTCCCCGAGCAGAGACGGTATCCCAGCCGAGGCCGCTCCTACGGGAGGTGCCGCGGCGGTGCGCCGGTGATGTCGGGGATCTCACCGGTGGGGAGGGGTCCGTCACGATCCGCTGGATCTGAGGCATTGGCTCCGGGGCGTCCAGCCGATAACGTCAGGAGGTGGAATCAGTGCAGCCCCCCGCCGGTTCCCAGGTCTCCCGCGTACCGGCCCAGCGGACGCCGTCCGAACAGCTGCCGCCGGCCCCGGCCGCGCCGGCATCTCAACCGCCGCGCCGCCGAATGCGGACCGTGTTCACCGTGGTCGCCGGAGTGCTCGCCCTGCTCGCCGTCGGCGCCGGCCTCACCGGTTACGTGCTGTACGACCGCGCCACAACTCCCGACCGCAGCGCACCAGATGTGGTGGTGGACAACTACCTGCGCGCATTCCTCGTCGATCGCAACGATACGAAAGCGGACCTCTTCACATGTGAGAGCGGGACGCAGTTGGAGGCGCTTAGGTCGCTGCGAGCCGACCTAGTCGCTCGTGAAGAGAGGTTCGGGGTCGCAATTTCTGTGAGTTGGGGACCTCTAGCTATGCAGAAGCAAGCGGATGTCGCTGGCGTTCAGGTCACGTTGATCATTTCTGCCCGAGTGGATGGCGTTAGCCAAAGCGATCGTCAGCCCTGGCAGTTCGACACTCGGTTGGCTGAAGGTTGGCGGGTGTGCGGGGCCACCCAGACGCCCTGACACTCACTCGATCCAGAGCAGATGCACCGGGACCTCCAGGGTGGTGGGTGACTGGCCGCGCCAGGCCCAGCGGTACCACTCCACCTCGGGTGTGATCCGGACGCAGATGTCTCCCTCGGCCCCCGAGTAGGTTTCGGTGACCGCCCGCAGGTCACGGTGCTCCCGCGCGCCCTCGACGTGCACCACCCGCCGCCCTGTCACCGCGTCCGCCTCGAAGACGGGTGTGGGGGACGGGTGTGCCGGGCCGTCCAGCGAGACCAGCCGGAGGCCGCTGGTCCGGGCGCCACCCGGTCCTGGCCGCTCACTGACGGTCTCCACCCAGACCCGCTCCACCGGAACCAGCGGCGCGAACACCTCGACCTGCTCGGCCTCTGCCCGGTACCACTCGTGTTCGGGAATCACCGGCACGTAGGTGCGGGCGCCCTGCACCACCCGGTCGTCTGCCCGCAGGTCACCCCGCCAGCCCAGCCCGGGCAGCCCGACCAGCACCCGCCGTCCGCGCAACTCCACCCGGTCGGTGGCAGGGACGATGGACAGTGGGCGGGGTGGCTGGGGTGCCCAGTCGGGCTGGTCGGCGAACGGGTCTGGCAGCGGTCCGGTCATGCCTGCGGTGGCCTCACGCCGGACGGCGCAGCGGAGCGCCCCGATCGCGCATGAACGGCACCGGGTTCACGGCACCGGAGGGGTTGCGGTCGTTGCGCAGGTGCACCTCGAAGTGCAGGTGCGGGCCGGATGAATTGCCGCTGCTGCCTACCTGGCCTATCACTTCGCCGGCCGCAACCATCTGTCCCTTCTTGACGCGGGGCTGGACCACCATGTGGCAGTAGCGCGTGACGTAGCCGCCGGCGTGCAGCAGATCGACGAACCAGCCGCAGCCGCCCTTGTCAGGGTATCCGTCCACATTGCAGTCCTCTCGGCCGCGATGGTCCGGGTCGCATTTGGCGGTCAGCACGCGGCCGGCCGCTGCGGCGCGGATCTCGGTGCCCTTGGCCACACCAATGTCGGCCCCGTCATGGCCGGGTCGGCTGGCGGTACGGAAGCCGGAGACGACGTTGCCGGGTACCGGTGCGGTCCAGCCGGAGGCGGCGATCTGGCCGCGTTCGGCCGCGTTGCACACCGCCTTACCGCTGATCTCGACGGTACGAGCTGCGCCGCCGGCCAATGCGTTCACGATTCGGCTGGACACCTCCTCGTGCTTGGCGTACGCATCCGGATAGGCGCTGATCTGAACTCGCTGTGCCACCGCGGTCAGCGGTTGATGCTGCCAGGTCCGCAGCTTGACGAGCTTCTCGTAGAACTTCCGAGCGGTGTACGCGGGTGTCATCCGTTGGGCGACTGTGCCCCACCCTGGCCGTTGCTGGAACAGGCCCAGCGAGTCGTGGTCGGCACCGACGCCCTCGTGTGGCAGGGCCAGCGACGCGGGTACCTTACTGTTCGCCAGATTGCGTAGGGCGGACTCCTGCATCGCTGTGGCCAGGGCGATCACCCAGCCACGAGACGGCACCTTCATGTCTTGGCCGACCTTGATGATGATTGCGGCGTTGCGGATCTGTGCGTCGCCATACTCGATGAACCGCGGTAGTTCGCCCGTAATGCTCACCGAACGGATCGGCCCACACTCCAGGCTCGCCTGATCGTCCCCGTCCTTCGCGTCGTCGCCGCCGAGGCCGGTGAGGAAGAACGCCGCAGTGCCTCCGGTGCAGCACAGCAGGAGCAGCAGACCGGTGAGAGTTGCGGCGATCACGCCGAGTCGGAGGGGCCGACGGCGGGTGGCGGCACTACCAGCGCTGATCACGGCCTCTCCCAGTCCACCACGTCGACCAGCCATCCTCCATCGGAGGCGACCAGTTCCAGCCGAAGCTGCCCGGCGTCGAGGGGAAGCAGCATCTCCACGAACGTCTCGGTCCGCTCCCGCATGGTCGGGGATCCCATGACCTTCTCGGCGGGCACGGTCTCGGGCTCGGCGCCGGACAACTTCTCGGTCAGCGTCGGAGTGGAGAGCGGTCGCATCCCGGCCTGCCACTCTTCGGCGGTCATTCCGGGGCGGCCGAGCCAGGCGGCAGCGAACTGCTCGGCGGTCTGCTCGGGTGTGCGGGCGCCGGACCGGGTCACCGGCGATGGTGGCGCCTCGGTGGAGAGCATACCGTCGTCGCCGGCCGTCGGGTCGACGGTGGTGATCGGCCGGTTCGGTCGACTACTCAACCCGTCTCCGGAGTCGCCCGGGCCAGCAACGAGGCGGGCCGCTCCGATCACGCCGAAGATGAGCACCGCGATGACCAGCGCCACCCCCAGCCGGGAACGTAGCGCCCGGGTGAAAAGAAACTCGAGTGCCCGTCGCATCGCCGTCACCGTGCCTCGGAGCGCACCCGCGGTCCGGTGCGGTCGGGTGCACGCTCGGTGGACCCCGGTCGGTACACCACGAACGACGGGTTCTCGGCGGGCACGTCCGGCTCGGTCCAGGTCGCCGGCTGTCGCTGGCGGGGTTGCGGCGGCACCGCACCACGTCGACCGCCGGACTCCTGCGCGGGCGCCTCGTCCACGCGTTCACGACCGTCCGGTCGCCCGGCGTCGGTGCGGCCGCCACCCACAGGGGCCGGCGAGGCCGAGGTCGGATCCTCGTGCCGCGCCTCCGGCCGTAGCCGGGTCTGCTCGGCAACTGGTGACCGGCGCCGACCGCCGACGGGTTCCGCGGTGCCGCCGGGCTCCACCACGTCAAGGCGCGCCGCGACCCGCATGTCGCGGAAGAACCGACGATGCCAGGAGCCAGCCGAGCTGACCGCCTCGCTGCTGTCCTTGCCGCCGAGTTGGGTGATCCGTCGGTACGGCCGCAGCAGCAGCCAGCCGACCACCCCGCAGAGCCAGACCAGCACCACCTGGAGCCAGCCCGGCAGCGCGGGCGTACTCATGATCAGGTCGACCGCGAACAGGTAGATGGCAGCGCCGGTGCCGAAGATGGCGATGTTGAAGACCGCAGCGATCACCGCGTTCGCCAGCCGCCGCAGCCCGGCGCTGGCTGGCCGAAGGAGCCCGACGGTGCCCAGGATGGGCGCCGCGATCACCGCCCACCGGAAGATCAGGAAGCCCAGCAGGACCAGCACCGACGCGGTCAGGTCGAACATGGCGAAGAGTACGGCCGCGAGCACCGCGATGAACCCGGAGCCGATTCGATCCATGTCCCGGCTGCCCGTCAGGAACTCGTATGCCTCCGGGTCCTCGGTCTTGATCTGCTCCGCCACAGTCATCCACTGCTGCTGCTTTGCCTTGATTGTCCCAGGACGGGTGGCCGGGTTGGCACGCAGCTTCTCCGACTCCTCCCAGGAGAACGCCTTGGCGTCATACAAAGCGGGGCCGTATTTGCGGGCTGTCTCACTGTCGGCCGAGCCGAGCACGCCGCGTAGCCAGTTGCGGTAGAGCATGGATTCGGTGGCAGTGTCGCTGGCCCGTACAGCTGGCGGCCGCTTGTCGACACAAGCGTCTGGGTTGGGAACAGCACAGCGTTCCGGCGGAGTGTCTTTGGTAGCCGGACCTATCGCGTCATGCACGACACCGAGCGAGGTGATCAGAGTGCCGTCAGCGATGTTCGCCGACTTGACCGGCCAGGCAGCCAGCGCGGTGACGGCCACCATTACCAGCAACGCCCAGCCGGCAGTGGTCATCGCATTACTCATGTCCGACTGGCGTGAGCGCCAGAGGAGATAGAGACCCACCACGCAGAGCGTGATAATCCCGAAGACGCTGAACACCTTTTGGTAGACCGCTTTGGTGGCCTTCTCCACCAGCGGGTCGGCCCAACTCCACATCGTCCGGGGATCCCAGGCCCGCTCCCGAAGAGCGTTCGAGGCACCCACGACCGCAGTGGCCATCATGAACTCGCCGTTGGCGACGGTCGTGGTGAACTTGTAATCGGGATGGAGGACGGTGGAGGCACATCCGCCATCAACGTCATAGGTGTTGTAGCTGTAGCCGCCGTAGCCGTAGTCACTGTAGAGGCCCTTTGGGCCGAGCAGCTTGGACGATTCTGGGCGTGAAGCGAACCAGCCGGCCAGGCCTGAATCCGGGGCGGACGGCACAGGCGGCTTCCGACACTCGACTTCTGCCTCGCCGACCTGCTTGAGCTTCGCCACGCAGGCGCGGAAGTCGGCCTGCCATTCCGGGGTCGTGCAGAGGTCGGCGCGGGCCTGCGCGACGGGTGGTGCGGCGGCAGCCGCCTCCGCACCGATCAGTGGCCAGGTGAGGCTTGCCCCGGCCAGTACGCCGAGGGCGAGCAGGAACGACGTGATCCTTGCCCGGGCCCTCGCCATGTCACGCCTCCAGATCCGGCAGGGGGATGCTCGGTAGCACTCCGGCCGCTGCGGCGATCGCGGCGGGCGTCGTGTCGAGGTGGTCCAGCAGTCCGTCGACGTACGAGACGTCGACGCGGACCTTCTGCACCCGGCCGTCGACGTCGCGCATCACGAACTCGCGGAAGCCGAGCCGGTTGGCCGAGCTGGTGTCGGCGGCGGAGAGGGAGGCCAGGGTGGCCTCGTATCCGTCGTCGACCGGCACCCGCAGCAGCCGTAGTGCTTCGGAGGCGATCTCTGCGTCTTCGGCGATGCGGCCGACGAAGACGGTGGAGACCAGGTTCTGTACGTCGAGGCCGAGGATGTCGCGGGGGTTCTGCGAGGCGACCAGGGCGGCGAGGTTCCATTTGCGGGAGTCTCGGGCGAGTCGGACCAGGAACGACCGGCCGGAGCGCCAGCCCTCCATGAAGTGCGCCTCGTCCAGGCCGACGAGTTTCCGCGATGACATCGATCCGCCGTAGCAGCGGCGGACGGCGAGTCGGTGTGCGGTGTGCAGCATCGGCAGGGCGAGGGCTTCCTCGGCAGACCAGTACTCGCGTTCGATCTTCAGGTCGGGCAGCCGCAGCCCGGCCATGGTGATCACGGTGAGCGCGGCGTCGGCCCCGAGCAGCCCTTCCGGTGGGCGGCCGAAGAAGAGCATGGCCAGCGGCATCTCGGCCGTGTCCAGCAGCAGGTTGGCCAGTTCCTTGCCGGCGTCGTCGTCGAGGCGCCCGAGGCAGCTCACCACGTCGTCGAGGGTGGAGGTCTCCTCGGCGGGGACCTGGCGGACGGCGTGCCGGAACAGGGTGGCGGTGGACGCTTCCCGGGCCACCTGCGGTGGCACCAGCATCATGCAGATGTCCTGGACGAGCATGCGTCGTTCGGCGCGGGCGTTGGAGACCGCGATCTCGAACTCCCGGTCACCGGCCGCACCCACGCCGAACTCGCTGCGCAGCGGTGTCGGGATGAGTGAGTAGGGCGCGAGCGTGCCGTGCTCCGAGCCGGTCAGGTTCAACACCCGGGAGTACGGCCGCAGTTCGGGCATGGCGCAGAGTCGGGCCAGTGGGCCAGACGGGTCGAGCAGGGTCACCTGGACGCCCCGTCGGGCGGCCAGGTAGCCCAGTGCGCCGAGCAGGGTCGACTTGCCGCCTCCTGGCTCGGCGACGAAGACCGCGAGCCCGGAGCGTTCCCGGACCTCCATGGGGAAGTGCAGGTCGAGGAAGACCGGGCGGCGGCAGGTGCCGGCGGTCCGGCCGATCAGGTCGCCCCGCCGGTCGCCCACGTTGGACGCGGCCTGCGGGAGGGCGGCGGCGAGCAGCGGTACCGGCATCCGGCGGACGTACCCGGTGTTGGCGATCGGCTCGCCGGGGATGAACTCGCGGGCCAGCCAGTCCTGGTTCTTCGGATGCTGGAGCGAGATGCGCAACTCGCGGGAGTAGAGCTGGATGAGGCGGCGGGCCCGCTCCATGCATTCCTCCCTCGTCCGGCCGCCGACCGCGATCCGGTGCCAGCCGTGTGCGCGGGCCGAGTCGACGGGCAGCCCGGTGGTCATCTCGTCGCCGATCACCAGCGCCCGCTTGGCGAGCCGTTCCAGCTCCGGGGGTGCGTCGATGCCGTGCTCGGCGTAGTCGAGCTGCTGTGAGCGGATCATCCGCAGTCGGTGTTCGAGATTGCGGAACGAGTCGCCGGAGCCGAGGATGTCGACCCGGGTGGAGATTTCCATGGGCCAGGGCAGTCGCTCGTGGAAGTGCAGCCAGGGCTCGTGTCGTTCCGGGATCTCCAGCGGTTCCATCCGACCGACGGCGAGTACGGCGACGTGCCGTTCCTCGCCGGTCATCCGGTTGACCAGCTTCACCGTGGAGCCGTACGGGGTGCGGTAGCGCTCGACCTGTTCGGTGAGAGCCAGCAGGTCGCCGCGTTCCCACCGGCCGTCGGTCACCGGGGAGAGCGTGCCCGGGGGTGCCATGCACAGCGCCACCGAGCGGTAGAGCAGCCACTCCAGCTCCTGTGCGGTGACCCGCCGGCCGCGCATGCCGAACGCGCCGAGCACCTCGTCGAACTGCTCCACGGTGCGGCCCAGCTTGCGGCGTTCGCCGTCGGCGGTGCCCCGGCCGAAGGTGCGCAGCAGCCGCTCGGTGAGCGAGTCACCGAGGGACCGGCGGGCGAAGGTGACGCCCAGGTAGGTCTGTCCTTCGGCGTGGTTGACGGCCATCAGGTGCCGCTGGGCGGCGACCAGGTGGTCGGCCCATCCGGCCGTGCCGGGTACGTCGGGCAGCGGCGACGCGGTGTGCGCGTCGATGGTGCGCGCCCACTCGTCGGCGGGGAACGGTCGGGTGGTGCGGCGCAGGTGCAGTCGGAAGCCGGCCAGGCCGGCGTACTGCTCGGAGATCGCCGACAGCAGCGCCTCGCGTTCGGCGTCCGGGCGGAACGCCCACCGCACCTCGGGCAGCCAGTACCAGGCGGTGACGGTGTTCGGGGTGAAGGTGAGGTGGCCGGCGATCTCGGTGATGGCCAGTTCGACCGACGGGTCCCGATCCCCAAATTTGATCTTCGGGGCGCGTACCCGGGTCGGTCGGACGGGCCGGTCCTGCCGGCTCGCGGTGCGCTGCCGTGGCGCGGCGACCTCTTTGCCGGCCTCCCTGGGCCGCTCCGGGGCGGCCGTGCGGTGCGGCGCACCCTCCAGAGTCGGCCGGGCCGCCGGGGCGGTGCGGGCCGCCGGGGCGGTGCGGGCCGCCGGCGCTGCTGCCCGGTCCACCGCCGGCCGGTCCGCCGGGGCGGGTGGTCGTTCGACGGGCCGGGTGCCGGGTGCCCGGGTCGCCGGGCCGGCGGTCGACGCGGACGCGCCTCCGGCGGTCGGCGCAGGGTCGTTGGCGGGGTGCAGCGGTGGCAGTCGGTCACCCGCCTGATGCGGCACCCGGGACTCGCTGCCCGGGTGGGCGTCCGCCCATCGTGGTTCGACGGGCCGCCGGGCGCTGGTGGGCCGGTCGTCGGGCGTCCACGGTGGCTCCAGCTCGGGAGCCGGACGGGCCGGAGTCGGCGCGGCAGCGGGTGGTTGCTGCGGGATCGCCGGCTGTTCGCGGGTGGCCGGCCCCGCGGTCACGGCTCGTGCAGCGCCGGGGCGCGCGCCACCGAACAGGTCCAGGAAGGGTGAGTCGATGTCGGCGTTCTCGCCGGCCGTCACCGCGGTGGGCTCGGCGGGCGGCGTACGTCGGGACACCGGCCGGGGTGCTTGGAAGACGCCGACCGCCCCGTGCCCGGGCGAGGTCACCAGCGCGGGGTCGAGGGCCACCTCGTCGTCACCTTCGGCGTAGTCGAACGACTGCGCACGGTGACCTGCGGGTGCGCCCGGGCGGCCGGCCGGGGAGCCCGGCGTGGAAGAGCGGCTCATGCGATCGCCCCACCCGCGTTGTACGACGGACCGATCGGTGTACGCCCGGTCATGCCAGCTCCTCCCGGATCCTGATCCGGCTGCCGACCAGGCGCGGATCGCGCTGCTCGACCGCCGGCTCCCGGGTGCGTCGCCAGTCGGTCAGCGCGGTGCGGATGACCACCCGCGCCGGCCGGTCCGGGTCGACGTGCCGGAAGATGAACGACGTGGTCACGATGGCCAGTGCGATCTCCCAGGCGGGGAAGAGCTCGACCGTGAACGTGAACAGCCAGTGGATGAACATGTAGAGGGGGACGAGCAGGATGAAGAGCCCGTACTGGGCGTACGGCAGGTGGACCGGCAGGGTGTAGCCGGGCGGCCCGAGGTAGACCAGGCGTGCCCGGTAGATGTCGTCGTCGGTGCGCAGCCGCATCTGGTGAACGCGCCTATTCGAAGATCAGGTCGATCAGGTAATCGCCGACGAAGAAGAGTGTTGCCGCGCCGGCGATGAAGGCCAGCCCGACGATGGCGATCGCGGAGCTGGTGAGCACCTTGGAGATCTCGCCCCGGCTGGCGCGGCCGATGAAGATGACGCCCAGGACGGCGAGCAGGATCGGTGCGATCTTGCTGGCGAAGAAGGTGACCACACTGTTGGTGTCGATCCCCTTCGGGGCCGGCTCGGCGAGCGGAGCCGACGCCAGGGTGGAGAGCGCGTGGGCGACGCCGGACGACGCCGTCTCCATGAGCTCGAAGGCGATCACTGGAACCTCCCCATAGCGCGGCCGGCGGTGCCGCGGCGGTGCAATAGGCAAGCCTTGCGGGAAATGTGCTCCACAGGGCGCAGCGTCCTCGACCCTGTGTTCGTTACTCACCACGGAGAGTGGTGAGCTTTGGGCGGTTTTCCCCCGCTTCGGCCCTCCCTCCACGCTTCGCCGTCTCGATGCTGGCCAATTCCAAAGCGTACGGGCCGCCCCGGATTGCGACAAGCCGCGAAGGGACTGCCCGATTCTGCCCGGACGACCGATCGTACACCTGTTCTAACTCGCACGTCAGGGATGGTCGACCCGGGTCGGAGGGTGCCGCCACCGCGACCGGTACCGTCTAGTCGTGACCGATCTGGTACGGGCTCCGGGCCCGGTGGTGATGGGCGTTCTCAACGTCACGCCGGACTCCTTCTCCGACGGCGGACGGTACGCCGACCTCGACGCCGCCGTCGGACACGGCGTCCGTCTGCGGGACGCGGGAGCCCACCTGGTGGACGTCGGCGGCGAGTCGACCCGACCGGGCGCCGAGCGGATCGACGCGGCGACGGAGGCCGGCCGGGTACTGCCGGTCATCCGCGCGTTGACCGCGGCCGGTGTGCCGGTCAGCATCGACACCAGCCGTGCCCGGGTGGCGGAGGCCGCCCTGGGTGCGGGCGCGGCGGTCGTCAACGACGTCTCCGGTGGCCTGGCCGATCCGGACATGGCCCGGGTGGTCCGCGACGCCGGTTGCCCCTGGGTGCTGATGCACTGGCGGGGTCACTCGCGGCAGATGCGCGAGCTGGCCAGCTACGGCGACGTCGTGGCCGACGTCCGTGCCGAGCTGGCGCAGCGGATCGACTCGGCGCTGGCCGCTGGCGTCGCCCCCGACCGCATCGTCATCGACCCCGGCCTCGGCTTCGCCAAGACGGCCACCCACAACTGGGAACTCAGCGCCCGCCTGCCGGAGCTGCTGGACCTGGGGTATCCGCTGCTCTTCGGCGCCAGCCGCAAGTCGTACCTCGGTGGGCTCCTCGCCGCCGCGGACGGCACGCCGCGGCCCACCGCGCAGCGCGAGGCGGCCACCGTCGCCACCAGCCTGCTCGCGGTGGCGGCGGGCGCCTGGGGGGTACGCGTGCACGACGTGCGCGCGACCGCCGACGCGCTCGCCGTCTGGACGGCCACCGGCAGGCCGCGGGTGACCGCCGGCCACGAGCGAGAGGTGCGGTGATGGCGACCGACCGGATCCAGCTCACCGGCCTGCGCGCCCGCGGCCGGCACGGGGTGTACGACTTCGAACGCGCCCAGGGTCAGGACTTCGTCGTCGACGCGGTCCTGGAGCTGGACCTCGCCCCGGCCGCGGCCAGCGACGACGTCACCGCGACGGTGCACTATGGCGAGCTGGCCGAGCGTCTGGTCGCGGTGGTGACCGGCGAACCGGTCAACCTGATCGAGACGCTGGCGGACCGGCTGCTCGCGGTCTGCCTGGCCGACGAGCGGGTGGACACCGCCACGATCACCGTGCACAAACCGGAGGCCCCGGTGCCGCACACCTTCACCGACGTGGCGGTCACCCTGACCCGGACGCGAGCGAAATGACCCGTGCCGTCCTCTCGCTCGGCAGCAACCTGGGCGACCGTCTGGAGCACCTGCGCACGGCCGTCGCCACGCTCGGCGACGCCGTCCTGGTGGTCTCCGGGGTGTACGAGACTCCACCGTGGGGCGACGCCGACCAGCCCGCGTACCTGAACGCGGTGCTGCTGGCCCAGGACGGGGCCGCGACCCCGCGCGACTGGCTGGAGCGGGCCCGGGCCGCGGAACGCGCGGCCGGCCGGGTCCGTGACCCGCAGCGGCGGTTCGGGCCGCGCACTCTCGACGTGGACGTCATCGCGGTCTGGGGCGACGACGACGAGCCGGTGCTCAGCGACGACCCCGAGCTGACCCTGCCGCACCCCCGGGCGCACCTGCGGGCGTTCGTGCTGCGGCCGTGGATCGACATCCAGCCGTACGGGCGGCTGCCCGGGCACGGCTGGCTGACCGACCTGCTGACCACCGGTCCGGCGGCGGGCGACGTGCTGGATCTGCGTGCCCGGCCGGAGTTGGCGTTAGAGTCGAGCGCATGACCGAGTGGAGCCGGCCGGCATGACGCAGGCGAAGTCCCCACCACCGGGTGGGCCGGGCCCGGACGGGTCGCGGATGGGCCCCACCCGGATCTCGAGTCTGGTCGTGGCCGCTCTGGCCGCCGCGGCCGTGGCCTGGCTGCTGATCAGCACCCTCTACTACAGCGGCATTCCCCGGCTGCCCTGGCTGCCGGTGGTGACGCTGGCCGCGCTGGCCGTGCTGGAGGCGTACGCGGCCGTCAACACCCGGGGCCGGATCGAGCGCAAGCCCGGCCGGGAGCCGGTCAACCCGCTGCTGGTGGCCCGGTTCGTGGTGCTGGCCAAGGCGTCCGCGCTGGCTGCCGCCATCTTCGCCGGCTTCTACGCCGGGCTGACCGGCTGGCTCTTCGTGGAGTCCACTCGGGCGGCCGCGGACGATCGGCCGGCCGCCGGTGGCGGTCTGCTGGCCTCGCTGGCGCTGGTCGGCGCCGCGCTCTGGCTGGAACGCTCCTGCCGGGTGCCGGAGCGCCCGGACGACGAACGTGAGCCCGACCAGCGGGAGAGCCGCCCCGGCCAGCGCTGACCATGGGGTTACGCCCGGCTCCGGGCGCGGGTACGGTGCCTGCGATCGGAGAGCAAGGGCCGCCCACGGCCCGTCCGCACGCCGGACGGGGGACGGCCGGCCACTGGGAGGCGGCGTGATGGGGTACGAAGAAGCGGGCCGGGACCGGTCGGCCGAGCCCTCGTCCGGGGTGCCCGCCGCCGTACTGGAGAACGTCTTCGACGACCCCACGCACGGTGAACCGGGCCGGGACCGGGTGGGCGTGCACGTGTGGTGGGAGTTCCTCCTGGTCGTCGGCCTGGTCGCGCTGGGTTGGCTGCTCTGGCGGGAGGACTCGGCGGCCCTGCGCGCCGACAACCTGCGCACGTTGCTGGTCGACGCGGTCGGGCTCGGGCTGCTCGCTCTCGCGGCCGGGCTGAGTCTGCGCACCGCCGCCCCGAACCTGGCCGTCGGGCCGGTCGCGGTCGCGGCCGCCCTGCACTACGCGGAGCAGGGCGATCGGGGCCTGGCGGCGTCCGTCGGCCCGGCCGTCGCGGTCGCCGCGCTGGGTGGGCTCGCGCTCGCCCTGGTCGTGGTGGTGCTGCACGTGCCGGGCTGGGCGGCCAGCCTGGCCGGCGCGGCCGGCGTGGTGGTGTACATCGAACGCCGGTCCGCGGCGGTGCTGGTGCAGGGCGACTACGAGCCGGGGCGTACGGCCGGCTATCTGTTCGCCGGCTTCGCCGCGGTGGCGGTCCTCGGCGGGCTGTTCGGCGTGATCCGGGCGATCCGTCGCCTGGTCGGCCGGTACCGGCCGATCGCCGATCCGGCCCGTCGGCGGGGGGTGGTGGCCGCCGTGGTCACCGCCGTCGCGCTGGTCGGCTCGACCGTGCTGGCGGCGCTCGGTGGCGTGCTGATCGCCGCGAACGGCTCCGGCTCGGTCACCCCCGACACCGGGCTGGACTGGACCGTCCTGGCGTTCGGGGTGGCGCTGCTCGGCGGCACCAGCGCGTACGGCCGCCGGGGCGGGGTGTTCGGCACCCTGCTGGCGGTCAGCCTGGTCGCCGTCTTCCAGGCGTACGCGCCGGAGCGGGGCTGGACGCTGAGCAACTGGGCGGTCGGCGGCGCGACGCTCGGCGTCGGGCTGCTGGTCACCCGTCTGGTCGAGACGTTCGGGCGTCCCCGGCCGGGCACCACCGACCGACCCGAGCCGGTCGCCGACGGCACGATCAGCGCCGGCTGGACGATGCCGCGGTCGCAGTCGGTCGACAACTGGCCCCCGACGCTGCCGACGCCGGCCGCACCCGAGCCGGCCGACCCGTGGCGGGAGCCGCGGTGGGAGGACAGCCCACGCCGGTGGGACGCCGACGAGCGGTGAGCCGTGTCGCGTCGACGCGCCGGAGCTGATCTCGCCCGTTAGGCTCGGCGGCATGACCGACTCACCTGCCGCCACCCCCGGCGGAACCTCGTTCGAGGCACTCGACGCGCTGTCCACCGAGGAGTTGCGGGAGCGGGCGTTCGCCCTCGCCCGGGAGCGTCGCGACGTGGGCTTCTACTGGTCGGTGCTGCGGCACCTGCCGAACGCGGACGAGGCGACGGTGCTGGACGGCGCACCGAACTCGATCGGCCCGACCATCGACGAGGCGAACGCGTTGTGGCGGGAGCTGACCGGTCACGGCTACGAGGAGTCGGCGCCGCTGCTGCGGGCCGCCTTCATCGACTACCTGATGAAGCACTGAGCCGCTCGGGGCAGCCCAGGTCCGTCCGATCCACCGGTTCGGGGCCTGGGCGGATCACGTCGCTCTTTCACCGCTCCGGCCCGGTCGGCCGCTACGGCACGGCCGCCGGCACCGGCGCTCTCGCCGTACTGCTGCTGGTGGGCATCGGCGGCAGCCCGGCGTACTCCGGTTGGGCCGCCGCCCAGACCGACCCGGATTCGGCCGGCGCCTTCTACCTGCGTCTGCTGGCCTGGCCGGCCTGGCGGCTGGACGCGGACGGGCAGGCCGGCGGGTTGTTCGCCGCCGACCTGCGGGCCGTCGCGCTGGTGGTCCTCGCGGTGGCCCTGCTGTATCTGCTGCCCGCCGCGCAGGTGGCCCGGGTGCCCGGCTCGGTCAGCCAGTTCCTCTCCGGCTGGGCCGCGTACGTGCTGGCCGGCGGGCTCGCCGCCGTGCTGGCGGCGCTGCTCGGACCCGACCCGTCGCTGCTGGCCGCCCTGCGGGAGGCCAGCACCGGGGCGGGCTACGGCTTCCTCTCCGGTTGGATCATCGGCACGGCCAGCCTTGGCGGTCGCGCCTGAGGTGCCGGCCGGGCAGTCCCGGCCGGCACCCGGTAAGCCCGTCCGCCGGCACCGGGTCAGCCCGTCGGCCGGCCGAGGTCGAGCAGGCGCTGCCGGCTGAGCGTCCCCATGGGCCGGCCGTCGTCGGTCACCACGAGCCGGTCCCGGCCGGAGGTGAGCAGAACCGCCAACGCGTCGTACGCGGAGCCGTCCAGCGCCACGGTGGGCAGGTCCGCCGCCGCGTCACCGGTCAGCGGCTCCAGTGACTCCCGCGTCAGTGGGGTGACCACCAGCCGACGGATGCCCCGGTCCGCCCCGACGAACTCGCGCACGAACGGCGTGGCGGGTGCGCCGAGCAGGGCGGCCGGCGTGTCGTACTGCTCCAGGTGCCCGCCCTCGGACAGCACCGCGATCCGGTCGCCGAGCCGTACGGCCTCGTCGAGGTCGTGGGTGACCAGCACGATCGTCTTGCGGACCTCGGCCTGGAGACGGAGGAACTCCTCCTGCAGGCGGGTCCGGACGATCGGGTCGACGGCCGAGAACGGCTCGTCCATCAGCAGCACCACCGGGTCGGCGGCGAGCGCGCGGGCCACCCCCACCCGCTGCCGTTGGCCGCCGGACAACTCCTGCGGGTAGCGGCCGCCGAACTGGGCCGGGTCCAGTCCGACCAGGTCGAGCAGTTCGTCGACGCGCGCCCGGGTCCGGTTGCGGGGCCAGCGCAACAGGCCGGGCACGGTGGCCACGTTCGCGCGGACCGTCTGGTGTGGAAAGAGGCCGACGTTCTGGATCACGTAGCCGATCCGGCGGCGCAGCCGCACCGGGTCGACGTCGGTGACGTCCTCGTCGCCGAGCATGATCCGGCCCGAGGTCGGCTCGATCAGCCGATTGATCATGCGCAGCACCGTCGACTTGCCGCAGCCGGACGGGCCGATCAGGACCACCAGTTCGCCGGCCTTCACCTCCAGGCTGAGCTTCCGGACAGCCTCGGTGCCGTTCGGGTAGCGCTTCTGGATGCCGTCCAGGGAGATCGATGCCGCGCGAGGGGATTCGGCCACGTCGGGGCTCTCCGGGGTAACGTCCACGTATGTCCTTCCGCCTGAGCTACCGGGCCGACCCGGGTAACCCCTGGTTCTCCTGGCAGTACGTGCGGGACAACTCTGACACGATCCTCGCCGCGGTGCGCGAACACGCCTCCCTCACCGGGCGCGCGGTGCTGATCGCGGTGCTGATCGCCCTGCCGTTGTCGGTGCTGGCGTACTGGGTCCGTCCGCTCGCCGGTCCGATCCTCGCGGTCAGCGGGGTGGTCTACACGATCCCGTCGTTGGCGCTCTTCGCGTTCATCGCGCCGTACCTGGGCACCGGCACCACCACCGTGTTGGTCGGGCTGGTCCTGTACGCGTTGCTGCTGATCGTCCGCAACGTGGTGGCGGGGCTCAACCAGGTGCCGCCCGAGGTCGGCGAGGCCGCCGAGGGCATGGGCTACGGCCGGTGGGGCCGGCTGTTCCGGATCGACCTGCCGCTGGCCGTGCCGGGCATCCTGACCGGGCTGCGGTTGGCGACCGTCTCCACGGTGGCGCTGGTCACGGTGGGGGTGCTGGTCGGGCACGGTGGCCTCGGGCAGTTGATCTTCGCGGGTTTCCAGAACAACCTCTACAAGGCCGAGATCATGACCGGCTCGGTGCTGTGCGTGGCGCTCGCCGTCGTCCTCGACCTGCTGCTCGTCCTGGTCGCCCGGCTGGTGACCCCCTGGACCACCCGGAGGGTGCGGTGACCGTCGCGGCGAACCCGATCGGCCAGGCGGTGGTCTGGATCAACGACCCACTGAACTGGACGAACCCCGGCGGCCTGCTCGACCGCCTCGGCGAGCACCTCACCATCTCGGCTCTGGCGGTGGCGCTCGGCTGCCTGGTGGCCTGGCCGCTCGGGCTCTGGCTGGGCCACACCGGGCGGGGTGGCGGCCTGGTGGTGCTGGTGTCCAACGCCACCCTGGCCATTCCGACGCTGGCACTGCTGACCATCCTCCCGGTGGTCTTCTCCAGCGGCTTCGGGCGTACGCCGGTGGTGGTGGCGCTGGCCGTGTTCGCCGTGCCGCCGCTGCTGGCCAACGCGTACACCGGCGTACGCCAGGCGGACGCGGAGGCCCGCGACGCCGCCCGGGGGATGGGTCTGTCCGGCGGGCAGCTGCTGCGGCGGGTGGAGCTGCCGCTCGCGGTGCCCTACCTGGCCGCCGGTTTCCGGACCGCCGCCGTGCAGGTGATCGCGACCGCCGCGCTGGCCTCGTTCGTCAACGGCGGCGGCCTCGGCGAGATCATCCGGACCGGTTTCGGCCTGGGCATCGCCGGCGGTGGCGGTCAGATCGTGGCCGGTGGGGTGCTGGTCGCCGGGCTCGCGCTGCTGGCCGAGGTGGTCCTCGGTGGCGTCGAACGGCTGGTCACGCCCCGTCCGCTGCGGCGCGGGCGGCAGCGCACGGGCCAGCCCCGGCCGGCGGACGCCACCGGCCGCGCCTGACCCGCGCCCGGGTGGTCCGATCCGTCCGGGTGAGACGCCGCGAACCACCGACCGGCGGCCGTGCCGGTCGGTGACGATGAGGTGACGAAGTCCATCCCAGGTTGTCGGTCGCTTCCGGAGCATGTTGGGTGGATATTCGCGGGCGACCAAAAGTCAGGATCGCCCGTCGGACACGCGGCCGGCCCGGGATGGGCCGCGCCGGGACACGGAAGGCGGGCACATGCGCGCACGTACACGTCTGGCGATCGGCGCTGTCGGCGCCATCGCCGGGGCAGCACTCCTCACCGGATGCGGGGACGCCGGCTCGTCCGGCACCGACGCACCCCAGCAGAGCGCCTCCGGCGCCGGGTGCGCCCCGGTCAAGGGCGAGCAGCTCATCGCCCTGCAGGACGACAAGAAGTTGCAGAACTCCGACAACGTCATTCCCGCCGTGAACAGCAAGGCGGCCAACCCGCAGCTGATCGCCGCACTGGACAAGGTGTCGGCGGCGCTCGACACGCCGAAGCTGATCCAGCTCAACAAGGCCGTGAACGACGACCGCAAAACCCCGAAGGTGGCCGCCGAGGAGTTCGCCACCGCCAACAACCTCACCGCGGGCATCGCCAAGGGGCCGGGCGGCGACCTCGTGGTGGGTGCCGGCAACTTCGCCGAGAGCCAGACCCTGGGCGAGCTGTACCGGATCACGCTCACCGCCGCCGGCTACCAGGTCAAGGTGCAGCAGATCGGCAACCGGGAGCTGTACGAGCCGGCGTTGGAGAAGGGTGAGATCCAGGTCGTCCCGGAGTACGCGGCGACGATGGCCGAGTTCCTCAACACCAAGGCCAACGGCGCGAACCCGCCGCCGGTCAGCTCGCCCGACATCAACACGACGGTGACCGCCCTCAAGGCCGAGGGCGACAAGGTGGGCATCACCTTCGGCACCCCGGCCGCCGCGCAGGACCAGAACGCCTTCGCGGTGACGCAGGCCTTCGCCGACAAGTACGGCGTTCGTACGCTCTCCGAGCTGGCCGCGAAGTGCTCCGGCAGCGCCACGGTGCTGGGTGGCCCGCCAGAGTGCCAGCAGCGTCCGTTCTGCAAGCCGGGTCTGGAGAAGACGTACGGGCTGTCGGTGGGCTCGTTCTCCTCGCTGGACCAGGGCGGGCCGCTGACCAAGAGCGGTCTGCGTGACGGTTCGATCAGCGTGGGTCTGATCTTCTCCTCGGACGGCGCGTTCGCCACCAGCTGAGCCCGCCGCACACGCGCTGACGACGCCCCCGCCCGCACCTCGGGTGGGGGCGTCCACGCGTGACGGGCACCCGTTCCCTCTGGTCAGGATCCTCGGTAGGCTGCACAGCCATGCCAGCCCCGGTCACCCCCGACGCCCGGCGTCAACCGCGACTGCTGACCCTGCTCTTCTGGGCGGGTGTGGCGCTCGCCCCGGTGGCGGCGCTGATCCTGTTGGTCGCCGACGGCAGCACCCCGCTGCGCTTCGCGGCGGTGCTCGCCATCGTGGCGGTCGTGCTGATCGGCCTGTCCATCGCGTTGCGGCCAGACCATGACGCGGCCCGGGCCGACGAGCTGCTGAACGAGATCGAGGAGCTGCGCCGGGAGCTGCGTACCGAAATCGTGGCCGCCGCGCAGCGCGGTAACCAGGCACTCGATCAGGCGCAGCGGGCACAGGAGGGGATCGCCGCGGTCCGACGCCGCCTGGACGCCAGTGGTGCCGCGCTCGCCGGTGCCGCACCCGCCGTCGACCCCGCCGGCGCCGGCCGGGCCCGGGTGCCGGCCGCCGAGCCCGTCGACGACGCACCGGCCGCCCGCAACCGGGCACCGGTGCCGACCGACGTTCCGGTAGCCCGCAGCCGGGGGTCCGCGCCCGCCGACGTCGCGACCGGCCGGGGCCGCGTGCCCGGTCCGGAGGACGCCACCCCCCGCCGGGGCCGCGCCGAACGCGCCGACGACGACGAACCGGCGTACCCACGGGCCACCGCCGAGCCCTCCGCCCCCGCAGGC
>NZ_WBKR01000008.1 GCF_008868155.1 Micromonospora sp. ALFpr18c
TGGGCGCCGACCCCACCGGCCCACCAGTGGACGCCCCATCCGCCCGCGACGTCCTGGTCGGCGGAGCCGTCGGCGACCCCGTGGATGCCACCCCCACCCGAAGCCCAGGGTCCACCGCCACCCGGCGAGCCGACACCCGCAGGCTGGCCGGTACCCGTCGGCCAGGCACCGCCGGCGGGCTGGCCACCAGCAGCCGGGTGGCCGCCGCCCGGCTTTCCACCGCCCTACGCCCATCCCGGGTACCCACCGGCCGGCGGCGCCCCCGCCGGCACCGGTCGGGTCGTCGGGATCGTGATCGCGGTCGTCGTGACGCTGGTGTTGATCGTCTGCGGCTGCGTCTGCGGGGCCGGCCTGCTGCTCGAAGCGTCCAGCCCGGATCCGGTCGCCGGAGAGCCGTACCCCGTCCCCGACGACGGCTGGACCGCCCCCAGCGCCGAGCCGGGCACCGCCGGGCCGACGACCGCGGCACCCATCCCGACCAAGAAGCCGATCACCCGACCGACGTCGGGGCCGGCACCGGTGACGGTGGTCTACGAGGTCACCGGTTCGGGTACGGCGGACATCGCCTACTACGACGCCGAGAGCGACCTCATCCACGTCGACGCCGCGAAGCTGCCCTGGCGCACCACCATCCGGACCGACGGCCAGAGCCGGGTCATGGTGGAGGCCACCTGGCCGGACATCGACTATCACGGGCCGATCGACTGCACGGTCACGGTCACCGGCACCGACGCCGGCAAGCCGATCGTCGACAAGACGCGGGGGTACTGGCGGACGACCTGCGAGGTCGGATGAGGCCGAGCGCAGCCGGGCGCGGCTCCGTCGACCAAGCACGCGGCGGTGAGGCTGGGGTTCGACCGGCGGGTGCCCGTAGGCTGGCGCAGGTGACGACGAGCACCGATGTCGACCCGCTGGTGGCCCGGATGCGGCCGTTCGGCACGACGATCTTCGCCGAGATGTCCGCCCTCGCCGTGCGCACCGGCGCGGTCAACCTGGGCCAGGGCTTCCCCGACACGGACGGCCCTCCGGAGATGCTGGCCGCGGCGGCCGAAGCGCTGCGCGGCGGCCACAACCAGTACCCGCCAGGCCCGGGGATCCCCGCTCTCCGCGCGGCGGTCGCGGCCCACCAGCGGCGGTTCCACGACCTGGCGTACGACCCGGACGGCGAGATCGTGATCACGGCAGGCGCGACCGAGGCCGTCGCGGCGAGCATCCTCGCCCTCTGCGAGCCGGGCGACGAGGTGGTCTGCTTCGAGCCGTACTACGACTCGTACGCCGCCTCGATCGCGCTGGCCGGCGCGGTCCGGCGGCCGGTGACGCTGCGCCCCGCGGCCAACGGCCGGTACGCCTTCGACCCGGCGGCGTTGCGCGCGGCGTTCGGGCCACGCACCCGGCTGGTGCTGCTCAACTCACCGCACAACCCGACCGGCAAGGTGTTCACCCCGGCCGAGCTGACGCTGGTCGCCGAGTTGTGCCAGGAGTTCGGCGCGTACGCGGTCACCGACGAGGTGTACGAGCATCTGGTCTTCACCGACGCGGCGAGCCCGCACGTGTCGTTGGCCAGTCTGCCCGGGATGCGGGAGCGGACGCTGCGCATCTCCTCGGCCGGCAAGACGTTCTCCTGCACCGGGTGGAAGGTCGGTTGGGCGAGCGGCCCGGCGGCGCTGGTGTCGGCGGTGCTGCGGGTGAAGCAGTTCCTGACCTTCGTCAACGCCGGACCGCTGCAACCGGCGGTCGCCGTGGCGCTGGCGCTGCCGGACGACTACTACCTCGGCTTCCGCGACGGGCTCCAGCAGCGCCGCGACCAGCTCGTCGGCGGTCTCACCGACGCCGGCTTCGACGTGCTCGCCCCGGAGGGGACGTACTTCGTCACCGCCGACATCACGGCCCTCGGCGGCACGGACGGGGTGGAGTTCTGCCGCTCCCTGCCGGAGCGGTGCGGGGTGGTGGCGGTGCCCACCCAGGTCTTCTACGACGACGTCGACGCGGGCCGGCGGCTGGTCCGGTTCGCCTTCTGCAAGCGCCCGGAGGTGCTCGCCGAGGCGGTCACCCGGTTGCGTGCCCTGACCCCGGCCGGCTGATCCCGGCCCTGACGCTGTGGAGCTGAGTCGGTCCACGACCTCGGCTCCACAGCGTGAACCGTCAGGACGCGGTGGGGCTGGCGGTGCGGACCAGCGCGGCGATCCGCTCGGCGACCGCGCGGGCGGTCGCCTCGGTGGCCGCCTCGACCATCACCCGGACCAGCGGCTCGGTGCCCGAGGGCCGCAGCAGCACCCGCCCGGTCTCGCCCAGCTCGGCCTCGGCCCGCTCGACCTCGGCGCGGACGGCCGGCGCGGCGGCACCGACGGTGCGGTCCCCCACCGGCACGTTGATCAGCACCTGGGGCAGCTTGGTGACCACGGATGCCAGTTCGGCGAGGGACTGGCCGGTGGCCGCCATCCGGGCCATCAGGTGCAGCCCGGTGAGCACCCCGTCGCCGGTGGTGGCGTGGGCGGGCATGACGATGTGGCCGCTCTGCTCGCCGCCGAGCGCCAGCCCGGACGCCCGCAGCTCCTCCAGCACGTACCGGTCGCCGACCTTCGTCTCGATCAGCCGGATGCCCTGTGCGGACATGGCCAGTCGCAGGCCGAGGTTGCTCATCACGGTCGCGACCAGGGTGTCCTGGGTGAGCGTGCCGGCGTCGCGCATGGCCAGCGCGAGGATCGCCATGACCTGGTCGCCGTCCACCTCGTCGCCGTCGGCGGTGACCGCCACGCAGCGGTCGGCGTCACCGTCGTGGGCGATGCCCAGGTGGGCGCCGTGCTGCACCACGGCCTCGCGCAGCGCCTCGATGTGGTTGGAGCCGCACTCGTCGTTGATGTTCAGCCCGTCGGGCTCGGCGTGGATCGCCACGACCTCCGCGCCGGCCTCCCGGTACGCGACGGGGGCCACCTCGGCGGCGGCGCCGTTGGCGCAGTCGACCACGACCTTGATCCCGTCGAGCCGGTGCGGCAGGGTGCCGACCAGGTGCTGGACGTAGTGGTCGGCGCCGTCGAGCAGGTCGTGCACCCGGCCGACGCCGGCGCCGATCGGCCGGTCCCACGCGGTGGTGGCGTTCGCCTCGACGGCCGCCTCGATCTGCATCTCGATCTCGTCGGGCAGCTTGTGGCCGCCGGCGGCGAAGAGCTTGATGCCGTTGTCCGGCATCGGGTTGTGTGACGCGGACAGCATCACCCCGAGGTCGGCCTTCGCCTCGGCGGTGAGGAACGCCACGGCCGGGGTGGGCAGCACGCCGACCCGCACCACGTTCGCGCCGGCGCTGGTCAGGCCGGCCACGACGGCCGCCTCCAGCATCTCGCCGCTGGCGCGGGTGTCCCGGCCGACGACCGCCAGCGGCGGATGGCTGCGGTCCGTCTCGGCGAGTGTGTGCGCGGCGGCCACCGCGAGCGCGAGCGCCAATTCGGGTGTGAGATCCGCGTTCGCGCGCCCGCGTACGCCGTCCGTGCCGAACAACCGACCCATACCCGCCAACCTCCGATGAGCACTGCCGATGAGGAGAAAGCGGAACGGCCGGCCCACCTCCCCGGTCGAGGGGAGGCGGACCGGCCGTCCGTCAGAAGTACAACGCGCTGGTGAAGATCAGCGCTTCGAGTACTGGGGAGCCTTACGGGCCTTCTTGAGGCCGTACTTCTTGCTCTCCTTGACCCGGGCGTCCCGGGTGAGGAAGCCGGCCTTCTTGAGGGCCGGGCGGTCGTCCGGCTCGTTGACGATCAGCGCACGGGCGATGGCCAGCCGCAGCGCACCGGCCTGGCCGGTGGTGCCGCCGCCACGCAGGTTGGCGATGACGTCGAACGCCTCGGGCTTCTCGGCAGTGACCAGCGGGTCCTTGATGAGCTGCTGGTGCACCTTGCTCGGGAAGTAGGCCTCGAGGTCGCGGCCGTTGCAGGTGATCTTGCCGGTGCCCGGAACGATACGGACCCGGACGATTGCCTCCTTGCGCCGACCCACGGTCTGGATCGGGCGGTCACCACGCGGCGCGCGGGCGACGGGCGCCGGCGCTTCGGTGGCCTCAGGGGCAACCTCGGTCTCGGTGGTGATGTCGGTCATGCTGCTTCCTTCGCCCGCGCTCACTGCGCGATCTGCTTGATCTCGAACGGCACCGGCTGCTGCGCGAGGTGCGGGTGCTCGGCACCGGCGTAGACCTTCAGCTTCTTGATCAGCTGACGGCCGAGCTTGTTGTGCGGGAGCATCCCCTTCACAGCCAGCTCGATGGCCCGCTCGGGGCGCTTGGTCAGCAGCTCGTCGTAGCCGACCTGCTTGAGACCACCCGGGTAACCCGAGTGGCGGTAAGCGACCTTGGTCTGGCGCTTGTTGCCGGTCAGCGCAACCTTGCCCGCGTTCACGATGACGACGAAGTCGCCCGTGTCGACGTGCGGCGCGAAAGTCGGCTTGTGCTTACCACGCAGCAACGTGGCGGCGTGGGTGGCCAGGCGGCCCAGCACGACATCAGAGGCGTCGATGACGTGCCACTGACGCTCGATCTCACCCGGCTTCGGGCTGTACGTACGCACAGGTCTACCTTGTCTCGTCGTCGGTCTGGGGTCGCGCGCCGAGGTGACCAGATCTTGCAGGCCGGACCAGCGCGCACGAACGACCAAGCGTACCTGATGGGGCACGCCTCTGGATGTCGTACAACAGCAGGCAACGATACCCGGCGCCCCATCGGCAGGTCAAAACGGGGGTCCGGCCTCGCACGCCGACGCGCCGGGCATGGCCCAGCTCACACTCCGGCGAGCCGTCCGGCCCTCGGACGACGGTAGACGACCCAGGTGGCCACGAAGCACAGCGCGTACCAGCCGATGAACGCCAGGTAGGCGGCGTCGGCGTTGCCCGAGCCGAGGAACGACTGGCGGAAGGCGATGTTGACCAGCACCCCGCCGGAGGCCCCCACCGCACCGGCGATGCCGATCAACGCTCCGGTCATCCGCCGCGCCCACCGTGCGGCGGCCTCCGGGTCGCGCCGGCCGGTGGCCACCGCGTCCGCCGCCCGGGCCCGGAAGATCGCCGGGATCATCTTGTACGTGGAGCCGTTGCCGACGCCGGAGAAGACGAAGAGGGCCAGGAAACCGGTCAGGTAGAGCCCGAACGAGCGCTCCCGGCCCGCGTACAGGACGACGGCGGCGCCGGCCGCCATCGCCACGAAGTTCCAGAAGGTCACCCGGGCGCCGCCGAGCCGGTCGGCGAGGTGCCCGCCCAGCGGCCGGATCAGCGAACCCACCAGCGGACCCAGGAAGGTCAACCAGGCGGCGTCGACGGGGGTGGGGAAGCGCTCGGCGAACTGGAGCTGGAGCACCTGGCCGAACGCGAAGCCGAACCCGATGAACGAGCCGAAGGTGCCGATGTAGAGCAGCGACATGACCCAGGTGTGCGGATCGCGGGCGGTCTCGCGCAGCGCGCCCGGCTCGTTGCGCGCCCCGGGGACCGTGTCCAACCAGCGGGCCGCCGCCAGCGCGGCCAGCACGATGAGCGGCAGGTAGACGGCCGGGACCAGCCGGGGGTACGCGGCACCGGCGGTGGCGAGCACCGCCAGCCCGACCAGTTGCACCGCGGGTACGCCCAGGTTGCCGCCGCCGGCGTTGAGGCCGAGGGCGCGGCCCTTGAGCCGGGACGGATAGAACAGGTTGATGTTCGCCATCGAGGAGGCGAAGTTGCCGCCGCCGACCCCGGTGAGGCACGCGAGCACCATCAGCGTGGAGTAGGACACCCCGGGTTCCAGCAGCACCGTCATCGGCACCGTGGGCACGAGCAGCAGCAGCGCGCTGATGATCGTCCAGCGCCGCCCGCCGAAGCGGGCCACGGCCAGCGTGTACGGCAGTCGCAGCACCGCGCCCAGTGCGGCCGGCACGGCGGTGAGCAGGAACTTGCCGGCCGGGTCGATGCCGTACGCGGGGCCGAGGAAGAGCACGGTCACCGACCAGAGGCTCCACACCGAAAACCCGACGTGCTCGGCGAAGATCGACACCCAGAGGTTGCGCCGGGCGATGGGCGCACCGGTCGTCCGCCAGAAGTCGGGGTCCTCGGGACGCCAGTCGTCGAGGGCGCGCGGACGGCCGGTGACGGCAGGCGGTCCGGCGGTGACTGCGGTGCTGGTGAGCGTGCTCACGGCGGCTCCTCCTCGTCGATGTGACGAGGGGAAACGCTAGGAACGCGGGGTTACCTGGCAGTGCCCGTCGCGGGTCGGACGGGAAACGGGGAGCGCACCACGGGCGGGCGGCGGTGGTGAGGTCGGCGTCAGAGTTGCTGGAGGATGCGCAGCGCGCGGCCCACCCGGAGCATGGTGTCGGTGTCGGCGACGTCCACGCAGTCGGTGAACCACTTCTTCATCGGCGAGGAGATGCGGTCGGGCATCACCACGTACCGGCCCATCGACACGGCGAGCGGGGAGTCGCGCAGCAGCGACTCCTCGACGACCTCGACCACGATCACGATGGGTACGTCGGTGGAGTTGTAGACGTCCGAGCTGATCACGAGACCGAGGCGTTCCCGGGCGCCCTCGATGCGCCAGACCTCACCCCTACGCAGCACGCGGCCGGCCGCCGGAGAGCAGGTCGTTGACCATGCCCACCTCGCGGGCGTCGGCGAGGGCGGCGGACTCCAGGTCGAGGTTGGCGCGGCCCACGGCGGCGGCGTGCGCGGTGAACACCTCGCGCAGCGCCTTCTCCCGGGCGGCCTGATCCATCCACGCGGAGAGCGACAGCCCCTCGCGCTTGGCGAACCGCCGCGCCTCCTCGATCGTCTCGTCGGTGAACGACAGAGTCACCTTGGCAGTCATGTCGAGCAGACTACCCAGCGGTATGACCGTCAGTCATCCACGCGCTCACCGACTCGTCCCCCGCCGACGAAAGGCACATTCCGCCGCTTCTCACCGGGCCTGTCCGCCGAACACCGCGAAGCGCCACTCCTTGAAGTAGCAGTCGACGTCGACCAGGCCGGCCTCGGTGAGCCAGCGGCACTGGTCGGCCACGGTGGCGGGACGGTCGTGCCGCATCCGCGCCTGGGAACCCGCGATCTCGTCGGGGGACGCGCCCAGCTCGGTGATCCGCGCCAGCCACACCTCGTCGTAGCGCCGGTCCAGGAAAGGGGTGGGGCCGGCCACCTGCTCGGCGTTGACGAACACGCCACCCGGTGCCAGCGCGGCCGCGGCCCGTCGGTAGAGCGCCCGCTTGCCGTCGTCGTCCAGGTGGTGGATCGCCAGCGCGCTGACCACCGCGTCGTACCGGCCGGGCGGCAGCTCGTCGGACAGGTCGGCCCGGACGGTCCGGTGCGGCACGCCCCGGCCGCGCAACTGCTCGGTGGCGCGGGCGAGCATGGCCGGCGCCCCGTCCACCAGGGTCAACCGCACCCCGGGCACGGCGGCGGCGAGCAGCAGCGAGAGCAGCCCGGTGCCCGCGCCCAGATCCAACACCTCCGGCGTACGACCGGCGGCCAGCGCGGCGCGCAGTGGCGGCGCGGCCACCTGGACGGCAGTGCCGTAGAAGGCGTCGAAACAAGGAATCAGCCGGCGTCGCTCCTCGTCGTACGTGCCGGCCACCGCGTCGAACACGTCCGTCACGCTCATCGCACCCTCCCGGAATTTGAGACACATTTCCCACATCATAAGCACTGGACGACGCTGATGTCGTCAGCGATCCAGCTCCAGAAGGCGACCAACTCATGCCGCCCGCGACGTCACCGCGGATCCCGCTGCAGCGAAGCCGGGACCGTCACGAACGGTCGACATGGGGAGCGTGGCCGCGCTTGCGCTACCTGCGGGTGGTGACCCCGGACACGCGAAGGCCCCCGGCGCTTTCCTGGTTTCAGGAGCCGGGGGCCGTCCGCGTCATGCTGGTCAGGCTGGGTCGTGCGCCTTCGCCATAGCAACAAACGCCCGCCAGGCCGCTGGCCCGAAGACCAGTTCCGGCCCTGCCGTGTCCTTCGAGTCCCGCACGCCAACGATGCCAGGCAGGTTGTCCGCAACCTCGACGCAGTCGCCGCCATTGCCGCTGCTGCGGGTGCTCTTACGCCACTGCGCGCCGGCCAGTTCCATGTCTTCGCCGTCCCCGTAAGTAGATCGACGGATTGCCAGTAGGACAGCACCTCACCGCGTACGTTCTCCCACGCCGCCAGTATCGCCGCTATGGCCTCGGCACCGGTAACGACGTGGCCCTGGAGCTGATTGTCGAGATAGCCGGCTATCCGATGCTCGGGCCCCACAGCGATGACGAAGGGACCGTTCAGGCCAGCGTACGCGCCGACGGCAGAGGGGACGATGTGCACGCGGACGTGCCGGGCCCGCACGCGGTGATGAGAGCCTGCACCTGCTCACGCATGGTGGCTCGTCCGCATTGGCTCGCGGCGTCTTGAGGTGTCCGGCCAGATGTCCCCTATGGGCCGTCGGAGCGCACTCGCCGCCGCCTCACGGTGTCGAGGGTGGGGAATGTGGTCGTGGTTCAGCCAACGCGCGACCGTCTTCCGATCGACCCCGACCAACCCTGCCAGGGACTCGATCGAGCGTCCCGTCTCGGCTAGTGCTGCGCGTAGCGCATCGTTCACGACTTCCCCCATCGGATGCGCGGAATGTCTCGTGACCATATGGCTACGGGGTGTTCTTGTCCCATCACTGAAAGCAACCTGGGATCGGACGGCGCGGCCGGTAGGGACCACTGGACCGGCGGACGCGTTCGTACCGAGGTCGCCCTTGAGCTGCCCAGATCTTGGACAGTTTCCGTTAGGAGAGAACGGAAACTGTCCAAGATCTCCGCGGGCGAGCATTCATGGGGGCGGCTTCTTCCCGACGTGACGGCCAGGGGGACACCGTGCCGGACACGCCACCCGATCGGAGACCCGAGCCGAAGCCCAGACCGCGGAAGCCGCACCCGGGTGAGGTCGTGCACCTGACCCGCGCCGCGAGCGTGCAGTTCATGCGCCCGATCTTCGTCCGCGTGATTCGCGTTCTCGACTGGCCGACGTACGACGGGTGGCTGTGGGTCGACGGTTACGAGCTGGCCGCGAATGGGGATGCGGTCGCACGCCGGTCCCTGTTCGTGATGCCCGCCGGCCTGATCTGGCCGGAGACGCCCGCCCCGGCGGCCCGTCGCCCTACCACCCGCGCTCCCGTCAAGCGCGGTCCGGTGCGGGTCGGATGACCCGCCGCCCACGTCCGCACCATCCGATGCGCCCGGCGTGGCGCTGCCGTAACTGCGCTGCTCCCTGGCCGTGCGCGCCGGCTCAGCTTGACCTCGCCGCCGAGTTCTACGGCCATTCGATCGCCCTGGCGTTCTATCTGGCAGCGAACATGCAAGACGCGGTTGACGATCTGTACTCCCTGGGCGTTCGTCCTGACCCGCGAGCACTCCACGCCCGTTTCCTGGGTGGCTGTCAGTGACCCGCCGACCACGCCGCGCCGACGTGCGCTGACCACCGGCGACCATCCGTTCGTCGCCGAACCACGGTGCGGTGTGAGCCCCACTTGACAGGACCGAAACAGAAGGGACCCGGACCGGAAACCGCCCGGCGGCACGCTTTGCCGACATGACAGACGGTGCATGGTCGGCCACTCGGCCGGGGCTGGCGCCCCGGGAGGTGGCGACGCACTGCCCGTACTGCGCCCTTCAGTGCGGCATGACCCTGCGCGCGGACGGTGACGGGGTGACCGTGCACCCCCGCCAGTTCCCCACCAACCGCGGTGGGCTGTGCCAGAAGGGCTGGACCGCCGCCGACCTGCTCGACCACCCGGACCGGCTGACCACTCCCCTGCTGCGCGACCCGGCCACCGGCGAGCTGCGCCCGGCGAGCTGGGACGCCGCACTGGACCGGATCGTCGCGGGCATCCGCACCGTGCAGGACGACGCCGGCCGGGACGCGGTCGCCGTCTTCGGCGGCGGTGGCCTGACCAACGAGAAGGCGTACGCCCTGGGGAAGTTCGCCCGGATCGGGCTGCGCACCCGGCACATCGACTACAACGGACGGTTCTGCATGTCCTCGGCGGCCGCCGCCGGGATGCGCGCCTTCGGCGTCGACCGGGGGCTGCCGTTCCCGCTCGCCGACCTGGGCCGGGCCGACACGCTGCTGCTGGTCGGCGCCAATCCGGCGGAGACCATGCCGCCGCTGGTGCGCTGGCTCACCGAGCAACGCCGCGCCGGCGGCCGGCTGATCGTCGTCGACCCCCGCCTCACCGCCACCGCCCGCCAGGCCGACCTGCACCTGCAACCGCTGCCCGGCACCGACCTCGCGGTGGCCAACGCGCTGCTGCACATCGCGCTCACCGAGGGCTGGGTCGACCAGGCGTACGTGGCCGAGCGGACCACCGGTTTCGAGGCGGTCCGCCGCAGCGTCGCCGCCTGGTGGCCGGCCCGCGCGGAGCAGCTCTCCGGGGTGCCGGTCGCCGACCTGGAGGCGACCGCCCGCGCGTTGGGCACCGGCGGACGGGTGATCATCCTGACCGCGCGCGGCGCCGAGCAGCACGCCAAGGGCGTCGACACGGTCACCGCGTACGTCAATCTGGCTCTCGCCCTCGGCCTGCCCGGCCGCGACGGCTCGGGGTACGGCTGCCTCACCGGCCAGGGCAACGGCCAGGGCGGGCGGGAGCACGGGCAGAAGGCCGACCAGCTCCCCGGCTACCGGAAGATCGACGATCCGGTGGCCCGGGAGCACGTGGCCGGGGTCTGGGGCGTGCCCGCCGACGAGCTGCCGGGCCCGGGTGTGCCGGCGTACCAGCTGCTCGATTCGCTCGGCACGCCCGACGGCCCGCGCGCGTTGCTGGTGTTCGGCTCGAACCCGGTGGTCTCCGCGCCCCGGGCGGCCCGCATCGAGCGCCGGCTGCGCGACCTCGATCTGCTGGTCGTCGCCGACCTGCTGCTGTCCGAGACGGCGGCGCTGGCCGACGTGGTGCTGCCCACCGCGCAGTGGGCCGAGGAGGACGGCACGATGACCAATCTGGAGGGTCGGGTGCTGCGCCGGCGTGCGCTGCGCCCGCCGCCGCCCGGCGTCCGGACCGACCTGGCCATCATCGCCGACCTCGCGGCGAGGCTGGCCCCCGAACAGGCGGCGGCCACCAACGCGGCGGCCCGGTTCCCGACCGACCCCGCCGCCGTCTTCGCCGAGCTGCGCCGCGCGTCCGCCGGCGGCACCGCCGACTACGCCGGCATCACCTGGGCGCGGATCGACGCCGCCGACGGCGTCCACTGGCCCTGCCCCAGCGAGGACGGGCCGGACACACCCCGACTCTTCGCCGACCGCTTCGCCACCCCGGACGGCCGGGCCCGGTTCCACCCCGTCGACCACCGGCCGGCCGCCGAGGAGGTCTGCGACACGTACCCGCTGCA
The DNA here is from genome assembly GCF_008868155.1 of Micromonospora sp. ALFpr18c. Classification (GTDB taxonomy): domain Bacteria; phylum Actinomycetota; class Actinomycetes; order Mycobacteriales; family Micromonosporaceae; genus Micromonospora. The sequence goes on from NZ_WBKR01000008.1 coordinate 11,343, forward strand.
CTTCACCACCGGCCGGGTGCTGGCCCAGTACCAGTCCGGCACCCAGACCCGCCGCGTTGCCGCGCTGCGCCGCGCCGCACCCGAGGCGTTCGTCGAGCTGCACCCCGACCTGGCCGTCCGGCTGGGCATCGACGACGGCGACCCGGTGCTGGTCACGTCCCGCCGGGGTGAACTGCGCGCTCCGGCCCGCCTCAGCGCGGGCATCCGACCGGACACCGTCTTCGCGCCGTTCCACTGGGCCGGGGCCGGCCGGGCCAACTCGGTGACCAACGACGCGGTGGACCCGATCTCCGGGATGCCCGAATTCAAGATCTGCGCGGTACGGGTGGAGAAGGCATGACGACCCGGGTGGTGATCGTCGGCAACGGGATGGCGGGCGCCCGCCTCGCCGGTGAACTGCACGCCCGCGAAGGCGACCGGAAGGTCACCGTCCTCGGGGCCGAGCCGCACCGCGCGTACAACCGGATCATGCTCTCCACCCTGCTGGCGGGCCGGATCGGCGAGCCGGACGTGGAGCTGACCGAGGCCGCCGGGCACGGCATCGACAGGCGCACCGGCGTACCGGTGACGACGGTGGACCGCTCCGCCCGGGAGGTCCGCACCGCCGACGGCGAACGGATCGGATACGACCACCTGGTGCTGGCCACCGGCGCCCGGGCGGTGGTGCCGCCGCTACCCGGCCTCGACCCGGCCGACCTCCCGCCGCGGGTGGTGTCGTTCCGGACCCTGGACGACTGCCGGCGGATCATCGCGGCGGCCCACGGCGCGCGCAGCGCGCTCGTGCTCGGCGGCGGGCTGCTCGGCCTGGAGGCCGCCCGAGGGCTCGCCACCCGAGGGCTGGCCACCACCGTGGTGCACCACACCGGGCACCTGATGGAACGGCAGCTCGACCCGGCGGCCAGCGCGGTGCTCGCCGGCACCCTCACCGGCCTCGGCGTCACCATCCAACTCGCCGTGCCGGCGACCGGCGTGGTCGCGGACGACACGGGTGTACGCCTCGACCTGGCCGACGGTCGGTCGCTGCGCGCCGATCTGCTGGTGCTCTCCTGCGGCGTACGCCCGGACACCGCCCTCGCGCGGGCCGCCGGCCTGACCGTGCGACGTGGTGTGGTGGTGGACGACCGGCTGCGCACCGACGACCGGAGCATCTCGGCGATCGGCGACTGCGCCGAGCACGACGGCGCGCTCACCGGCCTGGTGGCACCCGCCTGGGCCCAGGCCCGGGTGCTCGCCGACGTGCTGAGCGGCACCGACCCGCTGGCCCGCTACCGGCCCCGGCCGGTGGTGACCCGACTGAAGGCGGCCGGGATCGACCTGGCCGCCATGGGTGACGCGGTGGGCGGCGAGCCGGGCGAGGAGCTGACCTTCGCCGACCCGACCCGGGGCACGTACGCCCGGCTGCGGATCCGCGACGAGCGTCTGATCGGCGCGATCCTGCTCGGCGACAACCCGACGGTCGGCACGGTGATCCAACTGTTCGATCGTGGCCATCCGGTGCCCGCCGACCGGCGGGCGCTGCTGCTGGGCCGAGCGCTCGGCGCGACCGGCGCGGCACCGGCCGCGTCACCGGCGCTGATGCCGGACGCGGCCATCGTCTGTCAGTGCAACACGGTGACCAAGGGCGCGCTGGTGCGCTGTTGGCGCTCCGGTGCCCGGACGGCCGACGCGGTGGTCGCGGTGACCCGGGCCGGCACCGGATGCGGCGGCTGCCGGGACGCGGTGGGCGGCATCGTCGACTGGTTGTCCGAGGCGGAATCGGTGGAGGTGACGCGATGAGCGGCGACCTGGTGGTCATCGGCAACGGGATGGTCGGGCAGCGTTTCGTCGACGCGCTGCGCGCCCGGGATCCGCAGGGACGCTGGCGGGTGACCGTGCTCGGCGAGGAGTCCCGTGCGGCGTACGACCGGGTGCGGCTGTCGGCGTTCTTCGACGGGGTGAGCGAGAGCGACCTGAACCTGCACACCCCGCACGACGGGGTGCGGGTGCGTCTCGGCGAGCCGGCCACCGCCATCGACCGGGACCGGCGGGTGGTGACCACCGCCGTCGGCGAGTACCACTACGACGCGCTGGTACTGGCCACCGGTTCGTACGCGTTCGTGCCACCGGTGCCCGGCGCGGAGCTGCCCGGGGTCTTCGTCTACCGGACCCTGGACGACCTGGCGGCGATCCGGGCGTACGCGGACGGCCGCCGGGTCGGCGCGGTGATCGGCGGCGGGCTGCTCGGGCTGGAGGCGGCGAACGCCCTGCGGCTGCTGGGCCTGAGCACCGACGTGGTCGAGTTCGCGCCCCGGTTGATGCCGGTGCAGGTGGACCAGGCCGGCGGCGCGATGCTGCGGCGCTACGTCGAGGAGCTGGGTGTGCGTACCCACCTCGGGGTTGCCACCACCGCGATCCGTCCCGGCCCGGACGGTGCGGTCGCCGCCCTGGAACTCTCCGACGGCAGCGCGGTCGACGCCGAGCTGGTGGTGGTGGCCGCCGGCATCCGACCGCGCGACGAGCTGGCCCGTACCGCCGGTCTGCCGACGGGGCCGCGCGGTGGGGTGCTGGTCGACGGGACGTGCCGCACCGCCGACGAACGGATCTGGGCGGTCGGCGAGTGCGCGGCGGTCGACGGCACCTGCCACGGCCTGGTCGCGCCGGGCTACGCGACGGCCGAGGTGGTGGCCGACCGGTTGGTCGGCGGCGCGGCGACGTTCCCGGGAGCGGACACCGCCACCAAGCTGAAGCTGCTCGGCGTCGACGTGGCCTCGTTCGGCGACGCGCACGGCACCACGCCGGGCTGCCTGGACGTCACGTTCACCGATCCGGCGACCCGGGCGTACGCGAAGCTGGTCCTCTCCGACGACGCGCACACGCTGCTCGGCGGGGTGCTGGTCGGCGACGCCAGCGCGTACCCGACGTTGCGGGCCAGTGTGGGCGGCCCGCTGCCGGCCGCGCCGCTGGCACTGCTCGCCCCCGACGGCGGCGGCGCGGACGCGGGCGCGTTGCCCGCCACCGCGCAGGTCTGCTCCTGCAACGCGGTCACCCGTGGCGACGTGGACGCCGCCATCGCCGACGGCTGCGCGGACGTGCCGGCGTTGAAGGCGTGCACCAGGGCCGGCACCAGCTGCGGCTCCTGCGTGCCGATGCTCAAGCAGCTGCTGGACGCGGCGGGGGTGGCGCAGTCCACGGCCCTGTGCGAGCACTTCGACGTGAGCCGGCGGGAGCTGTTCGAGATCGTCCAGGTGCGCGGCATCCGCACCTTCTCCCGACTGGTGGCCGAGCACGGTCGGGGCCGTGGCTGCGACATCTGCAAGCCGGTGGTGGCGTCGATCCTCGCCTCGCTGGGCAGCGGGCACGTGCTCGACGGGGAGCAGGCGTCGTTGCAGGACACCAACGACCACTTCCTGGCCAACCTGCAACGCGACGGCAGCTACTCGGTGGTGCCCCGGATCCCGGGTGGCGAGATCACCCCGGAGAAGCTGATCGTGATCGGTGAGGTCGCCCGGGACTTCCAGCTCTACACGAAGATCACCGGTGGGCAGCGGATCGACCTGTTCGGGGCACGGGTGGAGCAGTTGCCGCTGATCTGGCGACGACTGGTGGACGCCGGGTTCGAGTCCGGTCACGCGTACGGCAAGGCGCTGCGCACGGTGAAGTCCTGCGTCGGCGAGACCTGGTGCCGCTACGGCGTACAGGACTCGGTGGGGTTGGCGGTGGCGCTGGAACTGCGCTACCGGGGGCTGCGCGCTCCCCACAAAATCAAGTCGGCGGTGTCGGGGTGTGCCCGGGAGTGCGCCGAGGCCCGCAGCAAGGACTTCGGCATCATCGCCACGGAGACCGGCTGGAACCTGTACGTCGGTGGCAACGGCGGCTTCCGGCCCCGGCACGCCGACCTGTTCGCCACTGATTTGTCGACAGAAGTGCTGATTCGACTAATCGATAGATTTTTGATGTATTACATCCGTACCGCCGACCGGCTGCAACGCACCGCCGGCTGGATCGAGGCGATGGACGGCGGCCTGGACCACCTGCGCGCCGTGATCGTGGACGACTCGCTGGGCCTCTGCGCCGACCTCGACGCGGCGATGGCCCGGCACGTGTCGTCGTACTCCGACGAGTGGCGCGACGTGCTCGACGACCCGGACCGGCTGCGCCGCTACACCTCGTTCGTCAACGCACCCGACGTGCCCGACCCGTCGATCACCTTCGCGCTGGAACGCGGCCAGCCGGTGCCGGTGCGGGACCGGCAGCCGGTCGCACTGGGCCTACCGGAGGTACGGCGATGAACTCCACCACCACACTGGACTGGACCACGATCTGCCCCCTCGACCGGCTCGAACCCGATCGGGGGGTCGCCGCCCTGGTCGACGGCGTGCAGGTCGCTCTCTTCCGCACCGCGGACGGGCTGTTCGCGATCGACAACCGCGATCCCGTCTCCGGCGCCTACGTGTTGTCCCGGGGCATCGTGGGCAGCCGCGGCGGGGTGCCGACCGTCGCCTCGCCGCTGCACAAGCAGGTGTACGACCTGCACACCGGGCGGTGCCTCGACCTGCCCGGCGTCGCCGTGGCCCGACACGACGCGCGTTGCCGCGACGGGCTGGTCGAAGTGCGGCTGCGACGGGAGGGTTGATGCGGGAAGAACTGGCCGGCTTCACCATCGGGGTGACTGCCGACCGGCGGCGCGACGAGCTGGCCGCGCTGCTGGAGCGGCGGGGTGCCCGGGTGGTGCTCGCCCCGGCACTGCGGATCGTGCCGCTGTCCGACGACACCGAACTGCGCGAGGCGACCCGCGCCTGCCTGGACCAACCGCCGGACATCCTGATGGCCAACACCGGCATCGGCATGCGCGGGTGGCTGGAAGCGGCCGAGGGCTGGGGGCTCGCCGAGCCGCTGCGTTCGGTGCTGGCCGGGTCGTACGTGGTGGCCCGAGGACCCAAGGCACGCGGCGCGATCCGAGCGGCGGGACTGCACGACCAGTGGTCGCCCGCCTCGGAGAGCTGCGACGAGGTGGTCGACCACCTGCGTCGGCGCGGCGTGGCCGGGCAGGTCATCGCCATGCAGCTGCACGGCGAACGGCAACCGGAGTGCACGCTCGCACTGGAGGCGGCCGGCGCGACGGTCATCGAGGTACCGGTCTACCGGTGGGCACCGCCGACCGACCCGGCACCGTTGCACCGACTCATCGACCTGATCGCCGGCCGGCTGGTCGACGCGGTGACGTTCACCTCGGCGCCGGCGGCCGAGGCCCTGCTGCGCGCCGCCTGGGACCGCAGCGAGGCGGTGCTGTCCGCGTTCCGCACCGACGTGCTCGCCAGTTGCGTGGGCGCGGTCACCGCCGAACCGCTGCTGCGGCACGGGATACCGGTCAGCGCCCCGGGTCGGGCCCGGCTGGGGGCGCTCGTACGGACCATCGTCGACGAGTTGCCCCGCCGGACCATGACGTTCAAGGCCGCCGGGCATCTGCTCACCCTGCGCGGTCACGCCGCGGTGATCGACGGCGAACTGCGACCGCTCGCTCCCGCGCCGATGGCGGTGCTGCGGGCGCTGGCCCAGTCCCCCGGCCGGGTTCTGTCGCGGACCGCCCTGCTGCGCACGCTGCCCCGCGGCGCGGACGAGCACGCGGTGGAGATGGCCGTCGCCCGCCTCCGGGCCGGCCTGCGCGCCCCGCGCGTGGTGCAGACCGTGGTCAAGCGCGGCTACCGGCTCCGGGTGGACTGACGCGTCGCGGTCGGCCGGTGCGGACCGGCCGACCGCGACGGGATCAGCCGACGGGCGTGGGGAAACCCCGGCCGTGCTCGGCCTGGAGCCGGAGCATGGCGTGCTCGACCACCGTCACCAGCACCTGCTTGACCGAATCCCGGTGCCGGGCGTCGGTCATCACCAGCGGCACCTGCGGCGAGATGGCCAGCGCTTCGCGGACCTCCTCCGCCTCGTACTCGGGAGCACCGTCGAACCGGTTCAGCGCCACCACGTACGGCAGATTGCGGTTCTCGAAGTAGTCCAGCGGGGCGAACGCGTCGGTGATCCGGCGGGTGTCCACCAGCACGGCGGCGCCCACCGCACCCCGGATGATCTCGTCCCACATGAACCAGAACCGGGTCTGACCCGGCGTACCGAACAGGTACAGGATCAGGTCCTGGGCCATCGTGATCCGGCCGAAGTCCATGGCGACCGTGGTGGTCTCCTTGCCCGGCACCTTGGACGGGTCGTCGATGCCGACACCGGCCGCGGTCATCACCGCCTCGGTCCTCAGCGGCGTGATCTCGGAGATCGCGCCGACCAGCGTCGTCTTACCGACGCCGAAGCCGCCCGCGACGACAATCTTCGCGGAGACGATTCCCCGGCCCGGCCGCCCCCCAGCGGGGTCATAGCCTGCGAAGTCCACTTAGCACCCTTCCAAGCAGTTCCATCCGCTCCTCGAACCCCTCGGCGGGAGCAGCAGTGTGTAACGTCAGCAGGCTCTCGGCCACCATGTCGGCGACCAACACCCGGGCGACGCCCAGCGGCATCCGGGTGTACGCGGCGATCTCCGCCAGCGACTGTGCACGGCCCTCACAGACCGTGGCGATTCGGTGCTTGTCGTGCCCGGCGAAGCGGGACTCGGCGACCTGGGTGGGTGAGGCCGTGAGGACCGCCTCGAGAGCGATGTCCTGCCGCGGCTCCGTACGACCACGGGTGACCGCGTACGGACGCACCAGAGCACCGCGCGGGTCAACGCGCCGTTGGTCCATCCCCGATCACCTCCTCGTCCGGTACGGAGTCGGCGTACACCGCCCCCCATCCCTGGTCCGGCGCGCGGTCCGCGCGCCGGGTCTCGGTGCTACGAACGCACCGCGTCTCGCGGCAGCGGCACCAGCGCGGCACCGACCCGCTCGACCAGCAACGCCATCTCGTAGCCCACCTGGCCCACGTCGCAGCTCCGCGCGGCCAGCACGGCCATCGACGAGCCGTCGCTGATCGACATGAGGAAGAGGTAGCCGCTGTCCATCTCGATGACGGTCTGCAACACCCCGCCCGCGCTGAACATCCGGGCCGCGCCCTCGGTCAGGCTCACCACGCCAGAGGTGATCGCGGCGAGCTGGTCCGCCCGGTCCCCCGGCAGGTCCCGGGAGGACGCGAGCAGCAGCCCGTCGGCGGACACCGCCACCACGTGGGCGATACCCGCCACGCTGTCGGCGAAGTTGGTGAGCAGCCAACCCATGTCCTGCATGGCAGCTGGCCTGTTCATCGGCTCTCCTTGGTCGAGGTGCTGTTCTGGTCCGTCCCGGCCGTCCGGCCACGCTGCACACCGCGGTGGTAGGCCGACAACAGGCCGCGTACTTCATCGGGGGTCCGCCGGCTGCGGTCCCGGCCACCCTTCGGTTCGATGCCGCCGGGCACGAGTTGCGCCTGCGGCACCCGCTTGGGCAGGCCCGACCGGGTCGTACCGGCGGGAGCCGGCTCGGCGGCCCGGCTGGCCCGCGACCAGCCTTCGTCCGCCGCCGTCCGCCAGGCGCTCGAATCCACGGTGGGTGCGCTCGGCGCGGCGGGCTGGACGGGCGCGGCCGGTGCGGCCGGCGCCGTGCGGGGCACCGGCGGCGGCGTGTACGACGGCGGTGGTGTGGGCGTCGAGGCGCCCCGGCTGCCGCCGCCGTTCCCGTTGCCGAAACCGTCCATGCTTCCCGCGGTCTGCACTCCGGCGGCCTCACCGGAGCTGCCCGGAGTGCGGGTCGGCAGTGGCGGACGGGCTGGCGCGGCGGCCGGCGCGAACGCGGCGGCCTGCTGACCGCCTCCGTTCGACCGCAGAGCGGTGTCGGCCGTCCCGGTGGAGGGCGGCGGCCCGTCGAACTGCGGCCGGGTGAAGATCGCGGTCGCGTCGTCGCCGTGCGACCGGAACCAGACCGCCTCCATCTCCCGGAAGATCGGCGCCTCGGCCGGGAAGTCCGGACGGGTGCTGACCGGGGCGGCCGGCACCGAGGGCACGGTTGGCGCGGCCGGCGGCGCGACCGCACCGAGCCCGGCGACCGGCCCGACCGGCAACACCGGCGCGGTACGTCCGTCGGGGGTGTCCGCCCCCGAGCCACGCCGGGGCAGCGGGTCGATGGTCGGGTACGCCACGGTCGGGCTGCCCACCGAGGGACCGCCGCCGTTGCTGTAGGCGGGCCGGGCCGGCGGAACCGGGGCGGCCGGGGCCGGCGCGGGCGGCACCGTCTGGTGCGCGCCGGTGAAGCCGCCGGCCTGCACGGACGGGGTGGTGTCGCGGGAGTCCAACGGGGACTGCCACTGCGCCGGCGCGGGCGTGCTGGTCCGCCACTGGTCGGGCAGCGTCGCCGCCGCGGCCGTGGCACCGGAGTACGACTCGGCGTGACCGATCGGGGTCAGCGGCGTCTGCTCGACGGCCATCGGCTGGCGCGGCCGGGTCAGCACCTGCTCGCGGCCCCGGTTGCTGGGCAGGATCACGGTGGCGGCGGGCAGGGTCACCTGAGCGACGGTGCCGCCCTCGACGTTGCGCCGCAACTCCACCCGGATCCCGTAGCGGGAGGCGAGCCGGCTCACCACGGCCAGACCCATCAGCCGGAACGCGGCGACGTCCACGCTCGGCGGCGCGGCCAGGCGCCGGTTGAGCGAGTCGAGCTGGTCATCGGTGAGGCCGAGCCCGCGGTCCTCGATCTGGATCAGCACGTAGTCGCGGATCCGGCGACCGTCGGCGACCACCGTGGTGGTCGGCGGCGAGAACCGGGTCGCGTTGTCGAGCAGCTCGGCGACGAGCCGTACCACGTCGTTGACCGCGTGCGCGGCCACCGAGATGTCGGTGTCCACGGTGCCGAACTCGATCCGGTTGTACAGCTCCACCTCGGACTGCGCGGCACGCAGCACGTCCACCACCAGCGCGTCGTCGCGACGCGGCACGGCGGAGTCGGCACCGGCCAGGACCAGCAGGTTCTCGTCGTTGCGGCGCATCCGGGTGGCCAGGTGGTCCAGCTCGAAGAGCTGGGCCAGCCGCTTCGGGTCCTCCTCGCCACGCTCGATCGCGTCCAGCTCGCCGATCATCCGGTCGACCAGGGTCTGACTGCGGCGGGCCAGGTTGAGGAACATCGCCGAGACGCTGGTCCGCAGCGCGGCCTGCTCGGCCGCGACCCGGACCGCCTCCCGGTGCACGACGTTGAAGGCCAGAGCCACCTGACCGACCTCGTCGCGGTTGGTGAGCTGGATCGGATCTCGGACCTGCCGGACGATCTCCTCCACCCCGCCGTCGCCGACGCTGCCCATGTTCTGCAGCCGCTGCACCGCGTCGGGCAGGTCGTGGTTGGCCACCGACAGGGCACCCTCGCGCAGTCGGCGCAGCGAGTGGTTCAGCGAGCGGGCCAGCACCACGGCCAGCGTCACCGCGATGATCAGGGTGAGCAGCACCAGCACCGACTCGACCACGGCCTGCCGGATGACGTCCGAGCGGGCCTGGTCGGACTGCTCGAGAAGTCGGTTCTGCAGTTGGACCTCGGCCCAGCGCATCAGGTCGGTGACCGCGCCGATGGCGGCGGTGGCGTCCTGCGCGTTGACCAGTGAACGCTGCCCGACCGAGCGGGTGAGGTCGGTGGCCACCCGGTCGGACAGGCCGACCGCGTCACCGGAGACGGTTCTGTCGACCAGGGCGCGCTGCACCGGGTCGGCGGCGAGCGAGAAGGCGACCAGGGCCTCCTGCTGGCTGGTCAGGGTGGCTACGAAGGAGGAGAACTGCTCCTCGTCGAGCTGGCCGGCGGTGAGCGCGGTGAAGGCCACCGCTTGTTCCTCGGCCACCGACGCCTTGGCGCGGGCGAACGCGGCGACGGCCCGGCGGCTGTCCGACAGACTCTCGTCGCCGGGCAGCTGGGCGAGCCCGTCACCGTAGCCGACCAGGTCGGTGAGAATGACGCCGTACCTCAGCACCGCCTCGGCGACCGCCATCTGACGACGGTCGAGCACCTCCTGCCGGGTGCCGTCCAGGGTGGCCAGGTGACTGTCGATGGCCGCCAGCCGGTCCCGCAGAGCCGCCGGCACCTCGCCGATCCGGCCCCGCTCGGCCCGGTACTCCTCGACCCGCTGCTGCGTCTGACGGACCCGCAGGTTGAACGCGTCGGCCGGCTGCTGCGGGGCGGCCAGGTAGGCCGCCGCGGCCATCCGCTCGGACTGGAGATCCTGGGTCAGCGCGCTGACGTCGATGGAGAGCGCGGTGAGCGATCGTGCCTGGGTGGCGTCGAAGGCGCCCTCGCCTACCGAGATCAGCCGGACCGTGGCCAGTGCGATCACCGCCGCCACGGGGACGACCAGGATCAGCGCCAACTTGGACCGGATCCGGGCGTCACGCAGCCGCGGCAACCCGCGGCGCGAACGCCGCGTGGAGTCGCCAACTGCGGGCAGGGTCGTCGGTCCGGTGCTCACGACATCGCCTCCGTCGTTTCTTCCCCGCCTGGCCCGCCGAACCGTGCCGTAGGCGGAGGGGACCACGCGCGGCACGGCCGCGATTTCATCAGAGAAGATCCTGTTTGGGAAGCCGCAGCGAGGTAGGAAACGGTCCGACGGCGCGGAACCCGTGATCCGGTCAACTGATACCTTCATTTCCGCAAGCCCCTGAACAGGGGTTGTAACTCCAGAGTGGTCACACGTGTGTGCAAAGTGAGCTTTTGCAAACGTTGCGTTACCCCAGCATGTGGGATGGCCGTCCCGAAAATGCAACCGGGGTCCGCGCTTGACCACAGCGCCGGCCATTGGCAAGGTTTTGCAGGCTTCGCGCACACCGTACGGCAGAGGAGATCCCGTCCTCCACTGAGGACGGACTAGCGGCGGTGACCGGGCAGCGCCCGCGCCCGCACCTGGAGGACTGAGTTGAGCCCCATCCGCTCCGCGACCATCGCGGCGCTCGCATCGGCCGTAGTTGCCACCACGCTCACCGGCTGCCAGTTCGGCGGGGCCGACAAGGACACGAGTCCGATCGTGATCGCTGCGGACCTCGAACTCTCCGGCGCGGCCGCGCCGGTGGGCCGGGCATACCAGAGGGCCCTGGAGCTCAAGGTCGAGCAGTTGAACTCCTCGGGAGCACTGAACGACCGGAAGATCAAGCTGAAGGTGAAGGACAACCGTTCCGACGCCGCCGAGTCACTGCGCAACATCGCCGACTTCAGCAGCGATTCCCAAGTCAGCGCCATCATCATGGGCGGCTGTAACGAATGCGCGGTCGGCGCGGTCGGAACCATCAACGAGAAGCGGATTCCCACCATTGCGCTCGCCGCTTCCGGGGCGATCGCCGCTCCGGTCGCCGATCGGCGCTACGTGTTCAAGCTGGGCCCGAACGCCGCCGACAGTGCGGCCGCACTCACCACCGAACTGCGTCGCAAGTCGGTCCGCAAGGTGGGCCTGCTCTACAGCGACGACGACTACGGCCGGGAGGGCGTGGCCGCCCTGCGCCGCGAGCTGACCAAGGCCAACATCAAGCCCGTCGGCGAGCAGGCGGTGAAGACCACCGACACCGAGGTCGGCCAGCAGGTCGGCCAGCTCACTTCGGACAGGCCCGACGCGCTGGTCATCTGGACGCCTCCGGAGCAGGCGGCGCTGGCCGCCACCAGCGCCCAGCAGGCCGCCTTTCGCGGTTCGCTGTTCTTCGACGCGGGCGCGGCCGGTGACCTCTTCCTCGGCGCGGCGGCCCGCGCCACCGAACGGGCCACGCTGATCTTCACCCAGACGATGGTGATCGACGACGTGATCGCCACCACGCCGGCGAAGGCGGCCCGGCGGCAGTGGTTCCAGGACTACACGGCGCGCTACGGCGGCTACAACGGATCGTCGTCGTTCGCCGCCGACGCGGTGCAACTGATCGCCGACGCCGAGCTGCGCGCCGGCGGCGAGGCCGGCACGGTGGACCGCAACGGCATCCGCGACGTGCTGGAGACGTCCCAGATGGACGGCCTCTCCGGCCCGATCCGGATGACGCCGGACAACCACTCCGGCCTCATGCCGCAGGCACTCACCACGCTGGTCGCCCGCAACGGCCGCTGGCGACTCGCGGGCTGAGCCGCAGCGCGTCGCCCACGAACGGCGAAAGGGCCGGTCTCCCGAGCGGGAGGCCGGCCCTTCGCGTTGTCGGGGATCGAGCGATCAGCGGCTGCTGGTGGTCTCGCGGACCCAGGGCAGGGCGATCCGCTCGATGAGCAGGAGCGCCGAGTAGAGCAGGATGCTCACCAGCGCCACCAGCATGATCGCCGCCCAGGCGGTGGCGGTGTCGCCGACGCCGGCGTACTGGAGGATGACGTAACCGAGGCCACTCTCCCCGGCCTGGAACTCGCCGATCACCGCACCGATCGCGGCCAACGGCATGGCCACCTTGAGGCCGACGAAGATCTGCGGCAGCGCGGCCGGGAAGCGCACCTTGCGGAACGCCTGCCAGCGGGAGGCGTTCCAGGACCGGACCAGCTCCGCCAGGTCGGCCGGCGTGGTGGTCAGCCCGGTCGCGGTGGAGAGCACGATCGGAAAGAAGCAGAGCAGGAACACCATGGTCAGGATCGGCTTCTGACCCCAGCCCAGCGCCACCACCAGCAGCGGGCCCAGCGTGATCTTCGGCACCGCGTTCACCGCGACCAGCAGCGGGGTGAACATCCGCTCCACCGTGCGGGAGCTGGCCAGGGAAAGTCCGATCAGGACACCGGCCGCCGCCGACAGGGCGAACCCGAAAAGGATCTCGAGCAGCGTGTCCCAGGTGTGTTCCAGCATCCGGGCGGGCTTGTCGACGAACGCGGCGAGCACGTCATCCGGCGGCGGCAGGGCGGCCGGGTGGACCAGCTCCAGCCGGGCGATGAGCCACCACGCCGCCAGGGCGACGAGGATACCGGCCGCGGGCAGCAGCGCCGCCCCGGTCCCGGCGCGCAGGCCGGCGCCCCGACCCGCGTCGCGGCCGGTGCCCGCCGGCGGGGGCACCGGCACGGCCGGCTCTGCTGAGCGGACGTCGGTCATCTTGATCTCCTCGAAATCCCACGGCCGCGGGGGCCGACGAGCGACGGGGGTACGTCCCACCGGAGCCGGCGGGACGTACCCCCTGGTGACGACCGGACGGTCAGGCCTTCGGCGCGAGGCTGAAGTCGATAATCTGCTCGGGGGTGATGTTCTGCTTGAGCGCGCCGGCACCCCGCAGGACCGCGATGCTCTTGGCGACCCGGCCACTGTCCAGGGTGCCGATGGCGGCGCCGGCAGAGTTGTCGGAGCGGACGTACGAGGCCATCAGCTCCAGCTCGGCGGCGGCCGACGCCACGACGGTGGCGTCGACGTTCTTTTTCAGGAGGTCAGCGGCCTCGTTCGGGTTCGCCAGGCTGTACTCCAGGCCCCTGAGCAGCGCCGCAGTGAACCGCTTCACCATCTCGGGCTTCTCCTTGGCGATCTGGGAGGAGGTGATCAGCACGTTGCCGTAGAGGTCCTGCATCACGTTGCTGTACGGCAGCATGACGGCCTTCTTCTTCGCCACCGCCTCGATCGTCGGCTGACCGACGACGAACTGGCCGATGCCATCCACCGAGCCGGCGGCCAGCGTGCCGATCAGAGCCTGCGCCTCACCGTTGACCCAGGTCACCTTGCTGGCGTCCACGCCGGCGAGCCGGGCGTACGTCGGGAACAGGTTGCGGACCACGGAGCCGGGGGTGTCGGCGAGCTTCTTGCCCTCGAGATCCTTCGGCGAGGCGATGTTCTTGCCCTCGAGGGTGGCGATGCCGGCCATCGTGCGCTGCTGGATCGCGGCCACCGCGACGAAGTCCTTCGCCTGGCCGTTCCCGAGCTGGAGCAGACCGCCGGTGAGGTCGATCGGCCCGAAGTCGGCCTGGCCGCCGACGACCGTCTGGATGACGCCACCGGTGCCCTGACCGGCCTTGATCTCGACGTCGAAGCCGGCCTCCTCGAAGAAGCCCTTCTCCTTCGCCACCCAGGCGTAGGAGTCACGGCCGAAGTTGCCGAAGGAGGTGAGGTAGGTCACCTTCTCCAGCGCCCCGCCGTCGCCGCCCTTGGCGTCGTCGGACGAGTCCGACCCGCTGCCGCAGGCGGAGACGAGGGCGAGGGCGAGGGCGAGCGCGGCCGTAGCGACCGTACGGGTCAGCCTTCTCATCAGTGCACCAGGTCCTTTCCGACCGGGGCCGCAGACCACCGGAGGGGTTGTCGCGGCGGGAACCGACGGGAGGGGTGGAAGCCGGCACCGCCATCGTGAGGGGACTCTTCGCGGGCACAGCGTACGAGAAACCCACAGTTGCGACGCCAGACGCGTCTGGTTACGGAACGGAAACAACCTGACGACCACCTCGGACGGTGCGATACACCAACGACCCGGCTAGCCTTTGTCGGATTCTTGACCGTCCACTCAGCGGAGGTCCGCCGGAGATGATCCGACTGTCCGGGGTGTCGCGCACCTTCGAGGGCCGGTCCGGCCGGGTCGAGGCCCTGCGCGGCATCGACCTCGACGTCGCCGAGGGTGAGTTCGTCGCCGTACTCGGCCGCAAACCCCGCGTGATGCTGATGGACGAGCCGTTCTCCGCGCTGGACACGCCCACCCGCGAGCAACTCTCCGGCGAACTCCAGCGGGTGCACACCGACACCAAGTCGACCATCACCTTCGTCACCCACTCGATCGACGAAGCGGTGCTGCTCGCCGCCTGGGTGGTCGTGCTGAGCCCCCGCACCCTGGGCCGCAACGCCCACCTGGCCGACGTGGCCCAGGTCAGCGCCGACCTGCACGAGCTGTTGATGGAACGCGACCAGCCGGCGGCGGCCGGCGCGGAAGGACGATGAACATGCGGGTGTCGGTCTTCACCGAGCCGAACCGCGGCGCCACCTACGACACCCAGCTCCGCTTCGCCCGGCTGGTCGAGGCCGGCGGCTACGAGGGATTCCTCCGCGCCGACCACTACCAGTCGATGGGCAACGACCCGGGCCTGCCCGGCCCCACCGACGCCTGGCTGACCCTCGCCGCCCTCGCCCGGGAAACCGAACGCATCCGGCTCGGCACCCTGGTGACGTCGGCCACCTTCCGGCTGCCCGGCCCACTCGCGGTGCAGGTCGCGCAGGTCGACCAGATGAGCGGCGGCCGGGTCGACCTGGGCATCGGCACCGGCTGGTACGAGCGCGAGCACACCTCGTACGGCATCCCGTTCCCGGCCGTCGGTGAACGCTTCGACCGGCTGGCCGAACAGCTTGAGGTGATCACCGGGCTGTGGCGCACCCCGCTGGGCGAGACGTACAGCTTCACCGGCGACCACTACCGGCTGGTGGACGCGCCCGCCCTGCCCAAGCCGGTGCAGGTGCCCGGCCCACCGATCATCGTGGGCGGACGCGGTCCCAAGCGCACCCCCGAACTGGCCGCCCGGTACGCCGACGAGTTCAACATGCCGTTCAAGTCCGTCACGGAGACCGCCACGGCGTACGACCGGGTCCGGGAGGCGTGCGACCGCGCGGGTCGGACGGAGGCCGGGCGTGCACCGCTGGTGCTCTCCGCCGGGATCGTGGTGGCCATCGGCCGGACCGACGCGGAGGCACAGCGGCGCGCCGCGCCCCTGCACGAGAAGAGCGCGCTGCCGCCGGAGGACCCGGTGGTCGGTTCGCCCGCGCAGCTCGTGCAGCGGATCGGTGAGTTCGCCGAGATCGGCACCACGCGGGTGCACCTGCGCATGACCGACCTCGCCGACCTGGACCACCTCGAGCTGATCGCCGCCGAGGTGCTCCCCCAACTGGACGGAGAACGATGAGCGACGTGATCGACGGCACCGAGCTCGGGCCGGTGGGCCAGGAGATCGTGTACGAGAACGACCGGGTCCGGGTCTGGCACATCCGACTCGAACCGGGTGAGCGGCAGCCCCTGCACCGGCACGACCACCCCTACCTCGTGGTGGCGATCGAGGGCGCGAAGAACGTCGTACAGACCGTCGACGGCACCCGGATCGACGCCGACGAGCCGACCGGTGGAGTGGTCTACCGCGACCCCGGGGCGGTGCACATGCTCACCAATGTCGGGGACACGACTTACCTGGCCCGACTGGTCGAACTCAAGTAGACCCGCCGGGCGCGGGCCGACGCGCCGCGCGGCGCGCCGGTGGCGATCCGGTGTACCGGGTGCGTAACGTGCCGGACATGGCCTTTCGGACCTGGGGCAGACTGCTGCTCACGGCGCTCGGGGTGAGCGTGCTGGCCGGGGCCGGTCAGCTCGGTGTCGCGTACGGCTTCGGCATCGTCCGGCTCACCGGCGCCTTCACCGGCACGACCGTCAACCAGTGGCCGGCCCAGCTCGTCTGGGTGGGCTGGTTCGCCGCGAACGCCGCCGTCGCCGGCGCCGTCCTGACCGGACGCCTGGCCCGCCGAGACATCCCGGCGGCCAGCACCGGCCGGCAACTGGCCATCGGCGGTGCCGCCGCGCTCGGCGCCACCGCCGTCGCGCCACTCTGCATGCAGCCCGCGCGAGCCGCCGAGCTGATCTCGGTTGACCCGGTCTGGGCGGTCGGCATCTGCGCCGTCCTCGGAGCGGTCATCGGGGCGGGCGCGGCCATCGCCGTCCTGCTCCGGCCCGAGCTGGGCTGGAACATGGCGGCCGTGGCCGGCGCCGTCTGGCTGCTGGCGTTGATCTCCGTCCTGCCGTCGCTCGGTACGGCCGGCCCGCTGCCCACCGTGCGGCTCGGCGTGCTGGAGCCGAGCTGGCTCGACGATGACGTCGCACAGCGCCTCGCGCTGCTGCTGCTGCCCATCACGGCGCTGCTCGCCGGCGCGGCGACCGCCGGCCTGGCCCGATGGCGGGGCCAGGTCCCGCTGATCAGCGGAGCCACCGGAGTGGCCGGTCCGGTCCTGGTGGCGTTCGCCTACCTGACCGCCGGCCCCGGTGACACGGTGGACCGCTACCAGACCACCCCCTACTACGGCGCGCTCATCGCGGTCCTCGCCGGTGCGCTCGGCGCGGCGGCGGCCGCCCTGCTGCGCTGGCCGGTACGCGCCAACCGCACCGATTCGCAGGCGATCGAGCCGACCACCATCCTGCGTCCGCTGCCCACCGGTCTCGCCCTGCCCAACGCCCGGCCGGCGGGCTCGGCGGACGACAGCACCGACGACAGCACCGCCGACGACAGCACCACGGGCGAGCCGACCGCCGGCGCGCGTACCGCACTCGGAACCATCGCGGGCGAGCCTTCCGCCATCGAGCGGACCGGCACCGGGCGCCCCCCGCACGCCGCCGACAGCGGGGTACGCACCGTCCCGGCGCACTGGGACTCGCCGGCGGCCACGGCGGGCGGCCAGCACGGCCCGGTCCCCGCCGACCTGACCGGGCCGGACGAGGCCGGCGCTTCCCGACCGGCCGCCGCCCCCTGGGTGACCGCGCCGACCGGCGAGTTCAGCGCCGCACGGCACGAGCCCGCCGCGGGCCGGGACGAGGCGGCAGCCGTCTCCTCTCCGCTGGCCGGGCTCGACTCGTCGCTCGCAGCCGATCCGACCGACCGCCCGCTGTCGAACGCCGCAGCGACCGTCGAGGGTGGCACGACCCCACCGACCGAGGCCATCCCGACGGGCGATCGCCGCCCCACCGGCCGGACCGGCACGGACGCCGACAACCCGACCATGACCGACCGGGACACGCTCGACCCGACGACCACCGACCCGACCACGCCCGACCGGGACATGACCAGCGCGAGCAGCACCGACCTCGGCGACATGACCACGACGGGTGCTGACGCCGCCCCCGGAGCGTCGACGCCGAAGCCACGCCGGTCCCGCAAGCCGAAGTCCACCCCCGTCGCCTCGGCCCGGGACGAGGCCGGCACGCTGTCGACCACCGAGGCCGCACCGACCGACCTGGCCGCCGCCGGCACCGCCGCGCCAGTCAGCACGCCGGCCCACGCGCCAGCCAGCACGCCGGCCGACGCGCCAGCCAGCACCACTGCCGACGGGCCAGCCAGCACGCCGGCCGACCCGCGCGCCGGAGCGGGCACGCCAGCCGGAGCCAGCACGCCAGCCGGAGCGGGCACGCCAGCCGGGCCCGGGGCCGTTGCGCCGGGCAGGGCCGAGGCCGACGCATCGGCCAGGGCGGCGACCGACGCGCCAGCCGGGAGCGGCACCACCGCGACGGCCACGACCGCCGCGACCGCGATGCCCACGACCGCCGCGAGCACCGGGCGAGCCAGGAAGGCCGCCCGGTCCGGCACCGACGGCCCGCAGCCCACCGTCGACGTCCCCGCCGCCCCGGCCGCTTCAGCAGTCCCGGCCGCTCCCGCTACCTCGGTCGCTCCGGCAGCCCCGGCTGCTCCCGCTACACCGGCTGCTCCCGCCACCTCGGTCGCTCCGGCAGCCCCGGCCGCTTCCGCCGCCCGGCCCTCGCCCGACGAGGCCGGGCGAGGAGCGACGACCCCGTCGGCCACCGAGGCCGCCACGGCCACCCGGAGCACCGGCACCACGCGACGGACCGACCACACCGGCACCGAGCAGACCGGAACCGACCGCTTCATGGCCGGGGACAGCTCGCACGCTTCGCTGTTCGGCTCGGAGCCCGCCGGTGGCGCCCAGCCGGACCGGTGGACGCCGGCCCCGCCGGCCTGGCCGGTCACCCCGGGGCGGACCGTGTCCGCGCCGGCCGAGGACGCCGGGTCGACGGTCCCGGAGGCCCGGAGTACGCCGGATCCGGCCGAGTGGACGCTCCGCCCCCGGCACCGGGCACCGCTGCCGGACCTGAGCCGCGCCAGCACCTGGGACGCCTTCAATACCACCCGTCGGGGAGGGTCGACAGACGCGCAGCCCGGTTCGACGGACGACTCCTCGACGGCACCGACCGGCACGACCGAGCCGAGCGATCCGCCGGCCCCCGCCGAGGCGGCGAGTGCGACGACGCCGGACGAGCGTGGCGAGAGCGCGTTGGACCGGGCGGCCGCTCGCTGGCGCCGGGCCGTCGGCACATCGGACCGGAACACCGGGTCGGCACCGTCCGGGGCGGACCCGGCGACGGACCCGGTCCCGACCTCGTCGTCCCCGGTCGTACCGGGGCAGGCGGGAACGCTCACCGACGACGGTCCGGCGAGCGTCGACCCGGCGCCGGTCGTGCCGACGCCCCGGGACGAGCCGGAGCAGCCGACCCGGCGCGGACGGCTCGGCGGACTGTTCCGCCGCAACCGGTCCCGCACCGACGAGGAGACCCCGAACGTGTCGAACGGGGAGGAGCCGCTGCCGGCGCAGGACGAGGAGTTCGTCGACTGGGTCGCCGGCCTGGGCAAGCCGGTGCCGGACAACGAGCCGGAGCAGGAGAGCGGTCGCCGGTCGATGCGCTCCACCGGACGGCACCACCGCGACTGACCGTCCCCCGCCGACACGTCGACGGATCAACCCACCTGCCTGATCGACTCGGGTTCACTGATACCGGGCTGTCCCGCCCACGTGGACACCGCGACATCAATGAACCCGAGTCGATCATCGCCTCACACCGGCCGGCCGGCACACTCGCCAGCCGCAGACCGGCCGGCAACGGTCAGGCGGATCAGGTCAACGGCAGGTAGACGCGGCTCCCGCCGGACACGAACTCCTCCGACTTGTCCTTCATGCCACGGGCGGCGTACTCCTTGAGCTCCTGGGTGATCTTCATGGAGCAGAACTTCGGCCCGCACATCGAGCAGAAGTGGGCCGTCTTCGCCGGTTCGGCCGGCAGCGTCGCGTCGTGGTACGAGCGCGCCGTGTCCGGGTCCAGCGAGAGGTTGAACTGGTCCTCCCAACGGAACTCGAACCGCGCCTTCGACAGCGCGTCATCCCAGTCCTGTGCGCCGGGGTGCCCCTTGGCCAGGTCCGCCGCGTGCGCCGCGATCTTGTACGCGATCACGCCCGCCTTCACGTCGTCGCGGTCCGGCAGTCCGAGGTGCTCCTTCGGGGTGACGTAGCAGAGCATCGCGGTGCCGAACATGCCGATCATCGCAGCGCCGATCGCCGAGGTGATGTGGTCGTACGCGGGCGCGATGTCGGTGGTCAGCGGACCGAGTGTGTAGAAGGGCGCCTCGTGGCACCACTCCTGCTGGAGGTCCACGTTCTCCTTGATCTTGTGCATGGGTACGTGCCCCGGCCCTTCGATCATCACCTGGACGTCGTGCTCCCAGGCGACGGTCGTCAGCTCACCGAGGGTGCGCAGCTCGGCGAACTGCGCCTCGTCGTTGGCGTCCGCGATCGAGCCGGGCCGCAGCCCGTCACCGAGGGAGAACGTCACGTCGTAGCGGGCCAGGATCGCGCACAGCTCGGCGAAGTTCGTGTAGAGGAAGTTCTCCTCGTGGTGCGCCAGGCACCAGGCCGCCATGATCGAACCGCCTCGGGAGACGATCCCGGTGACCCGGTCCACGGCCAGCGGCACGTACGGCAGCAGCACTCCCGCGTGCACGGTCATGTAGTCGACGCCCTGCTCGGCCTGCTCGATGACGGTCTCCCGGAACACCTCCCAGCTCAACTTCACCGGGTCACCGCCGACCTTCTCCAGCGCCTGGTAGATCGGGACCGTCCCGATCGGCACCGGCGAGTTCCGCACGATCGCCTCCCGGGTCTCGTGGATCCGCTTGCCGGTGGACAGGTCCATCACCGTGTCCGCACCCCAACGGGTGGCCCAGGTCAGTTTCTCCACCTCCTCGGCGACCGACGAGCTGACCGCCGACGTGCCGATGTTGGCGTTCACCTTGACCAGGAACGCCTTGCCGATGATCGCCGGCTCACACTCCGGGTGGTTCACGTTCAGCGGCAACACCGCCCGACCGGCGGCGATCTCGGCGCGGACCAGCTCCGGGTCGACGTTCTCCCGGATCGCCACGAACTCCATCTCCGGCGTCACCACACCGGCCCGTGCGTACGCGAGCTGCGTCGGACGACGCCCGTCCGCACCGGCCAGCGGCGTACCCGCGCCACGCACCGGTGCCACGTCACCCCGCTCGGCGATCCACGGCCCCCGCAGGGGCGGCAGCCCCACCTCCGGGTCCGACCCGGGACCGGACGTGTCGTAGAGCCGCACCGGTGGATGATCGCCGGTCAGCGCCACCTCCGCGAACGGCACCCGCACATCCGGCCGCGAACCCTCGACGTACACCTTGCCTCGTGCCTGCACGACAACCTCCCTGGTGATCAAGCGGACCAGCCGAAGTGATCCAACGGCCCACGTCCCGCGCCCAGCTCCCAACTCCGCGCACCGGTCAGCGCGCGGAGCACGTACTCCTTGGCGGCCTCGACCGCCGTCGGCACCTCATCGCCCAGCGCGAGCCGCACCGCGATGGCCGCCGAGAACGAACACCCGGTGCCGTGGGTGTGCCGGGTGTCCACCCGGGGCGCGCGCAGCAGAGTGGTGACGCCGCCGCCGTGCAGCACGTCGACCGCCTCGCCGCCGTCCAGGTCACCGCCGGTGACCACGACGAACTCCGGGCCGCCGGCCGCGAGCGCCTCGGCCGCCACGACCATCCCCGCCACGTCGTCCACCCCGCGTCCGGTGATGGCCGCGGCCTCCGCGCAGTTCGGTGTCGCCACCCGGGCGTACGGCAGCAGCCGCTCCACCGCGCCCACCACACCGAGCCGGTGGCCGCTCGTGGCGACCAGCACCGGGTCGACGACGAGCTGGGGCAACCGGCCGTCCCGGGCGGCCTCGGCCACCACGTCGGCGACCGCCGGCGTGCCGAGCATCCCCGTCTTGACCGCGCCGACGGTGAAGTCGCCCAGGACGCTGTCCAACTGCTCGGTGACCGTGCGCGGCGGCAACGGCAGGACGGCGTCGACACCCCGGGTGTTCTGCGCGGTGACCGCCGTGAGGACGCTCGTGCCGTACGCGCCGAGAGCCGCGAAGACCTTGAGGTCGGCCTGGATGCCGGCGCCGGCACCGGAGTCGGAGCCGGCGATGGTGAGGATTGTGCGCGGGGTCATGGTTTTCCCTGGTTGCGGTTGGGGGCTGCCCGGGAGACCTCCGTGCACCCGTGCCGGCCTTCGGACAGCTCAGGGGTGACCGCCTCGACACAAGCGCTGCTCAGGGTGGCGGCTGTTTCTTCTGGGTCTGCTGCCCGCATCAGTGCGCCCAGTACTGCTACTCCGCTGGCTCCCGCTTGGACGCAGGCGGTCACCTGTTCCGGGGTTTCCACTCCGCCGAGGGCCAGCAGGGGCACCGGGCTGGCGCGGACGAGGCTGCCCAACCCCGCGACGTGCAGGGGCGGACCGTAGCCGGGCTTGGATGGCGTTGGCCAGACCGGGGAGGCCGTCGCGTAGTGCTCGGTGGTGAGACGGGCCAGCTCGGCCTGGTTGTGGCAGGAGCGGCCGACCAGCTGGTGGGTTGGTGGCGGGTACGGGCCAGCGGCGGGCAGGTGGACGGCGTCGCCGCCGAGCGGGTCGGGGCCGGCCACGATGAGGGTCCCGCCGACCTGAGCGAGGATCGCACGCAGGTCGGCGGCGAGGGCGGCGCGTTCGGCGCGGGGCAGGTCCTTCTCCCGCAGCACCACCCAGCGCACTCCCCCGGCGACGGCTCCCGCCACCACCCGGTCGAGTCCGCCGCGCGCGACGAGCCGGTCGGTCAACACGACGACACCGGACGGCGCGGTCACAGGTCGGGTCTTCCCTCGTCGGGGGTGGAGGCGAGGGCGTGGAAGCGACGGGCGATCCGGCCGGCGCCCGCCGCGAGGCGGCCCGCCTCGACCGCGTACCGCATCGCCGTGGCCATCGCCACCGGGTCGGCGGCCCGGGTGACCGCGCTGGCCAGCAGCACCGCGTCGCAGCCCAGCTCCATCGCCAGGGCGGCGTCGGACGCGGTGCCGATGCCGGCGTCCAGGATCACCGGCACGTCCACGCCCTGCCGGATGAGCCGGATGTGGTGCGGGTTACCGACGCCGAGGCCCGAGCCGATCGGGGAACCGGCCGGCATCACCGCGGCGCAACCCACGTCGGCGAGCCGGCGGGCGAGCACCGGGTCGTCACTGGTGTACGGCAGCACGGTGAACCCGTCGGCGACCAGCTCCTCGGCGGCGCGGAGCAGTTCCACCCCGTCGGGCAGCAGCGTCCGTTCGTCGCCGATCACCTCCAGCTTGATCCAGTCGGTGTCGAACGCCTCCCGGGCCAGCCGGGCCACCTTCACCGCCTCGGTCGCCGTGTAGCAGCCGGCGGTGTTCGGCAGCAGCCGTACCCCGCACCGGTCCAGCAGGTCGAGCAGCCCACCGCCGGTGCCCGGGGCGGTGTCCACCCGGCGCAGGGCCAGGGTGACCAGCTCGGTGCCGGACGCGCGGATCGCCTGCTCCAGCACGTGCAGGTTCGCGGCCCCGCCGGTGCCGAGGATCAGCCGCGAGCCGAACGTCACCCCACCCAGCTCGAACGACACGCCGCTCACCCGCCCTGCGCCGCGGTGAGCACCTCGACGCGGTCACCGTCGCGCAGCACCGTCACCGGCCAACCGGCCCGGGGCACCACCTCGCCGTTGACCGCGACCGCCACGCCACGCTGCTCGGGCACCACGTCGCGGACCAGGTCCGCCACCGACGCGCCACCGGGGACGCTGCGCCCGGCCCCGTTCACCGTCAACTCCACTGGTCGCCCTCCATCGTCCGATCGGGTCCACCGCCGGTCGCCGCGCCGACGAACCGGTCGGGCCGGAACGCGGCGAGCAGCGGGTCGGGCACGCCGGTGACCACCAGGTCGGCGATCAGGTCGGCGGTGACCGGGGTGAGCACGATGCCGTGCCGGTGGTGCCCGGTGGCGGCCAGCACGTCCGGTCGGCCGGGCAGCGGCCCGAGGATGGGCGCGTTGTCCGGGGTGCCGGGGCGGAGCCCGGCGACCGCCTCGACCAGGTCGTACTCGGCCAGTTCGGGCAGCAGGTCGACCCCGGCGCGGAGCAGCCGCTGCACGGCGCCGGCGGTGACCGTGGTGTCCGAGCGTTCCTCGACCGTCGCGCCGAGCACGACCTCACCGTCGGCGCGGGGCACCAGGTAGACGTGCTCGCCGTCGGCGTACCCCCGGATCACGTGCCGGAAGCCCGGCGCGACGCCGCCGGGCGCGCGCAGCCGCAGGATCTGGCCCTTCACCGGCCGCACCGGCAGCCCGGTGAGGGCGGCGGCCCCGCAGCCGGCGGCGACCACGGTGACCCTCGCCTCCACATCGGACAGGTGTCGGACCGCCTGCGGCACGAACGCCGCGCCGGCCCGCTGCGCGGCCGTGCGCAGCGCCGGCACCAGCAGCCGCGGGTCGACCTGGTGGTCGGTGGGCGCGAGCGCGCCGCCGCGCACCCGCGGCGCGAGCGCCGGTTCGCGGTCGCGCAGCCCGCTGGGCAGCAGCGGGGTCACCGGCAGACCCAACCCCTGCTGGTACGCCCAGAGCCGGCGCGCCTCGGCCAGGTCGTCACCGGTCAGCCCGACCATCAGGGTGCCCTCGGTGCGGTAACCGATCGCGACGCCGGTCGTCTCGGTCAGCTCGGCGGCGAACGCCGGCCAGCGGGCCGCGGACGCCAGCAGCAGCTCGGTCAGCCGCCGCTCACCGAAGTACGCCTCGGCGACCGGGGAGAGCATGCCGGCGGCCACCGCCGACGCCCCCGACCCGGGTGCCGCGTCGTGCACCGCCACCCGCAACCCGCGCGCGGAGCAGCGCCAGGCGATCGCCAGCCCGACCGGGCCCGCCCCCACCACCGCCACGTCCAGCCGGGCCCGGTCGCTCGATCGCGGTGCCGGGGACCGGCCGGTCAGCACGTCAGCGCCTCGATCAGCTCGGCGGTCGCGTGGGCCGGGTCGGTGGCGGCGGAGATCGCGCCGACCACCGCCACCCCGTACGCCCCGGCGGCCCGCAGCGCCGGTACCCGGTCGGCGGTCACCGCGCCGATCGCGATGACCGGTACGTCGACGGCGTCGACGACGGCGCGTACCCCGGCGGGGCCGATGGGGTCCGGCAACCCGGGCTTGGTGGTGGTGGCGTGACACGGTCCGACGCCCAGGTAGCTGGCTCCCGCCGCGACGGCCGCGCTCGCCGTACCGGGCGCGCGGGCGGTGGCGCCCAGCACGGCGGTGGGGCCGAGCACCCGGCGGGCGGCGGCGACCGGCAGGTCGTCGGCGCCGATGTGCCCGCCGGCGGCGCCCACCGCCAGCGCCACGTGCAACCGGTCGTTGACCAGGCAGGTCGCCCCGTACGGCCGGCAGAGCGCCAGCACCTGCCGGGCCAGTTCGTACGTCTCGCGGTCGGTGGCCGAGTCCTCGACGCGGACCTGCACCACCAGGTCGGCGCGGGCCACCGTGAGGGCGGCGCGGACCACGGCGAGCGGGTCCCGACCGGGTCGGGTGTCGGTGATGAGATGCAGTCGTCCAAGGGACGGCACGGCAACGCTCCTCCCTGCGCCGGCATTACCCGGATCAGGTTCGACGGTCGGGGGCTGTCAGCCCCCCTCTCAGCCCGGTACACCGGGCTCCCGTGGGTTACTTGCGTGTCACAGTACGACGGATCCGTCGGCCTGCCAAGGGAGGGGTCGACGGGCCCGGAAGGCCGAATCAGTTGGGGTGCTTCATCCCGGTCCTGTTCGGAATGTCGCCCCCCGTTGCAGAACCGTTACCCGCCGGCATCTTGCCCGACATTGAGCGAGCCGAATTAATTTGTTCAGCGATTCGACAAAATGCCGGCGTGGACGCCCTGGCACGGTGTCCCCACCGGCTCCATCTGGGACGGTCTTCGGCGAGCCGGCCCCCGCGATTCCTGTCCACTGCGACATTGGAGGCGGCGTGTCCCGTTCTCGTCGTGCCCGAAAACCCATCACCGCGACCCTCATCTCCCTGGCCCTCGCTTCGACGACCCTGCTCGGGTCGCCGGCGCAGGCGGCTCCCGCCGCCCAGGTCCCCCCGAAAGACGCGCAGGCCGCGGCCCCGGTGACCCAGGTGGTGCCGAAGGCGCCCAAGGCCGCCGCCGATCCCTTCTCCGTCCTGGTCTTCTCCAAGACCGCCGGCTTCCGGCACGACTCCATCCCCACCGGCATCGCCGCCATCCAGCAACTCGGCGCGGCCAACGGATTCACCGTGGACAACTCGGAGGACGGCGCGGTATTCACCGACGCCAACCTGGCCAAGTACAAGGCCGTGATCTGGCTCTCCACCACCGGCGACGTCCTCAACGCCGACCAGCAGGCGGCGTTCGAGCGCTACGTGAAGGCGGGCGGTGGCTACGTCGGCATCCACGCCGCGTCGGACACCGAGTACAGCTGGGCCTGGTACGGCGACCTGGTCGGCGCGTACTTCGCCAACCACCCGGCGAACCAGCAGGCCACGGTCAAGGTGGAGGACCACGCACACCCGTCCACCGCCGAGCTTCCGGACCGCTGGTCCCGCTTCGACGAGTGGTACAACTTCCAGACCAACCCCCGGCCGGACGTGCACGTGCTGGCCAGCCTGGACGAGAAGAGCTACACCCCGGGCGCCGGTGCGATGGGCGCCGACCACCCGACCGCCTGGTGTCAGGACTTCGACGGTGGTCGATCATGGTACACCGGCGGCGGGCACACCCGGGAGTCGTACGCCGAACCGGAGTTCCTCAAGCACCTGCTCGGCGGCATCCAGACCGCCGCCGGTGTGGTGGACGCCGACTGTGGCGCCTCGAAGACCTCCAACTTCGAGAAGGTCTCCCTTGACAGCAACACGAGCAACCCGATGGAACTGGACATCGCCGGAGACGGGCGGGTCTTCTACATCGAACGCGACGGTCGGGTGCAGATCATCAAGCCGGACACCGGCAACACCGTCACCGCCGTCGACCTGGACGTCTTCACCGGCAACGAGGACGGCCTGATCGGCATCCGGCTCGACCCGGACTTCGCCACCAACAAGTGGGTGTACCTGTACTACGCCCCGAACGACGGCGTCACGCGCAACCTGCTGTCCCGGTTCACGGTGACCGGCGACACCATCGACCCGGCCAGCGAGAAGCAGGTGCTGCGGGTCGACACCCAGCGCAACACCTGCTGCCACGCCGGGGGCAGCATGACCTTCGACGGCGCCGGCAACCTGTACCTGGCCACCGGTGACAACACCAACCCGTTCGAGTCGAACTCGTACTCGCCGCTCGACGAGCGGTCGGGCCGCCAGGACTACGACGCGCAGCGCACCTCGGCCAACACCAACGACCTGCGCGGCAAGGTGATCCGGATCCACCCGGAGGACGACGGGTCGTACACCGTTCCGGCCGGCAACCTCTTCGCTCCGGGCACCGAGAAGACCCGTCCCGAGATCTACGCGATGGGCTTCCGCAACCCGTTCCGGATCGGCACCGACCCGAAGACCAACACGCTGTACGTCGCGGACTACGGGCCGGACGCCAACGCGGACAACCCCACCCGCGGCCCGCGTGGCCTGGTCGAGTGGAACATCGTGACCCCCGGCAACTACGGCTGGCCGTACTGCACGGGCACGAACGAGGCGTACAACGACTACACGTTCCCGTCCGGCCCGAGCGGCGCGAAGTTCGACTGCGCGGCGCCGGTGAACAACTCGCCCAACAACACCGGCCTGACCAACCTCCCGCCGGTCGTCCCCGCGACCGTCGACTACGGGTACGCCGGTGACGCCCGGTACCCGGAGATCGGCGGCGGTGGCGCCCCGATGGGCGGCCCGGTCTACCGCTACGACGCGGACCTCAACTCGACCCGCAAGTGGCCGGCCTACTACGACGGCAAGGCGCTGCTCGGCGAGTGGAACCAGAACAAGATGTACACGATGCAGCTGACCCCCGACGGCAAGTCGTTGGTGGACATCAACCAGCTGCTCACCGGGATGACCATGGTCCGGCCGATGGACTTCGAGTTCGGCCCCGACGGCGCCCTGTACCTGATCGAGTGGGGCAGCGGCTTCGGTGGCAACAACGACAACTCGGGTGTCTACCGGATCGACTACACCGCCGGTGACCGCGCGCCGATCGCGGCGGCGTCCGCCACCCCGACCTCGGGTGCGGCGCCGTTGACCGTCACCTTCTCCAGCGCCGGCTCCCGCGACCCGGACGGTGGCGCGCTCACCTACGCCTGGGCGTTCGGCGACGGGCAGACCTCGACCGACGCTAACCCGACGCACACCTACGCCACGGCGGGCAACTACACCGCCCAGCTCACCGTCACCAACCCGAAGGGCCGTACCGCGGTGGCCAACGTGCCGATCACCGTGGGCAACACGTCCCCGACGGTCACCATCGAGTTCCCGCCGGACGGCGGGTTCTTCGACTGGGGTGACCAGGTCCGCTACACGATCAAGGTGACCGACCCCGAGGACGGGGAGATCGACTGTGCCCGGGTGAACCTCCAGGTGCTGCTGGGTCACGACGAGCACGCCCACCCGCTGGAGCAGCACACCGGCTGCACCGGCACCGTCCAGACGTCGCTCGCCTCCGGGCACGGCGCCGAGGCGAACGTCTTCGCGGTCTTCGAGGCCACCTACACCGACGACGGCGGGGCCGGCGGAGCCAGCCCGCTCACCGGTCGGGTCATCGAGGTGCTGCAGCCCAAGCGCAAGCAGGCCGAGTTCTTCACCGCCACCGGTCGGGCACCGGTGAGCACCGGCGGCGGAGACGCCGGCGTGCAGCGGGAGACCGGCGCCGACACCGCCGGCGGCGGTCAGAACATCGGGTTCATCGAGGACGGCGACTGGTGGTCGCTCGCCCCGGCGGACCTGACCAACATCAGCGAGATCCGGTTCCGGGCCGCCTCGGCCGCCGCTGGCGGTCGCATCGAGGTCCGGGCGGGCGCGGTGGACGGACCGGTGGTCGCCACGGCCACCGTGCCGGCGACCGGCGCGTGGCAGACGTACACGGACGTGAGCGCGCCGGTCACCGGTGCCGCGAGCGGCTCGCTGTACTTCGTGGCCCGTGACCCGAACGGCGGCTCCGGCTCGCTGTTCAACGTCAACTGGATGGACTTCGTCGGCCGCGGCGTCACCGAGAACGCGCCGCCGGTGGTCACCGCCACCGCGACCCCGGCCGCCGGCACCGCGCCGGTCACCGTGGCGTTCGACGGCACGGCCACCGACGCCGAGGGCGACACCCCGCTGACGTACGCCTGGGACTTCGGTGACGGCGGTACGGCGTCCACGCTGGACGCCAGCCACACCTACGCCAGCCCGGGCACCTTCACGGCCACCCTCACGGTGACCGACAGCAAGGGCGCCAAGTCGTACGCCACGGTGCCGGTGCGGGTGGACGCCCCGGACACGTCCTGCTTCGGGGCGCGTTCGGACGCCTTCGACGGCACCAGCCTCGACAAGACCCGCTGGTCCAGCGTCATCCGGGAGAACCAGCTCTACTCGGTCAGTGGCGGCGCGCTGCGGCTGCCGACCGGCGTGGGCGACCTCTACGGCGCCCGCAACGACGCGACCAACCTGGTGCTCCAGCCGGCTCCGACCGGCGCCTGGGAGATCACCACCAAGGTCACCCTCCCGGTCACCGCCAACTACCAGCAGGCCGGTCTGCTGGTGTACGGCGACGACGACAACTACGCCAAGGTGGACCTGCTGTACAACGGCAGCCGGCGGGTGGAGTTCATCCGGGAGACGGCCGCGACGCCTCGCAACGAGGGCGCCGACAGCGCCGCCGCACCGGCGGGTGACACCGTGTACCTGCGGATCACCAGCGACGGGACGAACCTGACCGCCGCCGCCTCGGGCGACGGGCAGACGTTCACCCCGGTCGGCCGTTCGGCCGCGCTCGCCGGCATCACCAACCCGCGGATCGGGGTCTTCGCACTCAACGGCGGCACCGAGGCGCCGGTGGTCGACGCGGCCTTCGATTCGTTCCAGGTGACGCCGGACGCTCCGGCCGGCCCGGTCGACCCGTCGGACGAGTTCACCGGCGACACGCTGGACAAGTGCCGCTGGGACGCGATCCTGCGGGAGGACCCGGCCGGTTACCGGGTCACCGGCGGCGCGCTGCGGATCGACGTGCCCAACGGTGACATCTACGGCACCGACAACACCGGGCCGAAGAACTTCATCCTCCAGACCGCGCCGTCAGGCGACTGGACCCTGGAGACGAAGGTCGACGGCAGTCTGCTGAACGAGCAGTACCAGCAGGCCGGTCTGCTCGTGCAGGCCGACGACGACAACTACCTGAAGTTCGACTTCATCGCGGACAACCAGGCCGGCCAGGCGGTGACGCGGCGGATCGAGTTCCGCAGCGAGATCGGCGGGGCGGTGCAGAACCCGCAGCCGGAGGCGACCAGCCTCACCTCGGCGGTGTGGCACCTGCGACTGGCCCGCACCGGCGACACGTTCACCGCGTCGTACTCGGCCGACGGGACGACCTGGACCGCGTTGGAGGCGCTGACCAACAGCGCGGTGGGCGCCACCCCGAAGGTCGGGTTGTTCACCCTCGGCGCCAACCAGACCGCCTCGAAGACCGCCGCGTTCGACTACTTCCGGTTGAGCACGAAGGTCGCCGACGAGACCGCGCCGGTCACCACGGCGGCGGTTTCGGGCACCCCGACCGAGGGGTGGTACACCGGTCCGGTGACGGTGACCCTCACCGCCGCCGACGAGGCCGGCGGCAGTGGGCTGGCCAGCACCGAGTACCAGCTGGACGGGGCCACCACCTGGACGGCGTACACCGCTCCGGTGGCGATCAGTGGGGACGGCGAGCACGAGCTGCGGTTCCGCTCGACCGATGAGGCGGGCAACGTGGAGTCGACGAAGACCGTCACGGTCAAGATCGACGCCACCGCACCGGTCACGACGGCGACGTTCGCTCCCGCGAACGACGCCGGCTGGCACAACGGGACGATCCCGGTGGTGCTGACCTCTACCGACGCCGGTTCCGGGGTCAAGACGGTGGAGTGGTCGTTGGACGGTGGCGCGTGGACGCCGTACACGGCGCCGGTCGAGGTGACCGGCGACGGGCAGCACGAGCTGCTGTTCCGGTCCACCGACAAGGCGGGCAACGCCGAGACGCTCAAGTCGGCGGTGCTGCGCATCGACGGCACCAAGCCGACGCTGCTGGTGTCCGGGATCGCCGACGGCCAGCTCTACGGCGACAGCCAGGACGTCCGGGTGTCCTGGCAGGCCGTCGACCCCACCTCGGGCATCGCGTCCGTGGTCGGTCAGCTCGACGGCAGGGCGTACGCCAGCGGCACCCTGCAGGCCATGTACGAGCTGCCGCTCGGCCTGCACGAGCTGACCGTCACCGCGACCGACAAGGCGGGCAACACGACCACCTCGACGGTCCGGTTCTTCGTCACCACCTCGTTCCGGGACATGCAGAACCTGCTGGACCGGTTCAAGGCGACGGGTCGACTCTCGGCCACGGCGCACAAGCAGCTGAAGGCGAAGCTCGACGCGGCCCGCCAGGCCGAGGCGGCCGGCAACGACAGCAAGGCGATCAAGCAGTTGACGCAGTTCCGGACGCTCGCCGCCGACGCCACCCTGGTGGCCGAGGCGGAGGTCCGGGACGTCCTGATCCGGGACGCCGACGCCATGATCGTCCGGCTGGGCGGTACGGCCAGTAAGGCCGGAGTCAAGGCGAACGACGGCGAACCGGTCAAGGGCGCCGGGCGGCTCGGTGGCGACACCACCCGGCTGGCACCCGGTCGCCAGCTCTGATCCGACGAGGCCCCTCCCCGGCGCTGCGGCGTCGGGGAGGGGCCTCCCTCATCGGTAGTGAGGAGATGTCCGTGACGGGTATCCGCAAGGTGCTGGCCGCCGTGGTCGCCGGACTGGCTCTGACCCTGCTCGCCGCACCCCCGGCGGCGGCGCAGGCCGACAAACTCAAACTGACGGTGGCCGGCGACGGGGCCGAGGGGGTCACCATCCAGGCCACCTACGCCGACGGTCGTCGGCTGGACAAGCTGGTGCGGTTGGTCCTCACCGCCACCGGCCCGGACGGGCAGAAGGTCGGCCCGGTGCAACTCGAACCGCAGCCCGAGGGGCAGGGCTTCTACACCAGCGGTCCGCTGCTCACGGCCGGCAGTTGGCGGGTGACGGTGAACTCCCCCGCCCCGCTGCAGACCCAGGCCACCGCCACGGTGCAGGCCCGGGCGGCACAGTCACCGCCGGCGCCCAAGCCGGTCGCGGTCACCGCGGACCGGGCCGACGGACGCGGGGGGAACGCCGGGTGGTGGCCGTTCGCGGCGGCCGGGCTGGTGCTCGTCGCCGCCGCGATGGGGGTCGCCATGCTGTTCGGCCGCCGCCGCACCGACTGACCCAGCGGCGCCCCAGCGCCGCACCGACTGACCCAGCGGCGCTCCGGCGCCATCCACTGACCCAGCGGCGCTTCGGCGCCATCCACTGGCCGACCGGGCCGGGCCGCGATGAGCGGCCCGGCCCGCTGTCGTGCGGCCGGCTCCGCCGCGCTCAGAGGATGAAGCGCAGCGCGGCCAGATCGTCGTCGGTGGGCTCCCAGGTGCCGGCGGCCGCGTTGGCGTGCACCTGCTCGGGCGTGGTGGCACCGGCGATCACCGAGGTCACCGCCGGCTGGGCGGCCAGTCCGCCGATTGCCACCTGGAGCATGGTCAGCCCCCGCTCGGCGGCGTACGCCTCGATGGCCTCGATGGTGTCCCAGTCGGCCGCGGCGAGCCGCTCCGCGTACCGGCCGCCACCGGAGAGCCGGCTGCCGGCCGGCGGCTGCTCGCTGCGCTTGTACTTGCCGGTGAGCAGGCCGTTGGCGAGCGGGAAGAACGGCAGCATGCCGAGGCCGAACCGCTCGCAGGCCGGGATCACCTCGGTCTCCACCGACCGCTCCAGCAGGCTGTAGTGGTTCTGCGCGCTGATGAAGCGGGACCGCCCGTTGGACGAGGCGACCCAGTCGGCGTCGGCGATCTGCCAGCCGGCGAAGTTGGAGTTGCCCAGGTAGCGCACCTTGCCGTCGCGGACCAGGTCGTCCAGGGCGGCGAGGGTCTCGTCGATCGGAGTGCCCGGGTCGGGCTCGTGCATCTGGTACAGGTCGATGTGGTCGGTGCCGAGTCGGCGCAGCGACGCCTCGACCGCGCGCGCGATGTACCGCCGCGAACCCCGGGCACCGTGGTCCGGACCGTTGAGGCCGTTCATGTCCATGCCGAACTTGGTGGCCACCACCACGTCGTCGCGGCGACCCTTGAGCGCCTGCCCGAGCAGCTCCTCGGAGCCGCCCTGCGGTTCGCCGTAGATGTCGGCGGTGTCGAACAGGTTGATTCCGGCGTCCAGGGCGGCGTCCACCACCGCGCGGGTGCCGTCGAGATCCAACTTGCGGCCGAAGTTGTTGCAGCCGATGCCGACCACGGACACCACGAGCCCGGAGTCGCCCAGCCGGCGATAGGTCATCTCAGTCACGAGATCCACCCTATGCCGGCCGGACGCACCCCTGCCCGGGGACCGATCAGCCCACGTCCCAGACCGGCTCCGGGGTCTCCACGACCTCGTTGTCGCCCCGGAACAGCACGAACCGGTCGAAGGAGCGGGTGAACCACCGGTCGTGGGTGACCGCGATCACCGTCCCCTCGAACGCGTTCAGGCCCGCTTCGAGGGCCTCGGCGCTGGCCAGGTCGAGGTTGTCGGTGGGCTCGTCGAGCAGCAGCAGGGTCGCCCCGGACAGCTCCAGCAGCAGCACCAGGAAACGGGCCTGCTGCCCGCCGGAGAGCGTGCCGAAGCGCTGGTCACCCTGACCGGCCAGCTCGTAGCGGCTGAGCACCCCCATCGCCGCGTGCCGGTCCATCCCGGTGCGGTGGTCGTCACCCCGCCAGAGGATCTCGACAAGCGTCTTCGACATCAGCTCCGGCCGGTCGTGGGTCTGGGAGAAGTGCCCGGGGCGGACCCGGGCGCCCAACCGGGCCGTGCCGTCGTGGGCGACCGGGGCGAGCGCACCCGCCCCGTCGACCGGGCCGTTCGCCGGGTCGGGATCGGTGCCGCCGCGGGCCAGCAGCCGCAGGAAGTGCGACTTGCCGGTGCCGTTGGCACCGAGCACCGCCACCCGGTCGCCATACCAGATCTCCAGGTCGAAGGGGAAGGTCAGGCCGTCCAGCTCCAGCTGCTCGCAGATGACCGCGCGTTTGCCGGTCCGCCCGCCGCTCAGCCGCATCCGGATGTCCTGGTCCTTCGGCGGTACGGGCGGCGGCCCGGCCTCCTCGAACTTGCGCAGCCGGGTCTGCGCGGCCTGGTACCGCGAGGCCAACCCATCGTTGTACGCCGCCTTCTGCTTGTACATCAGCATCAGCTCGCGCAGCTTCTGGTGTTCCTCGTCCCAGCGTCGGCGCAGCTCGTCGAGGCGGGCGTGCCGGGCCACCCGTGCCGAGTGCCAGCTGGCGAAGCCACCCGGGTGCACCCAGGCGCTGCCACCCTCGACGGCGACCACCCGGTCGGCACTCTGGGCCAGCAACTCGCGGTCGTGCGACACGTACAGCACCGACTTGGTCGACTCGCGCAGCCGTGCCTCCAACCAGCGCTTGCCGGGCACGTCGAGGAAGTTGTCCGGCTCGTCGAGCAGCAGCACCTCGTCCGGGCCGCGCAGCAGCAACTCCAGGGCGAACCGCTTCTGCTGGCCACCGGAAAGCGTCCGCACCGGACGGTCCCGGGCGGCGTCCCACGGCAGGCCGAGCACGATGGTCGCGACGGTGTCGAAGAGCACCTCGGCGTCGTACCCGCCGACCTCGCCCCAGGCGCCGAGGGCGTCGGCGTACGCCAGCTGGGCCTTGCCGGCGGCGGTGCTGTACTTGCCGCGGACCTCGGCCGCCCGCATGGCCGCCTCGGTCTCGGCGAGCCGGCGGCCGGCGTCGCGCAGCGGCGGCGGGGCCAGCGACAGCGCCAGGTCGGCGAGCGTCGACTCGTCACCGATCATGCCGATGAACTGGCGCATCACGCCCAGCCCGCCGGCGCGCGCGACGACACCGGTCCGCACCGGCAGGTCCCCGGCTACCATCCGCAGCAGCGTCGTCTTACCCGCGCCGTTCGGCCCGACCAGGGCGACCTTGGCGCCCTCGCCGACCCGGAACGACACGTCGGCGAAGAGTTCCCGACCGTCGGGCAGGATGTGCCCGACCCCTGCCACGTCCACGTATCCCACGCCGGGATCCTGCCCCAGGCGGCGGCGGGGGGATATCCAATTACCGGGTGACCCGCAGCACCCGGAAGCCCTTCTGGCTGGCGTGCCGCTCGACCTGCCAACCCTGCTCGGTGAGCCAGCGCTGCAGCGAGTCGCCACCGAGGTGCCGGGCGACCACCAGCCAGCCGACGCCGTCCGGGGCGAGCCGGGGCAGCCAGCGCAGCAGCAGCTCGTGCAGTTCCTCCTTGCCGATCCGGATCGGCGGGTTGGACCACAGCTCGGCGAACCGCAGGTCCGCCGGCACGTCGTCCGGTGCGCTGACCCGGACCCGGTCACCGGCACCGATCCGGGCCGCGTTGGCGG
This sequence comes from Micromonospora sp. ALFpr18c, assembly GCF_008868155.1. Taxonomy (GTDB): domain Bacteria; phylum Actinomycetota; class Actinomycetes; order Mycobacteriales; family Micromonosporaceae; genus Micromonospora. The sequence goes on from NZ_WBKR01000008.1 coordinate 46,617, forward strand.
CGGTGAGGTCACGGGCGCGGGCGTTGACGTCGACGGCCCAGACCGTGCTCGACGGCGCCACGTCGGCCAGCACGCAGGCGATCGGCCCGAACCCGCAGCCCAGGTCGAGCAGGTCACCGGTGGTGTCGGCGGTGGGCAGCTCGGCCTTGCGCAGCAGCACCGCGGTGCCCGGGTCGAGTCGGCTGGCGGAGAAGACCCCGCCGGCGGAGGCGAGCCGGTAGTCGCGGTCGGCGACGGAGAACTCGACCTCGCGCGGCGGGGCGTCGCTGGCGGGTTCAGCGGTGAAGTAGTGGTCGCCGGTCACGTCGGCAATTCTCGCACCGGCCGGGACACGTCCCGACACGGCCCACGCACACATTTCCCGTTATTACCCCCTAAAGGGACAATGGCTCCTACTCTAGGCGACATGGTGTATCGGTACGAGTCCGATCAGGACGCTTTCGAGGAGTACCCGGAGCCCGGCTCCGAGGTGGCCGCGTTCGACGGCCCGCCCCCGCCGGCCGGGCCCTCTCCGTCGCGCTTCCCCGCGCCGTCGCTGCCCCGGCCGAACCAACTCGTCCTGCCGTCGTCGCAGCCGCCGCCGCCCGCCCGTGCCGACGTTCCGCTCGCCGCACCCCGCGAACGGGTCTACACCTCCGCGCAGCCGATCGAGCAGACTTCCCGGCGCGGCGGCGGCCGCCTCTGGCAGGTGCTGGTCGGTGGCGCAGCCGTCCTGGTCCTGCTCGCGCTCTGCGGGCTGGGCGCCGCCGCGCTCCTGTCCGAACGCGGCAAACAGCCGGAGACCACCCCGACGTACCAGCCGAACACCGCCGCGTCCGCTCCCGCCGCCGAGCGGCAGGACCTCGACTCCCGGGACACCGACCAGGCCCCCCTCACCGCCAAGGAGGTCTTCCCCGGCAAGGAACTGAAGCTCTCCGACGGCCAGGCGGCCTACCAGGTGCTCAAGACGCACTCCAGCGGCAGTTGTGCCGTCGCCGCCACCGGCGAGGTGGCCGACATGCTGGTCCGCCTCGGCTGCAACCAGGTCGTACGGGCCACGCTGCGGACCCCGGACGGCGACCACCTGGTCACCACCGGCCTGTTCAACCTCACCGACAAGGCCAGCGCCGAGCGCACCCGGGAACGGATCCGCCAGCTCCTCGACGAACGGCAGGGCCGCTTCCGGGGCCTCACCGCCGGCGACGACACCGCCGTGCTGGGCACCGCCCCCGCCCGCGTCGGCTGGCAGGTGCGCGGCCACTACCTGGCGTACGCGCTGGTGGTCCGCGCGGACGGTGCGGCCGTCAAGTCCGGCGACCCGAAGATCCGGGAGATCCTGTTCGACATGATCGAGCTGCATCTCAGCAAGGGCGTGCTGCAACGGCGGGCCGACGGCGGCACGGCCGGGCAACCGACGGCGGCGCCGACGGAGAGCAGCGGCACCCAGAGCGGCGACGGCGAACTGCCCGGCGACTGACCCCGCCCGGCGGCGGTCAGCCCTCCCGACGGCGGTCAGCCCTCCCGACGACCGACCCCGCCCGGCGGCGGTCAGCCTTCGACGGGGACCCGCAGCCGGCGGGTCAGGTCCGCGCGACGCGCGTACTCGGCCGGGTCCTGCGGGTAGCCGACCGCGACGAGGGTCAGCCCGTGTGCCGGCGCCACCGTCACCTCGCTGGACCGCTCCCGGTGAGTGAGCAGGCTGCCCGGCCACTGGACGGGACGACGGCCGTCGCCGGCCACCAGCATGGCCCCCACCAGGCTGCGCACCATGGCCTGACAGAACGCGTCCGCCTGCACGGTGGCGACCAGGAGGCCGTCGGGGTTCCGACGCCAGTCCAGCCGCGTCACCTCGCGCAGCGTCGTCGCGTGTTCCTTGCGCCGGCAGTACGCGGCGAAGTCGTGCTCCCCGACGAGGCCGGCGGCCGCGGCGTTCAACGCGGCCAGATCCAGCGGCCTCGGCCAGGCCAGCACCTCGTGCCGGCGCAGCGGCTCCGCCCCGAAGGGCGCGTCGGTCACCCGGTACTCGTAGCGCCGAAAGGTGGCCGAGAACCGGGCGTCGAACTCGGCGGGCACCTCGACCATCGCCCGCACCCGCACGTCGGTGGGGAGCAGACGGGCCAGCCGGCGCAACAACCGCCCCTCGTGCTGGCGCCACACGTCGACGGGCAGGTCCAGGTGGCAGACCTGCCCGGTGGCGTGCACCCCCGCGTCGGTCCGGCCCGCCACGGTCAACCCGGTGGCCGTACCGTCGCCCAGGACCAGGGCCAGGGTCTCGACGAGCACCCCCGCGACGGTCCGCCGGGTCGGCTGGGCCGCCCAACCGGAGAAACCCGCCCCGTCGTACGAGACGTCCAGCCGCAGCCGGATCCGCTCGTCCACCTCGTACCTCCTGTTACGGGTCGGGCCCGGCACCCCGATGGGGTGCCGGGCCCGACGTTGCCCTTGATCAGGCCTTGTTCTCGGTGGCCTCGTCGCTGTCCTCGCGGGCGGCGTCGGTGTCACCGGACGCCGACACCGGCGCCTCGGAGTCCTGGTCGGCGTCGGCCGACTTCGGGGCCTCCTCAGCCGGGGCGAGCGCCTCGACCTTGTCCTGCTGCGCGGCCTTGCGGGCGGCGGTCTTCTTGTTCGCCTTCGGCTCGGCGACCTGAAGCTCCTCCACCAGCTCGATGATCGCCATCGGAGCGGCGTCACCCTTGCGCGGACCGGTCTTCACGATCCGGGTGTAGCCGCCGGGCCGGTTGGCGTACCGCGGCGCGATCTGGTCGAACAGGGCGTAGACCACGTCCTTGTCCTTGACGACGCCCAGCACCCGCCGACGCGCGGCGAGGTCACCGCGCTTGGCCTTGGTGATGAGCTGCTCGGCCAGCGGACGCAGCCGTCGGGCCTTCGTCTCGGTGGTCTGGATCTTGCCGTGCTGGAACAGCGCGGTCGCCAGGTTGGCGAGCATCAGCCGCTCGTGCGAGGGGCTGCCGCCGAGGCGGGGGCCCTTGGTGGGCGTGGGCATTTTTGGTGCTCCTCAGTTGTGGCGGCAGCGCGGACTAGAGCTGCTCGGTCTCGCGGTAGTCGTCGGTGTCGTAGTCGGCCTCGCCGAAGGTGTCCACGACGTTCGCCGGGTCGAAGTTCGGGGCAGAGTCCTTCAGCCCCAGACCCATCCCGGCGAGCTTCATCTTGACCTCGTCGATCGACTTCTGACCGAAGTTGCGGATGTCGAGGAGGTCGGCCTCGGTACGCCCGATGAGCTCACCAACGGAGTTGATGCCCTCGCGCTTGAGGCAGTTGTAGGAGCGGACGGTGAGGTCCAGCTCCTCGATCGGCAGGGCGAGGTCCGCCGCCAGCTGGGCGTCCTGCGGGGACGGCCCGATGTCGATGCCCTCGGCGGTCTCGTCCAGCTCCCGTGCCAGACCGAACAGCTCCACCAGCGTCGAACCGGCCGAGGCCAGCGCGGTACGCGGACCCATCGACGGCTTGGTCTCGACGTCGATGATCAGCCGGTCGAAGTCGGTGCGCTGCTCGACACGGGTCGCCTCGACGCGGTAGGTCACCTTCAGCACCGGCGAGTAGATCGAGTCGACCGGGATCCGGCCGATCTCGGCGCCGGACTGCTTGTTCTGCGCAGCCGTCACGTAGCCCCGGCCCCGCTCGACGGTCAGCTCCATGTCGAGCCGGCCCTTGCCGTTGAGGGTCGCGAGCTTCAGGTCCGGGTTGTGCACGGAGACGCCGGCCGGGGGCTGGATGTCACCCGCGGTCACGTCGCCCGGGCCCTGCTTGCGCAGGTACATGCTGACCGGCTCGTCGTGCTCGGAGCTGACGCACAGCTCCTTGATGTTCATGACGAGCTCGACCACGTCCTCCTTGACACCGGGGATCGTGGTGAACTCGTGCAGCACGCCGTCGATCTTGATCGAGGTGACGGCCGCACCCGGGATCGACGACAGCAGCGTGCGCCGCAGCGAGTTGCCCAGGGTGTAACCGAAGCCCGGCTCCAGCGGCTCGATGGCGAACCGCGACCGGGTCTCGTTGATCGACTCCTCGGAGAGGGAGGGTCGCTGGCTGATGAGCATGTTTTCTCTTCTCTTCCGGGACGCCCGCTATTTGACGCCCACGACACAAACTGTTCCGGTGGCCCGCCCCGGAGGGCGGGCCACCGCAACGAGCTCCGACTACTTGGAGTAGAGCTCGACGATCAGCTGCTCCTGGACCTGCGTGTCGATGACCTGCCGGGCCGGGAGGGAGTGCACGAGCACCTTCATCTGGCTCGGGATGGCCTCAAGCCACGCCGGAACCGTCTTCGAGCCGGCCTGAGCCTGCGCGACGATGAACGGGGTGAGCTCCTTGCTCTTGCCCCGAACCTCGATGATGTCGTGCTCCTTGACGCGGTACGACGGGATGTCGACCTTCTTGCCGTTCACCGTGAAGTGACCGTGCTTGACCAGCTGGCGGGCCATGTCCCGCGAGTGGGCGTAGCCGGCCCGGTAAACGACGTTGTCCAGCCGCGACTCGAGGATCTGCAGGAGGACCTCACCGGTCTTGGCCTGCTTGCCGACGGCTTCCTCGTAGTAACCGCGGAACTGCTTCTCCAGCACGCCGTAAACCCGGCGGGCCTTCTGCTTCTCACGGAGCTGGAGCAGGTACTCCGTCTCCTTCGTGCGGCCGCGGCCGTGCTGCCCGGGCGGGAACGGCCGGGACTCGAACGGGCACTTCGGGCCATCGCACTTGCTGCCCTTGAGGAACAGCTTCATCTTCTCCCGCCGGCAACGGCGGCAGTCAGCACCGGTGTAACGAGCCATCTCTCTCTACCTCTCAGACCCGACGACGCTTAGGCGGACGGCACCCGTTGTGCGGCTGCGGGGTGACGTCGGCGATCTGGCCGACCTCGAGGCCCACGGCCTGCAGCGAACGGATGGCGGTCTCCCGGCCGGAGCCGGGGCCCTTGACGAACACGTCGACCTTGCGCATGCCGTGCTCCATGGCCCGACGCGCGGCGGCCTCGGCGGCCAGCTGCGCGGCGAACGGAGTCGACTTGCGGGAGCCCTTGAAGCCAACCTGGCCGGCGGAGGCCCAGGAGATGACCGCACCGGTCGGGTCCGTGATGGACACGATGGTGTTGTTGAAGGTGCTCTTGATGTGCGCCTGCCCGTGGGCGACGTTCTTGCGTTCCTTGCGCCGGACCTTCTTGACAGCGGCTCCGGCACGAGCCTTCGGTGGCATAAGTCTGTGCGCTCCTAGTTGACTTTCCGGATCGGGTTGCGGCCTGGCCCACCTCGGCGGCGGCCACCCCCGTCATCCGGTTAAGAACTACTTCTTGCCGGGCTTCTTCTTGCCGGCGACGGTCCGCTTCGGGCCCTTGCGGGTCCGCGCGTTGGTCTTGGTCCGCTGGCCACGCACGGGCAGGCCCCGGCGGTGCCGGATGCCGGCGTAGCAGCCGATCTCGACCTTGCGGCGGATGTCAGCGGCGACCTCGCGGCGCAGGTCGCCTTCAACCTTGTAGTTGCCCTCGATGTGGTCGCGGAGCTGCACGAGCTCCTCGTCCGTGAGGTCCCGAGCGCGCTTGTCCGGCGAGATGCCGGTGGCGGCGAGTGTCTCCAGGGCGCGGGTGCGACCGACCCCGAAGATGTAGGTGAGCGCGATCTCCATCCGCTTCTCGCGGGGGAGATCCACGCCGACTAGACGTGCCATGTGCGGGCGTACTCCTCGTAATGTGTGGCGGAGGTGTGGACCCGTCCCATCCCGCTACCGGCCGTCCCGTCTTTCCGACGCTGTCAGCGCCGGCGACCGGGATCGGTCGCTGCCCGAGCGGGCCCCGGCCTCCGACCGGGGGTCAGCCACGCAGGAGTACGTCTCGCGTACCGCTCGCGGCTGGGACGAGCATGTGTGATGTGTGTGTCGCTGGGGATCTGCCCGGACCAACGCCATCCGGCCGGTGTTACGGCCGGATGGGCTGAGTCAGCCCTGGCGCTGCTTGTGGCGCGGGTCGCTGCAGATGACCATGACCCGGCCGTGCCGGCGGATAACCCGGCACTTGTTGCAGATCCTCTTGACGCTCGGCTTGACCTTCACGGTTGCCTTACTTCCCATCTGGCCCGGCGACGCGGAGTACGCGAGACCGGACGTCGAAGACGGACACGGGACTTCCCGGCCGTCGTCAGGACTACTTGTAGCGGTAGACGATGCGCCCGCGGGTCAGGTCGTACGGCGAGAGTTCGACGACGACCCGGTCCTCCGGCAGGATGCGGATGTAGTGCTGCCGCATCTTGCCGCTGATGTGAGCCAGCACCTTGTGGCCGTTCGCGAGCTCCACCCGGAACATAGCGTTCGGCAGGGGCTCGATGACCCGACCCTCGATCTCAATGGCTCCGTCTTTTTTCGGCATGTCCTCCGCTGTCCTGACGTCGATTGCTCCGGGCGGCCCACAACGTCTTACACGGAAACCTGACCTTGATCAGGAGCCCGCGCCAGCCGCGGCTCCAGGACCCACCGAAGCGCAGGGTGGGCATGCCGGAGTGGACGCTGTGCGCCGATCTGAAAGTGTACGCCCGCCTGCGGTCCGTCGCCAAACCGGCCACCCACCACGCCGCCGTGTCGGTGCCGGCCCCCCGTCCGGACGCCCGATGATCTCCGCCCGAGCCCCACCTGCGCGTGATCCACTCGCCTTCCGTGAAACCGCGGCATCCGCGGGTGGTGGACAACACAACTTCAGCGAATCCGAGTGGATCAAGGCACGAGCTCCGGACGGTGCCGCGGATTGCCCGCCCCAGGCCGCCGCAGATGATCAGGCTGGCGCTGGGGGTTCGTCCCGTTCGTTCGCTTCGTCGGCGCGCAGTTCCCGTCGCCGCTCCCGCTTCGCCCGCTTGCGCTCCCGCTCGACGGCCCGACGCCGGGGCTCTCCCCGACCCAGTCCGGTCACCGTCTGGATCATCAGCACCGCGCCCCACGGCCCGGCCACCCAGATCGGCCAGAAATAGAGCAGCTCCCCGCTGAGCAGCGAGATCACCGCCCAGATGGTCACCACGACGGCGATCACCCTCAGGTACGGCAGCCACACCTCGGCCAACCAGCGGGCCGTGCCGGCACCCGCCGTCGGGGCGGGCTGGTGACCCGCGCCGGCGCCCGGCGGGGCGGCCGGGATGACCGGCGCCAGCGTCGACCCCCCGGTGGGCGGCACCGGCGGCAGGTCGGTCAGCAGGGCGTCCAACTCCGCGTACGTCCATGCGGCGTACGCCCGTTGCAACCGCTCGTCGTACTCGTGCAGGTCCAGTCGGCCCTCGCCGAGGGCGACGCGCAACCGGTCGGCCACCGCCTCACGGTCCGCGTCCGCCGCTCGCATCCCGTCGCGCCCGTCCATGCCGGCAAGCATGCCACCGCCACGCCAGTCCCGTCCGACCCCGAGCCGCCCTCCTCGATCCACCCGGTTCGCCGTCCTGGTTACATCGCATCGGTTGGATACCGCCGGATCGGCGAATCGGAGTCGATCAACGTGCCAGGGCGGCGGCTGGAGCGGTCAGGGGGCGGTCGAGGTGGCGGGTTGGCGAGCCGTTACCAGGTCGCCCAGTCGGGCGCGGCCGCCGTCGAAGGCGGTGAGCACCCAGACGCCGTCGGGCAGCAGCGCCATCGAGTGCTCGACGTGCGCGGCCACCGAACCGTCCCGGGTGACGACCGTCCAGCCGTCGGCCAGCTCGACCGTCCGCGGGGACGCCATCGTGATCATCGGTTCGATGGCGAGTGCCATACCGGGAACCAACCGTGGGCCCTTGCCCGGCCGGCCGTGGTTGAGCACGTGCGGGTCCTGGTGCATCTCGGTGCCGATGCCGTGCCCACCGTAGCCGTCAACGATGCCGTACCGGCCGCCCTTGCGGACGGCGGTCTCCACCGCGTGCGAGATGTCGGTGAGGCGGCCCTTGCCGCTGGCCGCGCCGCGGGCGGCGGCCGCGATACCGGCCCACATGGCGTCCTCGGCCACCTCGGCCATCTTGAGCAGCGCCGGGTCGACCTCGCCGACCCCGACCGTGATCGCGGAGTCGCCGTGCCAGCCGTTCAGCACCGCGCCGCAGTCGATCGAGATGAGGTCGCCCTCGGCGAGCACCTGCTTCGGCGAGGGGATGGCGTGCACGATCTGCTCGTTGACCGAGGAGCAGATCGACGCCGGGAACCCGTGGTAGCCCTTGAACGACGGGACGGCGCCCGCCTCGCGGATGGTCGACTCGGCGATGGCGTCCAGATCGGCGGTGCTCACACCGGGGGCCACGGCCTCGCGCATCCGGCGCAGCGCCTCCGCCACCACCAGCCCGGCGGCCCGCATCTTTTCGATCTGGTCAGGGGTCTTCAGCTGGATGTCCAGCTGGGGACGACGCATGGAGCGATTACCTTTCGTGGCTGTTCAGCGGGGCACGTCTCGCGTACCCCGCTGTTCGCACTCTATCCGCGTGGACCGGCGAGGACCTCAGCCGCCGTACGACCGCAGCGCGTCGATGGCCCGGCTGGTGACGTCCTCCACCGGGCCGGTGGCGTCGATCCCGACCAGCTTGCCCTGGGCGCCGTAGTAGTCGACCAGGGGCGCGGTCTTCTCGCTGTACTCCCGAAGCCGGGTGGCGATCGTCTCCGGCTTGTCGTCGTCGCGCTGGAACAGCTCGGCGCCGCACCGGTCACAGATGCCCGGGCGGGTGGTGGCGTCGAACTCGACGTGCCAGATCTTGCCGCAGCCCCGGCAGGTACGCCGGCCGGAGAGCCGTCGGATCACCTCGTCGTCGTCGACCACCAGCTCCAGGACCAGGTCGAGGGCGGTGCCCAGGTCGGCGAGGAGCTTGTCGAGAGCGGCGGCCTGCGGAGTGGTCCGCGGGAAACCGTCGAGCAGGAAACCCTCGCTGGCGTCGGGCTCGGCCAGCCGGTCCCGGACCATGTTGATGGTGACCTCGTCCGGAACCAGCTCGCCCGCGTCCATGTACCGCTTCGCCTCGACACCCAACGGCGTGCCCTGGGTGACGTTCGACCGGAAGATGTCTCCGGTCGAGATCTTCGGCACCGAGAGGTGCGCGGCGATGAACTCGGCCTGAGTGCCCTTGCCCGCACCCGGCGGACCAACCAGAACGAGTCTCATCTACCGCAGGAACCCTTCGTAGTTCCGCTGCATGAGTTGGCTCTCGATCTGCTTCACGGTCTCCAGACCGACGCCGACCATGATGAGCACAGCGGTGCCGCCGAACGGGAAGTTCTGGTACTGCTGGTTGTCCAGCCAGATGAAGAAGAAGTTCGGCAGGATCGAGATGACGCCGAGGTAGAGCGCGCCCGGCAGGGTGATCCGGCTGAGAATGAAGTCCAGGTAGTCGGCGGTCGGCTTGCCCGGGCGGATGCCCGGCACGAACCCGCCGTACTTCTTCATGTTGTCCGCGACCTCGGTCGGGTTGAACGTGATCGAGACGTAGAAGTACGTGAAGAAGATGATCATCAGGAAGTAGACCGTGATGTAGATCGGGCTACTCGGGTTGACCAGGTTGTTCTGGATCCACGCCTGGGTCTTGCCCGGGTCGTTCTGGTCGAAGAACTGCAGGGCCAGCTGCGGCAGGTACAGCAGCGACGAACCGAAGATGACCGGGATCACACCCGCCTGGTTGACCTTGAGCGGGATGTAGGTCGAGGTGCCACCGTACATCCGCCGGCCGATCATCCGCTTGGCGTACTGCACCGGGATCCGGCGCTGCGCCTGCTCGATGAAGGTGACCGCGGTGATGACCACCAGGACCAGCGCGATGACCAGGGCGAACATGTCCCAGCCCTTGCTGGTCTTGATCTGCCAACCCTCGCTGGGCAGCCGGGCCGCGATCGAGGTGAAGATCAGGACGGACATGCCGTTGCCGACGCCCCGGTCGGTGATCAGCTCACCGAGCCACATGACCATGCCGGTGCCGGCGGTCATCGTCATCACCAGGATGGTCAGGGTCAGCCAGTCCGGGATACCGGTGCCGGTCGGGATGATCGGGAACTGGTCGCAGCGGTTCTGGAAGAGCTGCCCCGAGCGGGCCAGGGCGACGAACGCCGAGGCCTGCAGCACACCGAGACCGAGGGTCAGGTACCGCGTGTACTGAGTGATCTTCGCCTGGCCGGCCTGACCCTCCTTGCGGAGCTGCTCCAGGCGCGGGATCACGACGGTCAGCAGCTGCAGGATGATCGACGCCGTGATGTAGGGCATGATGCCCAGCGCGAAGACCGAGAGCTGTAGCAGCGCCCCGCCGGAGAAGAGGTTGAGAAGGTTCACCACCCCGGTGGTGTCACCCTGGATGGTGTCGAGGCACTTCTGCACGTTGCCGTACGAGACGCCCGGACTGGGCAGCGTGGCACCCAGCCGGTAGACCGCGATGATGCCTACTGTGAACAGCAGCTTCTTGCGCAGGTCAGGCGTACGGAACGCACTGAGAAAGGCGGACAGCAACTTCTTCCTCCTGCGCGAGGCGGGCCGCCGGTGATCCCTGGCGGGTCGGGGTGGATCCCGGGCGAGCGCCCGGAATCCATGGCTGGGATGGGACTCTAACAGCCCTATCCCGGTCCGGGCAGATGTGCCCGGCTACATAAACCGATTCCGATATTACCGGGCGCACACGCCCCGGGTAGACCATGGCGCCCGCCAGTTGCTCACAACTGGACGGGCGCCATGGGTCGTACGCCTTACAGCTCGGTGACGGAGCCACCGGCGGCGGCGATCTTCTCCTTGGCCGACGCGCTGAACGCGTGCGCCGACACCTGGAGCGCCACTCCGCCAAGGTCGCCGGTGCCGAGAACCTTCACCGGGTGGCCCTTGCGGACCGCGCCGGACTCGACCAGCTCCAGCGGGCCAACCTGGCCGCCGTTCGGGAACAGCTCGGCGAGTCGGTCCAGGTTGACCACCTGGAAGACCACCTTGAACTTGTTCTTGAAGCCCTTCATCTTCGGCAGGCGCATGTGGATGGGCATCTGCCCACCCTCGAACGCCGCCGAGATGTTCTTGCGGGCCTTGGAACCCTTGGTACCGCGACCAGCGGTCTTGCCCTTGGAACCCTCACCGCGACCCACACGGGTCTTCGCGGTCTTGGAACCGGGCGCCGGGCGCAGGTGATGCACCTTGATCGTCATTACTCGACCTCCTCGACCTTCACGAGGTGGCTCACAGTGAAGATCATGCCGCGGATCTCGGGCCGGTCCTCCTTGACCACCACGTCGTTGATCCGCTTGAGACCGAGCGAACGCAGCGAGTCACGCTGGTTCTGCTTGGTCCCGATACCGGACCGGAGCTGGGTGACCTTCAGACGTGCCATCAGTGCGCCACCCCCGCACGCGACGCCAGCATGGCGGCCGGCGCGACGTCCTCCACCGGCAGGCCACGACGCGCCGCGACCTGCTCGGGGGACTCAAGCCCCTTCAGGGCCGCCACGGTGGCGTGCACGATGTTGATCGGGTTCGACGAGCCGAGGCTCTTGGAGAGCACGTCGTGGATCCCGGCACACTCCAGCACGGCACGCACCGGACCACCGGCGATGACACCCGTACCGGCCGAGGCCGGCTTGAGCAGCACCACGCCAGCGGCGTCCTCACCCGTCACCGGGTGCGGGATCGACTGGCCGATACGCGGAACCTTGAAGAAGTGCTTCTTGGCCTCCTCGACACCCTTGGCGATGGCCGCGGGCACCTCCTTGGCCTTTCCGTAGCCCACGCCGACCGTGCCGTCGCCGTCGCCCACGATCACCAGGGCGGTGAAGCTGAAGCGACGACCGCCCTTCACGACCTTGGCGACGCGGTTGATCGCGACGACCCGCTCAAGGTGCGGGGTCTTCTCGACGGGCGCGTTTCCGCGGCCGCCCTCACGGCGGTTGTCGCGGCGACCACCCTCGTTGCCACCGGACCCGCCGCCACGGCGCTGTTGACCTGGCATCAGCAGCCTTCCTTATCTCTCGTGACGGGGTTGTTAGAACTCGAGCCCGGCTTCGCGGGCGGCGTCGGCAAGCGCGGCGACTCGCCCCGCGTACCGGTTGCCACCGCGGTCGAAGACGACCTTGGAGACGCCGGCGGCCTTGGCCCGCTCGGCGAGCAGCGCGCCCACCTTGCCGGCGAGGGCGCTCTTGTCGCCCTCCGCACCGCGCAGCGAGGCGTCCAGGGTCGACGCCGACGCCAGGGTGTGGCCCTTGGTGTCGTCGACGATCTGGGCGACCATGTGCCGCAGCGAACGGGTGACGACCAGGCGCGGACGCTCGGACGTACCGCTGACGTTCTTGCGGACGCGGAAGTGCCGACGCGCACGCCCAACGGCGCGCTTGGCGGCGACGCCGCGGCGGCGCTTGAGCAGCGTGGCGCTCACTTCTTACCTGCCTTTCCGGCCTTGCGGCGGATGACCTCGCCCTGGTACTTCACGCCCTTGCCCTTGTAGGGCTCCGGCGGACGGATCTTCCGGATGTTGGCGGCGACCTCACCGACCTGCTGCTTGTCGATGCCGGCCACGTGGAACAGGGTCGGCCGCTCCACCGTGAAGGTGATGCCCGCCGGGGCGGGAACGACCACCGGGTGCGAGAACCCGAGCGCGAACTCGAGGTCCGAACCCTTGGCGGTGACCCGGTAACCGGTGCCGGCGATCTCCAGGCTCTTGCGGTAGCCCTCGGTGACCCCGACGATCATGTTGGCAACCAGCGTACGGCTCAGGCCGTGGAGTTCCTTGGCCTTGCGCTCGTCGTTCGGCCGGTTGACGCTCAGCTGCCCATCCTCGGCCCGCTCGATCGTGATCGGCTCGGCGAGGGTGTGCTGGAGCTGGCCCTTGGGGCCCTTGACCTTGACGGTCTGCCCGTCGATCGTGATGTCGACGCCGGCTGGCACCGGGATCGACTTACGTCCAATTCGCGACATTTCTACCTGTCTCCCGTTACCAGACGAAGGCGAGGACTTCCCCGCCAACACTCCGCTTGCGGGCCTGCCGGTCGGTCAGCAGCCCCTGGGACGTCGAAATGATCGCCACGCCCAGCCCACCGAGCACCCGCGGGAGCCCGTCCGACTTGGCGTACACCCGGAGACCGGGCTTGGACACGCGCTTGATGCCGGCCAGGCTCCGCTCGCGGTTCTGGCCGTACTTCAGCTCGACGACCAGTCGCTTGCCGACGGCGCCCTCCTCGGGCTCCTCGACCGACCAGGTGGCGATGTAACCCTCGGCCTTCAGGACCTCGGCGATGTTCGCCTTGATCTTGGAGTAGGGCATCTTCACCTGATCGTGGTACGCCTGGTTGGCGTTACGCAGACGCGTGAGCATGTCTGCGATCGGGTCGGTCATCGTCATGGATTTCGTCAGCCTTTCTCGCCGGGGTTCCCGGGGCATCAGCCCCGGGCCTACGGCGAAGAGCAATACCTAATCGGTGCAGGAGTTCCCGGCTGACAGCCGGGACGCGGTCGCCCTTACCAGGAAGCCTTGGACACGCCCGGCAGCTCACCGCGGTGGGCCATCTCCCGGATGCAGACCCGGCAGAGCCCGAACTTGCGGTAGACCGCCTTCGGACGCCCGCACCGCTGGCAGCGGGTGTACGCGCGAACCGAGAACTTCGGCTTCGCGGCCGCCTTGAGGATCAGCGCCTTCTTGGCCATCTCAGTTCTCCTTGAACGGGAAGCCCAGGAGCTTGAGCAGCGCCCGGCCCTCGTCGTCAGTCGTGGCGGTCGTGACCACCGTGATGTCCATGCCCCGCTGGCGATCGATCTTGTCCTGATCGATCTCGTGGAACACCGACTGCTCGGTCAGACCGAACGTGTAGTTGCCGTGCCCGTCCAGCTTGCGCCCGTCCAGACCGCGGAAGTCGCGGATACGCGGCAACGCGATGGAGAGCAGCCGGTCCAGGAACTCCCACATCCGGTCGCCGCGAAGGGTCACCTTCGCGCCGATCGGCATGCCCTCGCGGAGCTTGAACTGCGCGATGGACTTGGTCGCCCGCCGCACCTGCGGCTTCTGGCCGGTGATCGTGGCGAGGTCGCGGACCGCGCCGTCGATCAGCTTGGCGTCGCGAGCAGCCTCGCCGACACCCATGTTGACGACGATCTTGACCAGCCGCGGCACCTGCATGGGGTTGCCGTAGCTGTGCTGCTCACGCAGCTGGGCCACGATCTCGTTGCGGTACCGCTCCTTGAGGCGCGGCATGGTCTTTTCGGTAGCCGTGGTCATCACAGGTCCTTACCGGTGCTACGCGCGATGCGGACCTTCTGGCCGTTGTCGTCGATCCGGTAACCGACGCGGGTCGGCTTGCCGTCGGAGTCCAGGACCTGCACGTTCGAGACGTGGATCGGGGCCTCCTGGGTGACGATGCCGCCGGTCTTGGCGCCACGCTGGGTGGTGCTGATGCGGGTGTGCTTCTTGACCCGGTTCACGCCCTCGACCAGGACCTTGTCCTGCCGCGGGTAGGCCGCGATGACCTTGCCCTTGGCACCCTTGTCCTTGCCGGCGATGACGACGACCGTGTCGCCCTTCTTGACCTTCACGGTCACAACACCTCCGGCGCGAGGGAAATAATCTTCATGAACCGCTTGTCCCGCAGCTCCCGACCCACCGGGCCGAAGATGCGGGTACCGCGCGGGTCCCCGCCGTCCTTGATGATGACGGCGGCGTTCTCGTCGAAGCGGATGTACGAGCCGTCCGGCCGCCGCTTCTCCTTGGCGGTGCGAACGACGACGGCCTTGACGACGTCGCCCTTCTTGACACCGGCACCCGGGATCGCGTCCTTGACGGTGGCCACGATGACGTCGCCGATGCTCGCGTAGCGCCGACCGGAGCCACCGAGAACCCGGATGCACAGGATCTCCCGAGCACCCGTGTTGTCGGCGACGCGCAGTCGCGACTCCTGCTGAATCACGTCTATCTCCTATGTCTGCCGGTTCTCCGGCCGCCGTAGCGGCCGGAGCCTGGCGGAACCTACGCCCGACGCAACGCCGGGCGAGCTCGAGCCTTCGCTACTTGGCCTTTTCCAGGATCTCCACGATCCGCCAACGCTTGGTGGCGCTCAGCGGCCGGGTCTCCATGATCAGGACCCGGTCGCCGGTGCCGGCGGCGTTCTGCTCGTCGTGCACCTTCAGCTTGCTCGTACGGCGCATGATCTTGCCGTACAGAGCGTGCCGAACCCGGTCCTCGACCTCGACCACGACGGTCTTGTCCATCTTGTCGCTGACCACCAGGCCCTCACGGACCTTGCGGCGCGAGCGCTGCGCGCTCGCTGCGGTGTTTTCGCTCATGCTCGAGCTCCCTTACGCTCGCTTCGCTCGCTCACGAAGTCACCTCGGTCGGCGCGGCCGAGAGCCCCAGCTCGCGCTCGCGCATGATCGTGTAGATCCGGGCGATCTCCCGACGGATGACCTGCAACCGCCGGTTGTTGTCCAGCTGCCCGGTTGCGGCCTGCACGCGGAGGTTGAACAGCTCCGCCTTGGCCTCCCGCAGCTTCGTGACCAGCTCCTCCTCGGAGAGCTCACGCAGCTCGGTCGCCTTAACGCCCGCTGCCATCAGGATTCACCCACTTCGCGCGTAACAATGCGGCACTTCATCGGGAGCTTGTGGATCGCGCGACGCATGGCCTCTCGCGCGATCTGCTCGTTGGGGAAGGACATCTCGAAGAGAACCCGCCCCGGCTTGACGTTGGCGACCCACCACTCGGGCGAACCCTTACCGGAACCCATCCGGGTCTCGGCAGGCTTCTTGGTGAGGGCCTGGTCCGGGAAGATCGTGATCCAGACCTTGCCGCCACGCTTGATGTGACGGGTCATCGCGATACGCGCCGACTCGATCTGGCGGTTGGTCACGTACGCCGGCTCGAGAGCCTGGATCCCGAACTCGCCGAACACCACCCGGTTACCACCCTTGGACGCGCCACTGCGGTCCGGGTGGTGCGGCTTGCGGAAGCCCTTCGGGGGCTTGCGCGGCATCAGCATCTGTCAGCCCTCCTGCTGCGTTTCTGCCGGAGCAGCCGCGGCCGCGACAGCTGCGCTGTCGACCGGCTCGCCGCTCGGCGTCTCGGCCTGCTGCGCGATGGTGGTCGCAGCAGCCCGGCCGGCCTCGGTGCCACCGGCCGTCGTGCCGGACGAACCCGACCGGCCACGGCGCGGACGCTCGGGACGGTCGCCACGCTCACCACGACGCGGGCGGGACGGACCGGCCTCGGCCGGAGCCTCCCGGCCCGGGACGGCGTCGCCCTTGTAGATCCAGACCTTCACACCGATCCGGCCGAACGTGGTACGGGCCTCGAAGAAGCCGTACTCGATGTTGGCCCGCAGCGTGTGCAGCGGAACCCGGCCCTCACGGTAGAACTCGGTCCGGCTCATCTCGGCGCCGCCGAGGCGACCCGAGACCTGAACCCGGATGCCCTTGCAGACCGGGTTCTTCATCGCCGACTGCATGGCCTTGCGCATCGCCCGACGGAAGCTGACCCGGCTGGACAGCTGCTCGGCCACGCCCTGCGCGACGAGCTGAGCGTCCGACTCGGGGTTCTTCACCTCGATGATGTTCAGCTGGACCTGCTTGCCGGTGAGCTTCTCGAGCTCGCCGCGGATCCGGTCGGCCTCCGCACCCTTACGGCCGATGACGATGCCCGGCCGAGCGGTGTGGATGTCGACGCGGACCCGGTCGCGGGTGCGCTCGATGTCGACCTTGGAGATGCCGGCGCGCTCGAGGCCCTTGGACATCATCCGGCGGATCTTGACATCCTCGCCGATGTAGTCCTTGTAGAGCTTGTCCGCGAACCAGCGGGACTTCCAGTCGGTCGAGATGCCGAGCCGGAACCCAGTGGGGTGAACCTTCTGACCCATTACTCGGCGCCCTCCGTCTTGCTCTGCGCTTCGGCCGGTGCGGCCTCCGTGGCCGGTGCGGCCTTCTTGGCCGCGGCCTTCCTCGGCGCTGCCGGCGCGACCGCCTCGACCGCCACGGTGATGTGGCAGGTCCGCTTGCGGATCCGGTACGCCCGACCCTGCGCCCGAGGCTGGAACCGCTTCATCGTCGGGCCCTCGTCAACGAACGCCTCGCTGACGAGCAGCGCGTCGGGGTCCAGCCGCTCGTTGTTCTCCGCGTTGGCGATCGCGCTAGCGAGCACCTTGTACACCTGCTCGCTCGCAGCCTGCGGCGCGAACTGCAGCACCGTGAGCGCCTCCTTCGCGGGCAGGCCGCGGACGAGGTTGACCACCCGGCGCGCCTTCATCGGCGAGATGCGCACGTGCCGCGCAACCGCCCGCGCGCCCGGAAGCACCGGAGCGTCGCCCTTTCCTGGCATCGCTGTAACCCCTTGTTCCCTCTATCCGTATGCCCGCGGCGTCAGCGCCGACGGCTCTTCCGGTCGTCCTTCTCGTGACCCTTGAACGTGCGGGTCAGCGCGAACTCGCCGAGCTTGTGCCCGACCATCGCCTCGGTCACGAACACCGGGACGTGCTTGCGTCCGTCATGCACCGCGATCGTGTGCCCGAGCATCTCCGGGATGATCGTCGAGCGCCGCGACCAGGTCTTGATCACGTTCTTCGTGCCCTTTTCGTTCTGCAGTTCCACCTTCTTGAGTAGGTGGGCGTCTACGAACGGGCCCTTCTTCAGGCTGCGAGGCATGTCTTATCTCCCTCAGCCGCGCTTACGCGTGGCGTAGCGGCGGCGGACGATCAGCCGGTCACTCGGCTGGCCCTTACGGCGGGTGCGGCCCTCGGGCTTACCCTGCGGGTTGACCGGGTGGCGACCACCGGAGGTCTTACCCTCACCACCACCGTGCGGGTGGTCGACCGGGTTCATGGCGACACCACGGACGGTCGGGCGCTTGCCCTTCCACCGCATACGGCCGGCCTTGCCCCAGTTGATGTTCGACTGGTCGGCGTTGCCGATCTCGCCGATGCTGGCGCGGCAGCGCACATCCACACGCCGGATCTCACCGGACGGCATACGCAGGGTCGCGTACGCGCCCTCACGGCCGAGCAGTTGGATGCCCACGCCGGCGGAACGGGCCAGCTTGGCCCCGCCACCCGGGCGCAGCTCCACGTTGTGGATCGTGGTACCGACCGGGATGTTGCGCAGCGGCAGGTTGTTGCCGGGCTTGATGTCGGCGCCCGGACCGGACTCGACGCGGTCGCCCTGCTTCATGTCCTTCGGCGCGATGATGTACCGCTTCTCGCCGTCGGCGTAGTGCAGCAGCGCGATGCGCGCCGTGCGGTTCGGGTCGTACTCGATGTGAGCGACCTTCGCCGGCACGCCGTCCTTGTCGACCCGCTTGAAGTCGATCAGACGGTACTGGCGCTTGTGACCTCCACCGTGGTGCCGCGTGGTGATCCGGCCGTGGGCGTTACGCCCGCCCTTCTTCGGCAGCGGAGCCAGCAGCGACTTCTCCGGCGTGGACCGGGTGATCTCGGCGAAGTCGGCGACACTGGAGCCACGTCGGCCCGGCGTCGTCGGCTTGTACTTACGGATAGCCATTGTCTACACCCCTCAGCTGACCGGGCCGCCGAAGGCCTCGATGCGGTCACCGTCAGCCAGCTTCACGATCGCCCGCTTGGTCGCCTTGCGCTGACCGAAGCCGGTCTTGGTGCGCTTGCGCTTACCCTGGCGGTTGAGCGTGTTGACCGTCAGGACGCGGACGTTGAAGATCTGCTGGATAGCGATCTTGATCTCGGTCTTGTTCGCGTCCGGGTGCACCAGGAAGGTGTACCAGTTCCGGTTCAGCTCGCTGTAGCTCTTCTCCGAGACGACCGGCGCCACGATGATGTCGCGCGGGTCGGCGATCGTGCTCACTTGCCACCCTCCTCGGTGGTCTCGGCGGGCACGCCCAGGAACTCGTCCAGGGCGTCCTTGGTGAAGACCACGTCGTCGGCCACCAGCACGTCGTACGTGTTCAGCTGGCCGGACTCGATCAGGTGCACCCGCGGCTCGTTGCGCAGCGACACCCAGTTCAGTTCGTCGGTGCTGCTCAGCACGACCAGGACCCGACGGGCCTCGGTGAGCTTGGTCAGCGTGGCCAGGGCCGCCTTGGTCGACGGCTTCTCGCCCGAGACGAACGCCTCGACGACGTGCACCTGCCCGGCGCGGGCCCGGTCGGAGAGGGCACCGCGCAGCGCGGCGGCCTTCATCTTCTTCGGGGTCCGCTGGCTGTAGTCGCGCGGCACGGGACCGTGCACCACGCCACCGCCGGCGAACTGCGGGGCGCGGATCGAGCCCTGCCGGGCGCGACCGGTGCCCTTCTGCTTGTACGGCTTCTTGCCGCCGCCGGCGACCTCGCCGCGGGTCTTGGTCTTGTGCGTGCCCTGTCGGGCCGCCGCGAGCTGGGCCACCACGACCTGGTGCATCAGCGCGACGTTGGCCTGCACGTCGAAGATGTCCGCCGGCAGCTCGACGGAGCCGCTGGTGGTGCCTTCGACGGTGCGCACGTCAACGGTGGTCACTTGGCCGCACCGCCCTTCTTCACCTTGCTCTTGGCCGCGGTACGGACCAGAACCAGCGCGCCCTTGGGGCCAGGAATGGCACCACGGACGAGCAGGAGGTTGTTCTCGGTGTCGACCGCCTGGACGGTGAGGTTCTGCACGGTGTAGCGCACGCCACCCATCCGGCCGGCCATCCGGGTGCCCTTGAAGACACGACCCGGAGTGGCGCAGGCGCCGATGGAGCCGGGCGAGCGGTGCTTGCGCTCGACACCGTGGCTGGCGCGCAGACCGTGGAAGCCGTGCCGCTTCATCGGGCCGGCGTAGCCCTTGCCCTTGGTCTTGCCGGTGACGTCGATCGTGACGCCCGCCGGGAACTCCTCGACCGTGACCTCCTGGCCGAGCGAGTACTCCGACGCGTCCGTGGTGCGCAGCTCGACGATGTGCCGGCGCGGCGCCACGTCCGCCTTCGCGTAGTGCCCGCTGATCGGCTTCTTGACCTTGCGCGGGTCGATGGTGCCGTAGGCCAGCTGGACCGCGGAGTAACCGTCCTTCTCGGCGCTACGAACCTGGCTGATGACGCACGGGCCGGCCTCGACCACGGTCACGGGAACAACGCGGTTGTTGTCCCAGACCTGGGTCATGCCGAGCTTGGCGCCCAGGATCCCCTTGACTTGCCTGTCCATTTGTCCGGTCCCTACAGCTTGATCTCGATGTCGACGCCAGCCGGCAGGTCGAGGCGCATGAGCGAGTCGACCGTCTTCGGGGTCGGGTCGATGATGTCGATCAGCCGCTTGTGCGTGCGCATCTCGAAGTGCTCGCGCGAGTCCTTGTACTTGTGCGGCGAGCGGATAACGCAGAAACGGTTGATCTCCGTGGGCAGCGGCACCGGGCCCGCGACCTGCGCCCCGGTACGCGTCACCGTCTCGACGATCTTCCGCGCCGAGGAGTCGACGACCTCGTGGTCATAGGCCTTGAGCCGGATGCGGATCTTCTGTCCCGCCATGGTGGCTTCTGTTCCTTCTCTCGATGCCGCTGTGTTGCGGGCGCCTGTACCGGCTGGTACAGGCCCACTTCGCCGACCCCCGCGGTCGGGCGTGTCGCGCCCTCGGGCCGGGCTCCGCCCCGGGACTCCGGAGCGGTCCTGACCGCGCGGTGGGTCAAGGCGCCGATCGCATTACCGCGACCTGAACGCCGTGCGAGGGTGGTTGGCGACTGGGCCGCCAACCACCCTACGCTCGACTGTGCCGTCACCCGGAGGTTCAGCGAAAGCCGAACACAGGCGACGAACTGTCGTTACGCAACCTGACTAGTATGCCGCACGACCGGCGGCGGGTCTAATCGGGGTTACCTAGCTCACTTGATGATCTTGGTGACGAACCCGGCACCGACGGTGCGGCCACCCTCGCGGATCGCGAACTTGAGGTTCTCCTCCATGGCGATGGGCTGGATCAGCTTCACCGACATGGTGGTGTTGTCACCCGGCATGACCATCTCGGTGCCCTCGGGGAGGGTGACGACACCGGTGACGTCCGTGGTCCGGAAGTAGAACTGCGGACGGTAGTTCTGGAAGAACGGGGTGTGCCGGCCGCCCTCCTCCTTGGAGAGGATGTAGACCGTCGCCTCGAACTCCGTGTGCGGGGTCGTGGTGCCCGGCTTGACGACCACCATGCCGCGCTCGACGTCCTCGCGCTTGATGCCACGCAGCAGCAGACCGACGTTCTCGCCCGCGCGGGCCTCGTCGAGCAGCTTGCGGAACATCTCGATACCGGTGCAGACCGTCTTCTGCGACTTCTCGCGGATACCGACGATCTCCACCTCCTCGTTCGGCTTGAGGATGCCGCGCTCGGCGCGACCGGTGACGACGGTGCCACGACCGGTGATCGTGAAGACGTCCTCGATCGGCATGAGGAACGGCTTCTCGGTCTCGCGCTCCGGCTGCGGGATCGCGGTGTCGACCGCGGTCATCAGGTCCAGGAGCTTGCCGGTCCACTCGGGGTCACCCTCGAGGGCCTTCAGCGCCGAAACCCGAACGACCGGCAGGTCGTCACCCGGGTACTCCTGCGAGGAGAGCAGCTCGCGCACCTCGAGCTCGACGAGCTCCAGGAGCTCCTCGTCATCGACCATGTCGCTCTTGTTGAGCGCCACGACGATGTACGGCACGCCAACCTGGCGGGCCAGCAGCACGTGCTCGCGGGTCTGCGGCATCGGGCCGTCGGTCGCCGCGACCACCAGGATCGCGCCGTCCATCTGCGCGGCACCGGTGATCATGTTCTTGATGTAGTCCGCGTGGCCGGGGCAGTCGACGTGCGCGTAGTGCCGCGCCTCGGTCTGGTACTCGACGTGCGCGATCGAGATCGTGATGCCGCGGGCCTTCTCCTCCGGCGCCTTGTCGATCTCGTCGAACGGCGTGTACGGGTTCAGGTCCGGGAACTGGTCGTGCAGGACCTTGGTGATGGCCGCCGTCAGCGTCGTCTTACCGTGGTCGATGTGACCAATGGTGCCGATGTTGACGTGCGGCTTAGTCCGCTCGAACTTCGCCTTCGCCACTGGTGTCCTCCTGTGGACTTCTTGGTTCGTACGCCCGGCGCGCCGGTCGGCGCTTAGGACTCTGTCGACAGCCTTTCCGGCCTGAACGGCCGGAGAGCTTTTGTGGGTTCTGCGGCGATGAAGCCTACAGGCCCGGTCTCACGCAACCCGATCGTGGTGGCCGCGGGCGGGTGAACCCTCCCGCGACCGACCACGAATCACCTGCTCGGGGCAGTTACTCGCCCGTTGCCTTGGCGATGATCTCCTTCGCGACGCTCTGCGGAACCTCGGCGTAGGAGTCGAACTGCATGCTGTAGCTAGCCCGGCCCTGGGTCTTCGACCGCAGGTCGCCGACGTAGCCGAACATCTCCGACAACGGCACCAGAGCCCGGACGATGCGGGCGCCGCTGCGCTCCTCCATCGCCTGGATGATGCCGCGGCGGGAGTTGAGGTCGCCGATGACGTCACCCATGTTCTCCTCAGGAGTGGTGACTTCAACGGCCATCATCGGCTCGAGCAGTGCGGGGTCGGCCTTGCGGGCCGCCTCCTTCATCACCATCGAGCCGGCGATCTTGAATGCCATTTCCGAGGAGTCGACCTCGTGGTACTGGCCGTCCAGCAGCGTCAGCTTCACACCGACGAGCGGGAAGCCCGCCAGGATGCCGTACTGCAGGGCGTCCTGGGCACCGGCGTCGACCGACGGGATGAACTCCCGCGGGATGCGGCCACCGGTGACGGCGTTGGCGAACTCGTAGGTCGGCGAGTCGTTGTCCAGCGGAAGCGGCTCGACGCTCACGATGACGCGGGCGTACTGACCCGAACCACCGGTCTGCTTCTTGTGGGTGTACTCGATCTTGTCCACCTTGCGGCGGATCGTCTCGCGGTACGCCACCTGCGGCTTGCCGACGTTGGCCTCGACGTTGAACTCGCGGCGCATCCGGTCCACCAGGATGTCCAGGTGCAGCTCACCCATGCCGGAGATGACCGTCTGACCGGTCTCCTCGTCCAGCTGGACGCGGAAGGTCGGGTCCTCCTCGGCCAGGCGCTGGATGGCCGTGCCCAGCTTCTCCTGGTCGGACTTGGTCTTCGGCTCGATCGCCACCGAGATGACCGGCTCCGGGAAGGTCATCGACTCCAGGATGACCGGGTTCGCCGGGTCGGAGAGCGTGTCACCGGTGGTGGTCTGCTTGAGACCCTGCACGGCGATGATGTCACCGGCCTGCGCCGACGGACGCTCTTCCCGCTTGTTGGCGTGCATCTGGTAGATCTTGCCGATCCGCTCCTTGCGGTCCTTGGTGGAGTTGACCACCTGGGAACCGGAATCGAGCGTGCCGGAGTAGACCCGCACGTAGGTGAGCTTGCCCAGGTGCTTGTCCGTCTGGATCTTGAAGGCCAGGCCGGAGAAGGGCTCCGAGTTGGACGGCTTACGCAGCAGCGGGGTCTCGCCGTCGGGGGCCGTACCCTCGATCGCCGGAACGTCCAGCGGCGACGGCAGGAAGTCGACCACGGCGTCGAGCATGGGCTGGACGCCCTTGTTCTTGAACGCCGAGCCGCACAGCACCGGGTTGGCCTTGCCGGCGATGGTGGCACGCCGGATGGCGGCCTTGATCTCCTCGACGGAGACCTCCTCGCCTTCCAGGTACTTCTCCATCACCGAGTCGTCGACGTCGGCCAGGGTCTCCATCAGCTTCTCGCGCCACTCGGCCGCGGAGTCGGCCAGCTCGGCCGGGATCTCCTCGATCGCGTAGTCCTCACCCTTCTGGGTCTCCCCGCGCCAGGTGAGAGCGCGCATGCCGACCAGGTCCACGACGCCGATGTGGTCGCCCTCGAGCCCGATCGGGATCTGGAGCACCAGCGGGGTCGCGTTCAGCCGGTCGATCATCATCTGCACGCAGCGGAAGAAGTCGGCGCCGGTCCGGTCGAGCTTGTTGACGAAGCACATCCGCGGGACGTTGTACTTGTCGGCCTGCCGCCAGACGTTCTCGGTCTGCGGCTCCACGCCGGCGACACCGTCGTAGACCGCGACCGCACCATCCAGTACCCGCAGCGACCGCTCGACCTCGACCGTGAAGTCGACGTGGCCAGGCGTGTCGATGATCTGGATCGTGTGGCCCTTCCACTCACACTTGGTAGCAGCGGAGGTGATGGTGATACCACGCTCCTGCTCCTGCTCCATCCAGTCCATGACGGCAGCGCCCTCGTGGACCTCACCGATCTTGTACGTAATACCGGTGTAGAACAGGATCCGCTCGGTGGTCGTGGTCTTACCGGCATCGATGTGCGCCATGATGCCGATGTTGCGTACGTTGGCGAGCGCGTCTGCGGCGGCCACTTCAATCCCTACTTATCGTCGTCTCGACTCAACTGGTGGCGGTTCCGGCGCCCGAGAGCGCCGGAACCAGGGTGTTACCAGCGGTAGTGCGCGAAGGCCTTGTTGGACTCGGCCATCTTGTGCGTGTCCTCGCGCCGCTTGACGGCGGCACCGAGGCCGTTGCTCGCGTCCAGCAGCTCGTTCATGAGCCGCTCGACCATGGTCTTCTCGCGGCGTGCGCGGGAGTAGGTGACCAGCCACCGCAGGCCCAGCGTGGTCGCCCGGGCGGGGCGAACCTCGACGGGAACCTGGTAGGTGGCGCCACCGACACGACGGCTGCGCACCTCGAGGGTCGGCTTGACGTTGTCCATCGCCCGCTTGAGGGTGACGACCGGGTCGGTGCCGGACTTCTCGCGGCAGCCCTCGAGGGCCGCGTACACGATGGACTCGGCGAGCTGACGCTTGCCGCGGAGCAGGATCTTGTTCACCAGCTGGGTGACCAGCGGCGAGTTGTACACCGGGTCAGCGACCAGCGGCCGCCGCGGAGCGGGTCCCTTACGCGGCATGTCAGCTCTTCTCCTTCTTCGCGCCGTAACGGCTGCGCGCCTGCTTGCGGTTACGGACACCCTGGGTGTCCAGCGAACCGCGGACGATCTTGTAACGCACGCCGGGGAGGTCCTTCACCCGGCCGCCGCGCACGAGCACGATCGAGTGCTCCTGGAGGTTGTGACCCACACCGGGGATGTAGGCGGTCACCTCGATCTGGCTGCTGAGCTTCACACGAGCGACCTTGCGCAGCGCCGAGTTCGGCTTCTTCGGGGTGGTGGTGTACACGCGGGTGCACACGCCGCGCCGCTGAGGGGAACCCTTCAGCGCCGGGGTCTTGGTCTTGGTCGTCTTGGCCTGGCGGCCCTTTCGGACCAGCTGCTGGATCGTGGGCACCGGGTTTCTCCGCTCCCTTCGGCCGCTGTCGCGGCCGCGCCGTCTGCTCGTTAGCCGGCCTGATGACCGGCTCTCCTACATTCCGACCAGGGCCACCTTGCGGAGGTCCCGGC
Organism: Micromonospora sp. ALFpr18c; assembly: GCF_008868155.1. Classification (GTDB taxonomy): domain Bacteria; phylum Actinomycetota; class Actinomycetes; order Mycobacteriales; family Micromonosporaceae; genus Micromonospora. Next base: position 71,835 of record NZ_WBKR01000008.1, read on the forward strand.
ACCCGCGGTCGGGCGTGTCGCCCAGCTCACGGTCCCGGTACGGACGCTTTCGCGGACCTACCGGGGTTTTCTGTCACCGGCACGCGGGTCGCCCCGCGCCGGATCTTTGGCTTGTCGTGCTCGCCATCCGGATCACCGGAACCAGCGCACGCACGAGTTGCCCGGGCATGCCCGGGCACAAGGGGAAAGAGTACCTACCACAGCCGCCCAGGTCAAAACGGATTGGCCCGGCGGCCGTCTCACACCCGCCAGCCGGATCATGCCCTGCCCCGTCGCCCGTGATGGGCACCTACGGATACAAGTGTACCGGCTTCCCCACCGGACCACCCGTCGCCCCCGCAGCCGGCACCGCAGACCCGTCCCGGGACCTGCGACAACCGGGCCGCACGGCGATCCGGACGGTGACCAGCCTCACGTCAGGGAGATCACCAGGGACAGGCCCAGGGCCAGCAGGCTGAGCAACGCTCCCGCCGCACCGCAGCTGAGACCGGCCACCGCCAGCCCTCGACCGGTGAACCGGACCGCGGACGGACCTGCGGGCCGGCGGATCTGCCGCTGGCCGAGCAGGCCGGCGACGACGGCGGCCACCCCGGCCAGCGCGCCCAGCACGGCGAACGCGCCGGCCGCCCAGACCCCACCCTCGTTCGCGAAGGCCACGCCGAAGCAGATCACCAGCAACGACACCAGGATCGACGCGATGCCGGCCACCAACGCCCCGACGGCCAGGCCCGAGGTGACCGGGGCCACGTCCAGGTACACCACGCCGTACGGCGTACCGGGCACCGACTCCACCCGCTTCGGCGGGCGGGGCCGGTCGTCGGTCGGTGGCGGCACCGGGGGCCCATAACCGGGGGCGTGCGCCGGCTG
>NZ_WBKR01000009.1 GCF_008868155.1 Micromonospora sp. ALFpr18c
GTTTTTTCGGCTATCAGTTCTTCGCCGTCTACCGCGCCTGTGGGGTGGAAGCCGAGGGACGTGTAGAGGGCTGCTGCCGGGGTGTTGTCGGGGTGGTACGAGAGGCGGACCGGGGGGTTGGCGTCGCGGGCCGCCAGCCACGGGGCCAGCGTCTGCACCGTCGCGCGGCCGACGCCCTGGCCCTGCTCGGCGGCATCGATCAGCATGCCGCCGATCCAGTGCGAGCCGTCGTCGTCCACGCCCCACATGACGTGGCCGACGACGGTCTCGTCGGCGTACACGGCCAGCGAGGTCCACACCTCGGATCGGCTGCTCAGCAGCAGATAGCGCGCGCCCAACGCGGCCACGAACCGGCGCTGGTCGTCGCGCGGGGCGACGTCGGCCACCGCCCGCCAGTTGTCCTCGTCCACCGGCCGCAGCGTGACTCGCCGCCCGGCCCGGTCCAGGTGTCCCGCGTCGATCATCCGGCGGATGCTACCCGGCTCGTGCCCGCCGATCCTGGACAGTTTCCGTTCGCCGGGCGGCGACGGAGGCGCAACGTGCAGCGGTGCAGCGGCGGTGGAGCGGCCCGGTCAGTCGAGCAGGGCGTCCAGGCCGACGGTGAGGCCGGGGCGGGTGCGCACCGCGCGGACGGCCAGCAGCACACCCGGCATGAACGACACCCGGTCGTACGAGTCGTGCCGGATGGTCAGCGTCTCGCCGGTGGCACCGAACAGCACCTCCTGGTGGGCGACCAGACCGGTGGCGCGCACGGCGTGCACGCGTACCCCGTCGATGTCGGCGCCGCGCGCGCCCGGCACCTCGTCCTTGGTGGCGTCCGGGACCGGGCCGAGGCCGGCCTCGGCGCGGGCCTGGGCGATCTGCCGGGCGGTGTGCGTGGCCGTGCCGCTCGGCGCGTCCAGCTTGTTCGGGTGGTGCTGCTCGATGATCTCGACGGACTCGAAGTGCCGGGCGGCCCGCGCGGCGAACTGCATCATCAGCACCGCGCCGATGCCGAAGTTCGGGGCGATCACCACGCCCACCTCGGGCCTGTCGGCCAGCCAGCCGCGCACCTGCTCCAGCCGCTGCTCGGTGAAGCCGGTCGTGCCGACCACCGCGCTGATGCCCTGCCCGATGCACCACCGGAGGTTGTCCATGACGACGTCCGGCGTGGTGAAGTCGACGACCACGTCGGCGGCGGAGGCGGCGTCGAGGGTGTCGCCCTGGTCGATCGCCGCCACCAGTTCGAGGTCGTCGGCGGCGTCGACCGCCTTGCAGACCTCCAGGCCCATCCGGCCACGGGCACCGAACACGCCGACCCGGGTCTTCTCCTGCTCGTCAGTCACGGCGCACAACCTATCCCAATCGGGACGTGCCCCGGTCGTCGGATCCGGTCGGCTCCACCGACCGGGACGCGCTTCCGGACCGTGCGACGACAGCCCTCAGACCGCGAAGTCTCCCTCGCCGAACGGGCCGACCACGGCCAGCGACATCGGCCGGCTGAGCAACTCGGCGGCGAGGACGTTCACGTCCTCCACGGTGACCTCGTCGACCCGGCGGAGCAGTTCGTCCACCGGCATCAGATCGCCGTAGAGCAGCTCACCCTTGGCGAGTCGGCTCATCCGGGAACCGGTGTCCTCCAGGCCGAGCACGAACGAGCCCTTGCTCATGCCCTTGCCCCGGGCCACCTCGGCCTCGGTCAGCCCGTCGGCGGCCACCCGGGCCAGCTCGGCGCGGGTCAACGCGAGGACCTCGTCCACCTTGCCCGGCGCGCAGCCGGCGTAGACGGCGAACAGGCCGCTGTCGGCGTACTGGCTGGCGTACGAGTAGACCGAGTACGCGAGGCCGCGCTGCTCGCGGATCTCCTGGAACAGGCGGCTGGACATGCCGCCGCCGAGCACGTTGTTGAGCACCCCGAGGGCGAAGCGCCGGTCGTCGAGGCGGTCGATGCCGGGGCAGCCGAGGAGGACGTGCGCCTGCTCGGTCTCCTTCGGCTCGACCAGGGTGGTCGCCGCCTTGGTGCGTACCGCCGGGGTGGCCGCGCGGTGCGGCGCCGGGCTGGCCGGGTCGCTGTCCAGGCCGGTGCCCCGCACGGCCTGGCGGACCAGCTTGACCACCGCGGCGTGATCCAGGTTGCCGGCGGCGGCGATGACGATCTGCGGCGCGGTGTAGCGGTCCCGGTAGAAGCTCTGGATCTGCCGGCGGGTCATCGGCGTGACGGTCTCCTCGGTGCCGGAGATCAGCCGACCCAGCGGGTGGTCGCCGTAGACGGCGCGGGCGAAGAGGTCGTGGACCTCGTCACCGGGCTCGTCGTCGTGCATGGCGATCTCCTCCAGGATCACGCCACGCTCGGTCTCCACGTCGGCCGGCTCCAGCAGCGAGTCGGCGACCAGGTCGCACATCACGTCGATCGCCAGCGGCAGGTCCTCGTCCAGCACCCGGGCGTAGTAGCAGGTGTATTCCTTCGTGGTGAAGGCGTTCGTCTCGCCGCCCACCGCCTCGATCTGCGAGGAGATCTCCAACGCGGTGCGCTTGTTGGTGCCCTTGAAGAGCAGGTGCTCCAGGAAGTGCGCGGCCCCGGCCTGCGGGCCGGTCTCGTCCCGGGAGCCGACGGCCACCCAGATGCCGAAGGACACGCTGCGCATCGCCGGGATCGCCTCGGTGAGCACGCGCAGACCGCTGGGCAGCACGGTACGACGTACCGTGCCGCCCAGCGGATCGTCGCTGAGCGTCCGGGTCACCGCGCGGGCGGTGCCGCCGGAGCGCACCGCCCCGGTGTCCCGAGACGGGGCCACCCCCCGTCGATCCGGTGGAAACGGCGCACTGAAGGCCCGACTCACGTGGTGCTCCCGGTTCGACGAGGGGTGGGTGATGCGAGGTACGACGGTCAGCTGTGCCGGGTCCGGCGGCGCGGACGCTCGCCGCCCTCGCCACCCTCGCCGCCGCCACCCTCGCCACGGTTGTCGCCGCGCTCCGGGCCACGCCCACCACGGTCGCCGCCACGGTCGCCGCGGTCCCGCGGACCGCGGTCGCCCCGGTCCCGACCGGCCGGCCGGTCGCCACCGGCGGCCTCGCCAGCGGCCGGCGCCTCGGCGCCCTCCGGACGAACCTTGTCCAGGTAGATCTTGCCGCGGGCATCGATGTCGGCGATCTCGACCTCGACCCGGTCACCGACGTTGAGGAAGTCCTCCACGCGCTCGACCCGCTTGCCGTCGCCCACCTTGGAGATGTGCAGCAGGCCGTCGCGGCCCGGCAGCAGCGAGATGAACGCACCGAACGCGGCGGTCTTGACCACCGTGCCGAGGAACCGCTCGCCCTGCTTGGGCAGGGTCGGGTTGGCGATGCCGTTGATCCGGTCGACGGCCGCCTGGGCCGACGGGCCGTTGGTGGCGCCGACGTAGATCGTGCCGTCGTCCTCGATGGAGATCTCGGCGCCGGTCTCGTCCTGGATCGCGTTGATGGTCTGGCCCTTCGGGCCGATCACCATGCCGATCTTGTCGACCGGGATCTTGACGGTGGTGACCCGCGGCGCGTAGTCGGACATCTCGGCCGGAGCCTCGATCGCCGCCCGCATGACCCCGAGGATGATCTGCCGGGCCTCGTTCGCCTGCTGCAGCGCGGCGGCCAGCACGTCCGACGGGATGCCGTTGAGCTTGGTGTCGAGCTGCAGCGCGGTGACGAAGTCCGGCGTACCGGCGACCTTGAAGTCCATGTCACCGAACGCGTCCTCGGCACCGAGGATGTCGGTCAGCGTCACGTACTGGGTCTTGCCGTCCACCTCGTCGGAGATGAGGCCCATCGCGATGCCGGCGACCGGAGCCTTCAGCGGGACACCCGCGGAGAGCAGGCCCAGCGTCGACGCGCAGACCGAACCCATCGAGGTGGAGCCGTTGGAGCCGAGCGCCTCCGACACCTGCCGGATGGCGTACGGGAACTCCTCGCGCGACGGCAGCACCGGGATCAGCGCACGCTCGGCGAGAGCGCCGTGGCCGATCTCGCGCCGCTTCGGCGAGCCGACCCGGCCGGTCTCACCGGTCGAGTACGGCGGGAAGTTGTAGTTGTGCATGTAGCGCTTGCGGTTCTCCGGGGACAGCGTGTCCACCATCTGCTCCATGCGGAGCATGTTCAGCGTGGTGACGCCCAGGATCTGGGTCTCGCCCCGCTCGAACAGCGCCGAACCGTGCACCCGGGGCAGCACGCCGACCTCGGCGGTCAGCGACCGGATGTCACGCGGGCCGCGGCCGTCCATGCGGACCTGCTCGCGCAGCACGCGGTTGCGCACCTCGGACTTGGTCAGCGACCGGAAGGCAGCGCTGAGCTCCTTCTCCCGGCCCTCGAACCGAGCGCCCAACTCCTCGGCGACCCGGGCCTTGACCCGGTCCAGGGCCTCCTCGCGGTCGGCCTTGCCGGCGATGGTGATCGCCTCGGCCACCTCGGTGCGGGCCACCTCGGAGACGGCCTCGTACACGTCGTCCTGGTAGTCCAGGAAGACCGGGAACTCGGCGACCGGCTTGGCGGCCACCTCGGCCAGTTCGGCCTGCGCCCGGCACAGCTCGCGGATGGCCGGCTTGGCGGCCTCCAGGCCGCTGGCGACGATCTCCTCGGTCGGGGCGGTGGCGCCGGCCGAGATGAGGGCGACGGCGTTCGGGGTGGCCTCGGCCTCGACCATCATGATCGCGACGTCGCCGTCGTCGAGCGTGCGGCCGGCCACGACCATGTCGAAGGTGGCCCGAGCCAGCTCCTCCAGGGTCGGGAAGGCGACCCACTGGCCGTCGATGTGCGCGACCCGGGTCGCGCCGATCGGGCCGGAGAACGGCAGGCCGGACAGCTTGGTCGACATCGACGCGGCGTTGATCGCCACGACGTCGTACGGGTGCTGCGGGTCGAGCGCGAGGATGGTCTCGACGACCTGGACCTCGTTACGCAGGCCCTTCACGAAGGACGGGCGCAGCGGCCGGTCGATCAGCCGGCAGGTGAGGATCGCGTCCTCGCTGGGCCGACCCTCGCGGCGGAAGAACGAGCCGGGGATGCGGCCCGCGGCGTACATCCGCTCCTCGACGTCGACGGTCAGCGGGAAGAAGTCGAACTGCTCCTTCGGCTGCTTGCCGGCGGTGGTGGCGGAGAGAACGACCGTCTCGCCCAACTGGGCGATGACGGAACCGGCGGCCTGGCGGGCCAGCCGACCGGTGGAGAAGGTGATCTCACGGGTGCCGAAGGACCCGTTGTCGATCACAGCGGTGCGGGATTCGGTGCCGAGTTTGGTCTCGGTCATGTGCTGTCGTGCTCCTTCGCGTCGTGGGCCCGCGACGTCGGGGAGCTGCTCAGCCGGCCGGTCTTCGATCGAAGCGCCCGGGTGGCCGGCATGATGCCGGGTTCCCGGGGGCCACTACCGGAGACCGGTACGCTGACCGGCTCCCTCTCGGGTGGTCGCGCGGCCCGTGTTCTTCAGGTGGGACGCGGTACGGGGGAGCGGCCGTTGCGCCACTCCCCCGTCACGTCACCGGCGCAGACCGAGCCGCTCGATGAGCGACCGGTAGCGGGCAATGTCCTTCTTCTGGACGTAGTTGAGCAGCCGCCGGCGCCGGCCGACCAGCAGCAGCAGCCCACGGCGGCTGTGGTGGTCGTGCTTGTGCACCTTCAGGTGCTCGGTCAGCTCGGCGATCCGCTTGGTGAGGACCGCGACCTGGACCTCCGGCGAACCGGTGTCGCCCTCGGCGGTCGCGTACTCCGCACGGATGCTGGCCTTGGCTTCCTGGTCGAGCGCCATGTTCTCCCTGTTTCGATGGGTTGATCAAGTAGGTGTCCGCCGTCCCGATGGACCGGGAACGGACCGGTACCTCGCACCCGCGGCGTCGAGCAGGCACGCGAGGCCCCACGCCGGTCACCCGACGTCTCGGCAAGACTACCAGCACTCGCCGGTAACACCCGGCGAAGGGCCTCGGCGGGGCCTGTCAGCCCCTGACGATCAGGCCAGCACGCGCCTGGTGCGTTCGACGTCCTGATTCATCTGAGTGATCAACGGCTCGATCGAGTCGTACCGGATCTGACCGCGCAGGTGCGCCACGAAGTCCAGGGCCAGCCGCTCGCCGTACAGGTCGCCGGTGAAGTCGAGCGCGTACGCCTCCACCCGCCGCTCCCGGCCGGAGAAGGTCGGGTTGGTGCCCACCGACACGGCCGCCATCAGCGGCTCGTGCTGGCCGCGGCGGATCAACCGGGCCGCGTACACCCCGTCGGCGGGCACCGCCGCGTACCGGTGGCAGAGCAGGTTGGCGGTGGGGAAGCCCAGCTCCCGGCCGCGCTGGTCACCGCGGACCACCACGCCCTCCAACCGGTGCGGCCGACCCAGCGCGGACGCCGCGGCGCCCACGTCGCCCGCGTCGACGCAGGAGCGGATGTACGTGGAGGAGAAGACGGTGCCGTCCTCGGCGACCAGCGGGCCGCCCTCGACGCCGAAGCCGAAGGTCTGGCCCAGCCGCTCCAGCAGCGCCACGTCACCGGCGGCCCGGTGCCCGAAGCGGAAGTTGCCGCCGACCACCACCAGCGCCGCGTGCAGGTGCTCGACCAGGACGTCGTGCACGAACTGCTCGGCCGGCAGCCGGGAGAACTCCGGGGTGAACGGCACCACGCACAGCACGTCCACACCGAGGGCCTCGATCAGCTCCGCCTTGCGGGCCTGCTCGGTGAGCACCGCCGGATGCGAGCCGGGGCGGACCACCTCGGCCGGGTGCGGGTCGAACGTGACCACCACCGACTGCACGCCCAGCTCCCGAGCGCGGGCCACGGCGTGGCCGATGGTCGACTGGTGCCCCTTGTGCACGCCGTCGAAGACGCCGATGGTGACGACCGAGCGTCCCCACCCTCCGGGCGCCGCGTCGTACCCCCGCCACCGCTGCATGCCACTCCTCCCCTGCTGTCCCGCCGGCCGGCGGGTCGACACCGCCGGCCGCGGGCCGGCGGACCTGCGCCCCGGCGTCAGGCCGGGGCGAGCACGATCTCGGCGCGGGCCCGCCCGTCCCGCTCGCTGACGATAGCGATCAGGCCGCCCGCCGGTCCGAAGACGGCGTACGGCCCGATGCGGCCGGTCGGGTCCAGTGGGCCGCCGTGGGCGAGCACCCGCGCCTCGTCGGGCGTGGCGTCGCGGCGCGGGAAGAACCGGTCGGCCGCCGCGTCCAACGGCAGGTTCACCACGGCCGGGGCGCGCTGCTCCAACTCGTCGAGGGTGGCCGCCTCGGCGAGGGTGAAACCGCCGACCGCGGTCCGGCGCAACGCGGTCAGGTGGCCGCCGACGCCGAGCGCCAGGCCCGCGTCCCGGGCGATGGCCCTGATGTACGTGCCGGAGGAGCAGGTCACGTCCACGTCGACGTCCACCACGTCCGGCTCGTCGCGGCGGATGGCCAGCACCTCCAGCCGGGAGATGGTGACCCGTCGCGCCGGCAGCTCGACGCTCTCCCCGTCGCGGACCCGCTTGTACGCCCGCTGCCCGTCGATCTTGATGGCGCTGACGGCGCTGGGCACCTGGTCGACCTCCCCGGCCAACGCGGCCAGCGCCGACCGGATCGCGTCGTCGGTCACGAGACCGGCCGGGGTGGTGGCGATCACGTCACCCTCGGCGTCGTCGGTGACGGTGGCCTGGCCGAGCCGGATCGTGCCGGTGTAGCTCTTGCCCGCGCCGATCACGTAGGTCAGCAGCCGGGTAGCCCGCCCCACGCCGATCACCAGCACCCCGGTGGCCATCGGGTCGAGGGTGCCGCCGTGCCCGACCCGGCGGGTCTTCGCCAGCCGGCGGATCCGCGCCACCACGTCGTGCGACGTCATGCCGCCGGGCTTGTCGACCACGATCAGACCATCGGTGCTCACGTCGCCCAAGCCTGCCAGATGCGAGCGCCGGTCAGCGGACGGCCCCGACCACCGCCCAGCGCCCGGTGCGCAGGCGCAGCAGCAGGGCGACCAGCCGGATCACCACGAACAGGGTGAGCCCGGCCCAGATGCCGCCCAGCCCGAGATCGAGCACGTACGCCAGCCAGATGGCCGGCAGGAAGCCGCCGAGGGCCGCCACGATGGTGAGGTTGCGCAGGTAGCGCACGTCGCCGGCGCCGATCAGCACGCCGTCGAGGGCGAACACCACCCCGGCCAGGGGTTGCATGGCGACGAACCACGGCCAGGCCACCATGGCCTGTTCGCGTACCTGCTCATCGGAGCTGAACCACGACGGCACGCCGCCGGCGCCGGCGGCGATGAGCAGCGCGAAGCCGATACCGCAGACGCCGCCGAGCAGGCCGATCCGCCGGGCCAGCGCCCGGGCGTCCGCCGCGTCGCCGGCCCCGAGCGCGGCGCCGACCAGGGACTGCGCGGCGATGGCGAGGGCGTCGAGCACCAGTGCGGTGAAGAACCAGAGTTGCAGGGCGATCTGGTGGGCGCCGACGGCGGCGGCGCCGAAGCGGGCGGCGACGGCGGTCGCGGAGAGGAAGCTGGCCTGGAACGCCAGGCCCCGGATCAGCAGGTCCCGGCTGAGCACCAGTTGCTGGCGGATCACCCGGGGTTGGGGCCGCAGCGACACCCGTTCGGCGACCAGCGCGGCGGCGAAGAGCCCACCGGCGATCGTCTGGGCGACCACGTTGGCGACCGCGGAACCGACCAGGCCGAGCCCGGCGGGGTAGACCAGCAGGGGGCAGAGCAGCGCGGACAGCAGATTGGGCCCGAGCACGAAGAACAACGGGCGGCGGGTGTCCTGCACGCCGCGCAGCCAGCCGTTGCCGGCGGCGGCGAGCAGCAGGCCCGGGGCGCCGAGGGCCGCGATCCGCAGCCACTGCGCGGCGGCGTCGGCCACGTCGCCACCACCGCCGGCGAGGGTACGTGCCAACGTGCCGCCGCCGAACTGCATGCCGATCGCGATCAGCAGTCCGACACCGAACGCCAACCAGGACGACTGGACGCCCTCGGCGACGGCGGCCGCCCGGTCGCCGGCGCCGAAGCGACGGGCCGAACGGCCGGTGGTGCCGTACGCGACGACGGTGCCGACCCAGGCGGTGAGCGTCATCACCGTGCCGGCGACGGCGAGCGCGGCGAGCGGCACCCGGCCGAGGTGACCGACCACGGCCGTGTCGACGAGGACGTACAGCGGCTCGGCGGCGAGCACCACGAGGGCCGGCAGGGCGAGACCGGCGATCCGGCGCGGCGAAGCCGATCGGGTGGCGGTGGTGGCGTGGCTCATCGCCGCCGATCCTGGCACGACCACCGTAAGGATCGCAATCCCGCCGACTACTTACCCGGCGGCGGGCTCGACCAGCCTCGCCGTCGACCGACACCGCTGGCTGAGCGCTGTGGAGTTGATGTCGTGCACGAATCAGTCACCTGGAGCCGGGTCGACCCGGCTCCAACGGCCGACCGCCGCGATGTCGCAGACCATTGCGCCCGACAGGCGTGCCAGGGCGCGTCCGGCAAACTTCCGGCCGCGCCCATCCGAGGGCCGAGGCCGTCAGGGCCGCCGCACGGGAACCTGCTCCGCAGACGACCGGCGTCGGAGTCACCGTCGGACCGGGGCAGGAACTACTGGCGGGTGTCCATCGACGTCTGCAGCGCGCGGCGGGCCTGCTCGCGGGCGTCGTCGGTGGTCTCGGGCTTGGGCTTGTTCGGCATGGTGGCGCTCCTTCCAGGGTGTGAGCCACCGGCACGCGGCGGCCCTCACGGGCGGTCGTGCTGAGCGCCCCACGGCGGTCCGGGGTTACCGGAGCAGCCGACTGGGCAGCGTGAGCCCGGGTCGGTCCGACCCTGGAGGGAGGCGGCGCGAGGTGTGGCACCACAGCCCACGACCTGCGCCGCAACGCGGCGCCGGCCATCTCCCAAGTTATCGTTCAGGTCCACATGCTGCTCACGGTTCCCGCCATTTGGACAGCCCGCATCCCGACTCAGCGGGCCAGGAAGTGCCAGCCCAGCCACCACCAGAACCCGAACAGACCGATCCGGCCCACCGGCACCGGGCCGACCTCGTAGCGCATCACGTACGCGCAGACCTCGCCCAGGGTGGGGATGCGCGAACCCTCCCGCCGGGCCAGCCACTCGACCACCGCGAACAGGACCAGCGCGGTGAGGAAACCGCCGATCGCGAGCGCCCGCATCATCGCCGCACCAACCCCCAGAACGCGGCCAGCCAGGCGAACCAGGCCGCCGACCGGGTCAGATGGTCCTCCAGAAGAGGATCGGCCAGGCGGGAGAAGGTGGGGAAGTCATCGCCGACCGCCAGCACGAAGGTGGCACCCTCGAAGACCCCGAAGACCACGACCGGCAGCGCCCACCAGGCCGCGCCGGCGCCCAGCCGACGCGGCGCCGGCCGCCGGGGCACCCGGTTGCTCAGACCGAGCCAGATCAGCACGCCTCCGGTGCCGAGGGTGTACAGATTCGCCTCGGTGGAGAACGACGCGAACCGGCCGCCGACGAGCGACAGGCAGACGAGGACGGGGACGGAGACGGCGGGCCGATCCCAGGCGCGGGGGGCCTCCACGGTGAGGTCGTGCGGCTGCTCCATCCCGCAATTCTTCCCGCTATCACGGAGCGCGGGAAGACCGACACTCCCCGGAGCTGTCCCTGATCTTCCCCACCATCCGATCGGCCGGCGTCGACGCCAGGTCAGTCCTCGGAGCGGATCAGCGCGGCGTCCAGCTGGTCGCGGATCGACCCGATCACCTGCTCGGCGGTCCCCCGGCCGGTGAACCCGGCCGCGAACCGGTGGCCGCCACCGCCCAGCACGACCGCGACCCGGCTGACGTCCACCGCACCCTTGCTGCGCATCGACACCGCCCACTCGTCGGGCCTGACCTGCTTCAACACGCAGCTCACGTCCGCCTCGGCGGTGCACCGCACCGAGTCGATCAGCGCCTCCAGCACGTACGGCCGCTGGTCGTGTCGGGCCAGGTCGTCGAGTGTCGCGAAGGTCCACACCAGCCCCCGGCCGCCGGCCGCGGCCGGCTCCAGCCGAGCCCGACCGAGCACCTCACCGAAAAGACGAACCGCGCCGAAGGGCCGGGTGTCGAAGACCCGCCGGGAGATGTCACCGGGCGAGATCCCGGTGGCCAGCAGCCGGGCGGCCAGGTGGTGCACGGCCGGGGTGGTCGCCTCGAACCGGAACGAACCGGTGTCCGTGGTCAGCGCCACGTACAGGCACTCGGCGATGGCCCGGTCCAGCGGTACGCCGAGCCGGGCCAACAGCTGCTCGGCCACCACCGACGTCGCCGCGGCGGCCGGGTCGACCAGGTTGACGGTGCCGAAGCCGTCGTTGGAGGCGTGGTGGTCCAGCACCAGCGCCGCGCCCGCGCTGGTCAACCGCCCGGCCAGCTCACCGAGGCGCGACTCGCTCGCCGCGTCGAAGCAGATCACCAGGTCCGGGGCCGGGTCGGCGTCGCTCGACGGGACCAGCAGCTCCAGTCCGGGCAGCCCCCGGAACGGCTCGGGCACCTCCGGCGGCCCGGGGAAGGTCGCCTGCAACGCGCCCACGCCGAGCCGCAGCAGCCCCAGACCGAAGCCGAGCATGCTGCCCAGCGCGTCACCGTCCGGGTTGACGTGGCAGATCAACAGCACCCGACCGGTCGGCGGAAGAGCCCGGATCAGCGCCTCGGCCGCGGCCCAGTCCGCCTCGGCGGGGCCGGCGCCGACCGTCGGGGCGAGCTGCGCGCCGGCGGTGCCGGTCACCGCGCTTCCCCACCCCGGGGAGTTTCCTTGACGTCGGTGGCCTCGTCGGCCTCGTCCGTCTCGTCGTCCTCGTCCTCGACCCGGTACGGCTGCGCCTCACCCGCGTACTCCGCCCGGGCGGCGAGCCGCTGCACCTCGGCGTCGGCGTTGCGGGCCGCGGCCAGCAGGTCGTCGATGTGCTTGACCTGATCCTGCACGTCGTCCAGGACGAAGGTGAGGGTCGGCGAGTGCCGCAGCCCGAGGGCCTTGCCGACGGTGCTGCGCAGCAGCCCCTTGGCGCTCTCCAGGGCCGCCGCGGTGTCCGCCTGGGCCACCGCGTCACCGAGCACCGTGTAGAAGACCGTCGCGTCCCGCAGATCGGCGGTGATCCGGGCGTCGGTGATAGTGATCATGCCGAGCCGCGGGTCCTTGATCTGGCTCCGCACCACCGACGCGACCAGCTCACGCACCCGTTCCGCGTGCCGGCGTACCTTGGCCGGATCAGACATCTCGCCACCTCCACGGCGTCCTGCTCCCGGCCGCCCGGCGGCCGGATAGGCCGCCGGCCGACCGGCCAACAACTCGAACATTACCTTCGCGGCCGGACCGGTCGCCCGGCACAGCCGGCAGCCCGGTCAGTCGTCGTCCACGCCGTACAGCCGGCGCCGCACGGACAGCAACTCGACCTCGGGGCGAGCCGCCACCAGCCGCTCGCACGAGTCGAGCACCTCGCGGACGTGCGCCGCCTCGGCGGCCACCACGGCCACCGCTATCTGCGCTCGACCGTGCAGGTCGAGCGCACCCACCTCGGCGGCCGACACCTCGAAGCGGCGCAGTGCCGCCACGATCGGCCGTACATATGATCTCTTGGCTTTGAGCGACCGGGAGTCGCCCGGCAGCAGCAGGTCGAAGACCGCGGTTCCGGTGAACATCGCCCCGGACGATACCGCCACCCCGCCCCGCATGATCAAGGGGTTTACGCCGGTCGGCGTAAACCCCTTGATCAGCGTGTCACCGCCGGATCAGGCGCGAACCTTCTCCCGCATCTCGAACGTCTCGATGACGTCGCCGACCTGGACGTTGTTGTAACCACCCAGGGTCAGACCACACTCGAAGCCCTCGCGGACCTCCGTGGCGTCGTCCTTGAAACGCTTGAGCGAGGTGATCGTGAGGTTGTCCGCCACGACCGTCCCGTCCCGAAGCAGGCGAGCCTTCGCGTTGCGCCGGATGATGCCCGACCGGACGATACAACCGGAGATGTTGCCGATCTTGGACGAGCGGAAGACGTCGCGGATCTCCGCGCTGCCCAGCTCGACCTCCTCGTACTCCGGCTTGAGTAGGCCCTTGAGCGCCGCCTCGATCTCCTCGATGGCCTGGTAGATGACGGTGTAGTACCGGATCTCCACGCCCTCGCGGTCGGCCATCTCACGGACCTTGTTCGAGGCCCGCACGTTGAAGCCGATGATCGTGACCGGCTCGGACGAGGCGCTCGCGAGCATGACGTTGCTCTCGGTGATCGCGCCGACGCCCCGGTCGAGGACCTTGAGCTGGACCTCCTCGGGAATGTCGAGGTTGAACAGCGCGTCCTCCAGGGCCTCCACCGAACCGGAGACATCGCCCTTGAGGATGAGGTTGAGCGACGTCTTCTCGCCCTCCTTGAGCTGCTCCATGAGCGTCTCGAGGGTGGCCCGACCACGGGAGTTGGCGAATGCCGCCGCCCGCCGCCGTGCCTGGCGCTGCTCGGCGATCTGCCGCACCGTGCGGTCGTCCGCCGCGGCGAGGAACGTGTCACCCGCGCCGGGCGGCGCGGTCAGACCCAGGACCATGACCGGACGCGCCGGCCCGGCCTCGGCGACCTGGTTGCCGTTCTCGTCGAGCATCGCCCGGACCCGGCCGTGCGCCCCACCGGCGACGATCGAGTCGCCCGCCCGCAGGGTGCCCTTCTGCACCAGCACCGTCGCCACCGCACCGCGACCCTTGTCCAGGTGCGCCTCGATGGCCACACCCTGCGCCGGCCCGTCGATCGGAGCGGTCAGCTCCAGCGACGCGTCGGCGGTCAGCAGGACAGCCTCGAGAAGTTCCTCGATGCCGATGCCCGGCTTCGCGGCCACGTTGACGAACATGGTGTCGCCGCCGTACTCCTCGGCGACCAGGCCGTACTCGGTCAGCTGCTGGCGGACCTTGTCCGGGTTGGCCTCCGGCTTGTCGACCTTGTTGACCGCCACCACGATCGGCACGTCGGCCGCCTTGGCGTGGTTCAACGCCTCGATGGTCTGCGGCATCACGCCGTCGTCGGCCGCGACCACCAGGATCACGACGTCCGTCACCTGGGCACCACGAGCACGCATGGCGGTGAACGCCTCGTGACCCGGGGTGTCGATGAAGGTCACCGCGCGGTCCACACCCTCGTGCGGAACGTGCACCTGGTATGCACCGATGTGCTGGGTGATGCCACCCGCCTCACCGGCCACGACGTTCGCCTTACGGATCGCGTCGAGCAGCTTGGTCTTACCGTGGTCGACGTGACCCATGACGGTCACGACCGGCGCACGACTGACCAGACGCTCCTCGGCGACCTCCGCGTCGAGGTCGATGTTGAACTGCGCGAGCAGCTCGCGGTCCTCGTCCTCCGGGCTGACGATCTGCACCTCGAAGCCGAGGTGCACACCCAGCAACTGCAGGGTCTCGTCAGAGCAGGACTGGGTCGCGGTGACCATCTCGCCCAGGTTGAACATCTCCTGGACCAGCGAACCCGGGTTGGCGTTGATCTTGTCGGCGAAGTCCGACAGAGACGCGCCACGGGACAGCCGGACGACCTGACCCTGACCCCGGGGAGCACCCGAGCTCATGGTCGGAGCCGACAGGTTGTCGAACTCCTGTCTGCGCTGCTTCTTGGACTTGCGACCACGCGTCGGCCGGCCACCCGGACGCCCGAAGGCACCCGCGGCGCCGCCGCCACGGCCACGACCACCGGCACCCGGACGACCGCCGCCGCCAGCCGGGGCACCCGGACGGAAACCGCCGCCGGGAGCACCGCCACCGCCGCCGGGACCGCCACGGTAGCCACCGCCACCGCCGGCACCCGCGCCGCCGCCGGGGCCGCCGCGGTAACCGCCGCCACCACCGGCGCCGCCGCCGGGACCACCACGGAAGCCACCGCCGCCGCCACCGGGACGACCTGCGCCGCCACCGGGACGACCGGCGCCACCGGGACCGGGGCGACCGGCAGCCGGACGCTGGCTCGGCATGGACGCCGGGCTGGGCCGCGGCGGCATGGAGTTCGAGTTCGGGCTTGGCGGCCGCGGTGGAATGCCCGCCGGGCTGTTGGGCCGAGGGCCACCCGCACCGGCCGCCGGGGGCCGCTGCTGCTGGCCACCCTGGATGCCGAACGGGTTGTTACCGGCACCGCGCGCCGGCGGGCGACCGCCCGGCCGGGCACCCGGACCCGGGGCCGGCGTGCTCGGACGAGCGGCCGGGGAACCGGGACGGGGGGGAATCGCGGCGGGACCCGGCCGAGGGCCGGGACGGTTGCCGTCGGCCGGCGGCTCCCGGCGGACGGGGTTGTCCCGCTGCTGCTGGCGGGCGGCCTGCGCGGCCTTGACCGCGGCCTCCTGTTCAGCCTTCAGCGCGGCGGCACGCGCCTCCGCGGCCGCCACCTCGATGTCGTGGGCACTCGCCGGCTTGGCGACCGGAGCCGCGGGCTGCGGCGCACCGGGCACCGGACCCTTCGGCTTCGGACCGGGTGCCGGCGCAGCCGGCCGCCGAGGCGGCATCGGCTTGGCCGAGATCCGGGGCGCGCCCGGGGCCGGAGAGGGCGTCGGGGTCGGGGTTGAAGCCGGCGCCGACGCGGGCGCCGACGGGGCGGCCGGCGCCGAAGCACCGGCGGACGCGACGAATGCGTTACGCAGCCGTCGGGCGACGGGCGCCTCGACGGTGCTGGACGCGGACTTCACGAACTCGCCCATTTCCTTCAACTTGGCGAGAACGGTCTTACTCTCGACCCCGAGCTCTTTTGCAAGCTCGTGTACGCGGGCCTTGCCTGCCACTGCACTCCTCACTCCGAGGTCGTGCGGGCAGCACCCGCAGCGACCTCACTCGTGCACTTGAAGCCTGGTCATTTCAGGGACTTCATCGTGTGCTCATGTCGGTCGTCCTACCTTGCTAGCGACCCTCGCCCGGTCGGGCTGACCGGACGTAGTGGTTGGCGCATCGACGTGCTCCGCCAGCACACCGTGATCGAGGACCTCGGTGATGCGCAGCGCACGCCCGAAGGCGCGGCGCCGCACCGCCAGCGCGAAGCAGGCCGGATCCGGGTGCATGTTCGCTCCCCGACCCGGCAGCCTGCGGCGCGGATCAGGCCGGAGGCTGTAACCAGCCTCGTCCCCGATCGCGACGATCCGCAGCAATTCGCTGGCCGGCGCACGTCGCCGGCAACCCACACAGGTGCGCTCCGGCTGCGCGCGTCGTACCACTGGAGGAAGTCTACCCCTAGCTGCCCGAGATCGCTCCGCCCGGCTCGGTCACGTGATCAGCTGCGCCGCGCGCGGCCGGCGCGGTCTGCTCCGCGTCGGAGCGGATGTCGATCCGCCAACCGGTCAGACGAGCCGCGAGACGGGCATTCTGCCCCTCCCGCCCGATGGCGAGGGAAAGCTGGAAATCCGGGACGGTCACCCGGGCGGCCCGGCCGGCCAGGTCCACCACCTCGACCCGCAGCGCCTTGGCCGGCGACAACGCGTTGCCGACGAAGGCGGCCGGGTCGTCCGACCAGTCGATGATGTCGATCTTCTCGCCGTGGAGCTCGCTCATCACGGCACGCACCCGCTGGCCCATCGGGCCGATGCAGGCGCCCTTGGCGTTCACTCCGGGGGTGGTGGAGCGGACGGCGATCTTCGTACGGTGACCTGCCTCACGGGCGATCGCGCCGATCTCCACCGTGCCGTCGGCGATCTCCGGGACCTCCAGCGCGAACAGCTTCTTGACCAGCGCCGGGTGCGACCGGGACAGGGTGATCTGCGGCCCGCGCATGCCCTTGGCCACGTGCACCACGACGCAGCGGATCCGCTCGCCGTGCGCGTACCGCTCGCCGGGCACCTGCTCGGACTGCGGCAGCACGCCCTCCAGCTTGCCCAGGTCGACGCTGACGATGCCCTTCTCGGAGCGCGCCTCGTGCGCCTGCACCACACCGGTGACGAGGTCACCGTCGCGGCCCACGTACTCGCCGAAGTGCACCTCGTCGGTGGCCTCCCGCAGCCGCTGGAGGATCACCTGCTTGGCGGTCATGGCGGCGATCCGGCCGAAGTCGTGCGGAGTGTCGTCCCACTCCCGCACCAGGCTGCCGTCGGAGTCCATCTCCTGCGCGTACACCAGGGCGGCGCCCGACTTGCGGTCGATCTCCACCCGGGCGTGCGGCTCGGCACCATCGGTGTGCCGGTAGGCGGTCAGCAACGCGGTCTCGATCGCCGCGAGAATCGTGTCGAACGGGATCTCCCGCTCGCGCTCGAGTGCGCGCAGCGCCGCGAGGTCGATGTTCACCTCTCCTCGTCCTCCACATCATCTTCGTCGTCGATGTCGTCTGAATCGTCGAACTCGTCGGTGTCGTCCGCGTCGTCCAGCTCGTCCGGCTCACCCAGCTCGGCGAGGCGGGTGAACTCGACCTGCACCCGGCCCGGGCCCAGCTGGGCGTACGCCCACGAGGTGCGGCCGTCGTCGGTCTCCAGCTGCACGCCGTCGTCGTCGGCTCCGACCACCCGGCCGGTGAGCTGACGGTCGCCGGCGGGCTGCTCGCCGCGCTGGCCGGGCAGCGCCGCCGCTCCCCGGACGGTGACCTTGACCAGCCGGCCCACGGTGCGCCGCCAGTGCCGGGGCAGGGTGAGCGGCCGGTCCACGCCGGGCGAGCTGACCTCGAGCTGGTACTCCCCGGCGACGATGTCGCCGTCGGCCTCCTCGGCCGCGTCCAGTGCGGTCGAGACCGCGCGGGAGACGTCGGCGACGGCGTCCAGGTCGATCCCGCCGTCGGCGTCCACGATCACCCGCACCACGTGCCGGCGACCGGCCCGGGAGACGGACAGGTCCTCCAGGTCGTAGCCGGCGCCGTTGACCACCGGCTCGATCACGGTCCGCAACCGGGTACGCCGCGCCGCGAGATCACCGCTGCGGGGGCCGCCCTCGCGCGGCCCGCGGGGGCCCGCGCCATCGCGGGGTCGACCCGTCGACCTGGTGGCACGGCCACGCTGCGTCATCTCCGCACCCTTTCCCTGGTCGACCGGAACGGTCGTCCCGACATGCCGGCACGCCACCGGAGCGGACGCGCCGGTGGCTGCGCAGAGCGTAACGCGCCGGCCGGGTGGTGGACCGGGCGGCGCACCGACGCCGGTGGCCCCCACGGCGGCGCGGATGGTGTTGACTTGCCCGGTGGGGATCGGCAGAACGACACAGCGCGACGAATCATCCGGACAATCCCGGCGAAAGCTCCTGCGTGCCGGGGCGCTGCTCGCGCTCGGCGGCGCGGTGGCACCGCTGACCGGCTGTGATCTTTTCGACCGCGACGACGAGCCGGCACCGCCACCCGACCCGCTGCGGCCGATGGTGGACGAGGCCCTCGGGCTGGCCGAGGCGCACCGGGCGAGCGCGACCGCGCATCCCGACCTGGCCGACCGCCTCGGCCCGATCGTCGAGGCGCACACCGCGCACGCCACCGAACTCGCCCGGGTGATCGGTGTCGCGCTGCCCTCGGCACCGGCCGCCGCGCCGACCAGCACCCCGGCGGCCGACCCGGCCGGCGCACTGGCCGCCCTGCGGGCGCTGGAGAAGGCCGGCCAGCGGACCGCCACCGCCGCCTGCGCGGCGGCACCGGCGGAACGGGCGGCGCTGCTCGGTTCGATCGCCGCCGCGCGGGCCACCCACCAGGAGGCACTGAAGTGAAGCAGCCGTCCGCGGCGGAGGCGCTCGCCGCTGCCCTGTCCGCCGAGTACGCGGCCATCTACGCCTACGGGCGGATCGGCGTACGCCTCACCGGGGCGGCCCGGGACACCGCGCGCCAGGCGGAGGCCGCACACCGACGCCGACGCGACGCGCTGGTGGTGCAGCTCAGCACCAGCGGTGGCACCGTCCCGCCGGATCGCGCCGGGTACGCGCTGCCGTTTCCGGTGACCGACCGGGCGAGCGCGCTGCGGCTCGCCGTCGAGGTGGAGGAACGCACCGCCGCGCACTGGCGGGCCGCGTTGGCGTCGACCACGGGCGCCGACCGGGACCAGGCGCTGGCTGCCCTGGTCGAGTACGCCGTACGGGCCACCCGGTGGCGCAAGACCGCCGGGTTGACCCCGCCGACTGTCGCATTTCCCGGCCGTCCGACCTGAACCGGTCTGCTCCGGTTGCGGTGCGCATACCAGGTATGCATACTCCGTTGCCATGTCCATCCGTCACGGGCTGCTCGCCCTGCTCGAACGCGGCCAGATGTACGGCTACCAGCTGCGCGCCGCGTTCGAGGAGTCGACCGGCTCGACCTGGCCGCTGAACATCGGGCAGGTCTACACCACGCTGTCCCGGCTGGAACGCGACGGTCTGGTGCGCCCACTGCCGGAAAGCGAGGCCGGGCAACGCCCGTACGAGATCACCGACGCCGGCCGGGCGGACCTGGCGCTGTGGTTCGCCACCCCGATCAGCCGTACCGACCGCCCCCGCGACGAGCTGGCGATCAAGCTGGCGCTCGCGCTGACCACGCCCGGGGTGGACGTCCGCTCGGTGGTACAGGCGCAGCGCAGCGCGACGATGCGGGCGTTGCAGGAGTTGACCCGGTTGAAGTACGGCAGCGACCGGCCGGAGGATCTGCCCTGGCGGCTGGTCCTGGACTCGATGGTGTTCCAGGCCGAGGCCGAGGTCCGCTGGCTGGACCACTGCGAGACCAGTCTGGTCCGCCACCGGCCCGGCGTCCCGCCGCCGCCCCCGTCCCGGCCGGGTGACGCGCCCGACGCGGCGCGGTGGGCCGATGAGGAGGCGCGACGGTGAGCGGATCGGACGACGCGGTGCTGGAGCTACGCGCCGTCCAGCGCACCCACGGGGCCGGTCCGGCCGCCGTGCACGCCCTGCGCGGTGTCAGCCTCGTCGTCCGACCCGGTGAGCTGGTCGCCGTGATGGGTCCGTCCGGCTCCGGCAAGTCGACGCTGCTGGCTCTCGCCGGCGGCCTGGACCGTCCGACCGACGGCGAGGTCCTCATCGAGGGACAACCGCTGGGTGCGCTGGACCGCCGCGGGCTGGCCCAGCTGCGCCGCCGCCGGATCGGCTACATCTTCCAGCAGCTCAACCTGCTGGGCAGCCTGAGCGCCGCGGAAAACGTCGCGCTTCCGCTGGAACTCGACGGCGCCGGTGGCCGCCGGGCCCGCGCGCTGGCCATGGCCGCGCTCACCGAGGTGGGCCTGCCGACGCTGGGTGACCGCTTTCCCGACCAGCTCTCCGGCGGTCAGCAGCAGCGGGTGGCCATCGCCCGCGCGCTGGTGGGCGAACGTCGGCTGGTGCTCGCCGACGAGCCGACCGGGGCGTTGGACTCGCAGACCGGTGAGGCGGTGCTGCACCTGCTGCGCCGCCGCATCGACGGGGGCGCCGCCGGTGTGCTGGTCACCCACGAGGCACGGCACGCCGGCTGGGCCGACCGGGTGGTGTTCCTACGCGACGGGGTGCTGGTCGACACGACGGCCCCGCTGGGCAGCGTCGAGCAGTTGCTGTCCGGCAGCGACCGGTGACCATCCGCCGTACGCTGCGGGCCCCCGGCCGGGCCGACGTGCCGGCGACACGGCCGGTCGCCCCGCCGGTCCGGACCGGCCGGCGGCGGTTCGCCGAGTTGACCGGTTCCTGGCGAGCGGCACTGCGGATCGCCCGGAGGGAGTCCCGCCGCGCCCGCCGCCGGACCGCCCTGGTGCTCGCGATGATCGCCCTGCCGGTGCTGGTGCTGGCCTTTCTGGCGGCGAGCTACGACATGGCCGAGCTGACCCCTCAGGAGCGGATCGATCGACGGCTCGGCGTGGCCGACGCGGAGCTGCGCTGGGTCTCCCAGAGCCCGGTCGTGCAGGACGAGTGGGGCGAGGGCTGGTACGCCCCCGACGGCGAGCACCTACCCGCCGGTCCGGCCACCGTCAGCTGGGTCGCCGCACTGCTTCCTCCGGGCAGCCGGGTCACCGAGGTACGCGCCCGGATCCCGCTGACCGTGCGGGGCCCGGACCGCGACGAGAAGGTGAACGGACGGGTCCTGGACCTCACCGACCCCCTGGCCCGAGGGGTGGCGCGGTTCCGGGCCGGCCGGGCGCCGCAGCAGCCCGGCGAGGTGGCGGTGAGCCCGATCGCGCTGCGCCGCCTGGGCCTGCGCCTCGGGCACACGCTGACCACGGCCGACGGGAGCAGGGCGTACACCGTGGTGGGGGTGGTCGAATTCCCCGACGATCTCGGGCCGATGGTGGCGCTGCACCCGGGAGCCGTGCCGCGCACCGGTCCGGAACCGGAGAGCCGGTGGCTGGTGGACGTGCCCGGCACCGTCGACGCCGCGCTGGTCGCCCGGCTCAACGAGCAGGGGGTGCTGCTCACGCCTCGGCACCCGACGGGCGCTGCGCCCACCCCGGACTCCGGGTGGTTCAGATCGATCGGTCCGGGCGACACCAACGACCTGAGCACCAGCGTGTTGATCGCCGGCCTCGGCCTGCTGGAGGTCGTTCTCCTGGTCGGACCTGCGTTCGCGGTCGGCGTCCGCCGGCGACGCCGGGACCTCGCGCTGGTCGCGGTGGCCGGCGGGGACGCCGCCCAGCTGCGCCGGGTCGTGCTCGCCGACGGCGTGGTGCTGGGTGTGTTGGGCGCCGCCGTCGGCCTGGTCCTCGGCGTCGCCGCGGCGTTCGCCGCGCGTCCGCTGGTGGAGCAGTACGTCTTCGGCGCCCGCTTCGGGGGGTACCGCTGCTGGCCGGCGGCTCTGGTGGTGCTCGGCGGGGTCGCGGTGCTGACCGGGGTCCTCGCCGCGCTGGCACCGGCCTGGACCGTCGCCCGGCAGGACGTCGGCGCCGGGCTCGCCGGGCGCCGGACGCCGCCCACCTCCCGGGGCCGGTGGCTGGCCGTCGGGTTGACGCTGGTGGCCGGCGGGGCGGCGCTGGCCGCGTTCGGTGCCGCCCGGACCACACCGGCGGTGATCCTCACCGGCCTCATCCTCGGCGAACTCGGTCTGGTGTGCTGCACGCCCACGCTGATCGGCGTGCTCGCCCGACTCGGGCGCGTGTTGCCGCTCGCACCCCGGATCGCGCTGCGCGACGCCAGCCGTAACCGGGCCGCCGCCGCGCCGGCGATCTGCGCCGTGATGGCCGCCGTGGCGAGCAGCGTCGCGCTCGGCGGCTACCTGGCCAGCGACGGCGCCCGCGACCAGCGCGCCTACCAGCCGATGCTGCCGACCGGCCACGTGCTGGTCAGCCCGAACGATCCGGCCCGGGTGCCCACACTGGACCAGGTCACCGGCGCGGCCCGGGAACACCTGGGCACCGACCGGGTGGTGGCGGTGCACGCGGCGGTCTGCGCGCCGCGCGGCGGCTACTGCGACGTCTCGGCGGTACTCCCGAGCGAGCGGGCCTGCCCGTGGCAGGCCGGCGACACCCTCTCCGCGGCGCAGCGCCGCCAGGCCCGCGCCGACCCACGCTGCCAGCTCCACGAGCCGGCCTACTACGGCGCCTACCTGGAGCCTCTCGTCGACGACGGGACGGCACTGCCGCTGCTCACCGACGCGGACCCGGCCACGACGGCCGCCGCGACGGCGGTGCTGCGCGACGGCGGCGTGGTGGTGACCGACCCGCGCTACCTGCACAACGGCCTGGTGACCGTGCAGGTGAGAAAGATGGACGCCGGGCCGGAACAATCGATCGCCGCCGTCGACCTGCCCGGGTACGCGCTGCCCGTGGCGGTCGGGCAGTCCCGCCTGCTGCTGTCCGCCGCCGCGGGCCAACGACTCGACCTGAGCTCGTCGCCGGCCGGCTGGGTGATCGGCACGTCGACGCCGCCGGACGGGGACCGGCAGGACCGGTTCACCGCCGCCCTGCGGCCCTTCGGGACGATCTACGTCACCGTGGAGAACGGTGGCGCTCCCAGTGACCTCTCGCCGCTGCTCCTGCTGCTCGCGGCGGCGGCGGGGCTGATCACGGTGGGTGCGTCCGGGATAGCCACCGCGCTCGCCGCCGCCGAGGGGCGCGCCGAGTTGACCACCCTCGCGGCCGTGGGCGCGGCACCGATGGTCCGCCGCCTGTTGGCGATCTGTCAGGCCGGGGTCATCTCCGGCCTGGGCTCGGTGCTCGGCATCGTGGCCGGGCTGGGCACCGCCGCGATCGTGCTGTTCTCGGTAAACCGCCAGTACGCCACGGCCTGGCCGATCCAGCTGCCGTACCCGTACCTGGTGCCGTGGCCGGTGCTCGGTGTCCTGGTGCTGGTGCCCCTGGTGGCGATGCTCGGCGCGGGCCTGTTCACCCGCGCCCGGCTGCCGATCGAACGGCGCCTGGACTGAGGCTCGTGGTCGTGCGCCGGGGCCGGATCCCCTGATCGGTGGCAGCTCAGCACCTCGACACGCCGCACCGCACGCTGCTGAGCCCCACCGATCGGCGCGACGATCACGAGTCAACGCTGTCCGGGGGGTGCCGTCCGGGCCCGGCGACCGGCAGACTGATCCGCGTGTCAGCGCTCGCGAACCTCACCCGCCGCGTCGGTCACCACCGTTGGTTCGGTGCCGCCGCCCGCCTGCTCGTCCCCGCCGATCGGGTGGTCGGCCGGCTGACCCGGGGCCGGGTCGTCGCGCTCGGCCTGATGCCGTCTCTGCTGATCACCACGGTGGGCCGCCGCTCCGGCAAGCCGCGTAGCAATCCCCTGCTCTACGTACGGGACGGCGACGCGTACGTGGTGATCGGCTCGAACTGGGGGCAGACCCACCATCCGGGCTGGGCGATGAACCTGCTCGCCGAGCCGGCCGCCGAGGTGGCCGTGCAGGGCCAACGGTTCCCGGTGCGGGCCGAGCCGGCCACCGGCGCCGAACGGGACCGGCTGTGGCAGCTCCTGGTCACCGAGTGGCCGGCGTACCGCACGTACGTGCAGCGGGCCGGCGGGCGGGAGATCCGCATCTTCCGCCTGGTGCCGACCGGGCGCGGCGAGCCGTCCGGCCCTCCGCCGGCTGGCTAGGCTGACGGTCGGCAGCGAGGCGGAGGCGGACCGTGAGCGCGAGGAGTGAGCCGGGGTTGCGAGCCCCGCAGTCGCGAACAAAGGCGGACCCGTGAGCGCGAGCAGCGGACAGGCCGGTGTCGGTCGGGGCCTCGACGATCGACGGTGGACGGTGGCGGAGCGGGTGGCCGAGGCCATCGGGCGACGGTTTCCCGCCGATGTGCTCGCGGTCGCGGTGCACGGTCCCCTGGCGCACGGCGACGATGACGGTGGTGGGGACAGCGAGGTGGGCATGCTGGTGGTGACCTACCGGCCCGGCACCGGTCCCCCGTTGGCGACCCGCCGGGTGGACGGGGTGCTCGTCGACCTGACCGTGGCCGCCGCCGAGGACTACCTCGCGCAGGCCCGGGTGCTCTCCTCGCTCTGGCCGCTCACCGCCGACCGGTACGTCACGACCCGGGCGTTGCACGACCCGACGGGTTGGCTGCGGACGCTGCGCGACGAGCATCTCGGGCGGTTGGCCCGGGCTCGGCCGGCGGAGTTCAGCAGCGCGGCCCGGCAGGCGTGGTATCGGGGCAGCGCGGCGCACGCCCGGGCCGCCCGGCTGGCCGAGTGGTACGAGACCGACCAGGCGTTGCTGATGCTCGGCGAGGCACGGTTGGCGGCGGCGACGGTGACCGGCCTGCTGAGTCGCACCTATTTCCGTGATCCCGGCGACGCCGTGCGGCGCACCGGTCTGGCCGGGGCGGACATGACCGAGGTGGGTGCGGTGCTGGGCCGGCAGGCCGACGAGCTGACCGCCCGCGGCCGGCCGGTGGACGGCACGGTCGACGAGTTGCTCACCGGCTGAGGCGGGTCACAGCCCGCCCTGCACCCCGATCAGCATGCCGATCAGGTAGGTGGCGCCGGCCGCCGCGGCGCCCAGCACCAGCTGGCGTAGGCCGCTGGTCCACCAGGGCCGGCTGGTGAAGCGGGCCACCACCGCCCCGGCGGCGAACAGTCCGAGGCCGCCGACGGCGAGCGCCAGCCACAGCTGGGTGGCACCGAACAGGTACGTCAGCAGCGGCACCAGCGCTCCCGCCGAGAAGAACAGGAACGACGAGATCGCCGCGGCCCACGGGCTGGGCTGGTCGTCGGGGTCGACGCCCAACTCCTCGCGGACGTGCACCCGCAGGGCCTCCTCCGGGTCGCGGCGCACCGCTTCCGCGACCTGGGTGGCCAGGTCCCGGGGCAGGCCACGGGCCACCCAGGCGTCGGCCAGCTCGCGGGCCTCCGCCTCGGGGTGCCGCTCCAGCTCGCGCCGTTCCTTGGCGACCTCGGCGGCGACCTGTTCGTTGGCGGAGCGGACGCTGGTGTACTCGCCGAGGCCCATCGAGATCGCCCCGGCGACCAGGCCGGCGGAGCCGGTCAGCACGATGCTGCGCGGCGACACACCGCCGCCTCCGACGCCGGCGATCAGGGCGATGTTGGTGACCAGGCCGTCCATGGCGCCGAAGACGGCCGGGCGCAGCCAGCCACCGGAGACGTCGGCGTGGTGCGCCTCACGCAGCGCGGCAGGGGCGTCGGTCACGGCAGGGTCAGGATCTCGTGGCCGTTGTCGGTCACCACGATGGTGTGTTCGAACTGGGCCGTCCACTTCCGGTCCTTCGTGACGACGGTCCACCCGTCGTCCCACATGTCGTACTGGTAGGTGCCGAGCGTGATCATCGGCTCGATGGTGAAGGTCATCCCCGGCTCCATGACGTCGGTGGGTCGGGGGCTGTCGTAGTGCGGCACGTAGAGCCCGCTGTGGAAGGACTCGCCGATGCCGTGGCCGGTGAAGTCGCGGACCACGCCGTAGCCGAACCGCTTGGCGTACGACTCGATGACCCGGCCCACGACGTTGATCTGGCGGCCCGGGGCGACGGCGCGGATACCGCGCATCATCGCCTCGTGGGTCCGCTCGACCAGCAGTCGGGCCTCCTCGCTGACCTCGCCGACGCAGAAGGTGGCGTCGGTGTCACCGTGCACCCCACCGATGTACGCGGTGACGTCGACGTTGATGATGTCGCCGTCCTGGATGACCGTGGAGTCCGGGATGCCGTGGCAGACGACCTCGTTGAGGCTGGTGCAGCAGGATTTGGGGAAGCCCCGGTAGCCGAGCGTCGACGGGTACGCGCCGTGGTCGCAGAGGAACTCGTGCACCACCTTGTCGATCTCGTCGGTGGTCACGCCGGGCTTGCAGTGCTCGCCGGCGAGCTGGGTCGCCTGGGCGGCCAACCGGCTGGCGATCCGCATCTTCTCGATGGTCTCCGGCGTCTGCACGTGGGAGCCACGCCACTCCTGCGGGCCCTTCTTACCCACGTACTCCGGTCGGGCGATGTGGGACGGCACCGGTCGCAGCGGGGAGAGCGCGCCTGGTGTCAGCGGCGGACGGACGGTCATGGCGCAAGCCTATCGCCGGAGCCGCCGGTGACCCACGCCACGGCCGCCCCGGAGGGGTTGTTGCCCCGCCAGGTCGGCTGTGCCATGGTGTCTGCGTGGATCAAGGGGGAGCACCACCCGTCTTCTCCGCCAGCGCGGAGATCGACGGTGACCACCTCCACGTCGTGGTGGCCGGCGAGGTCGACATGGCGACCGCCGACACCATGCTCCAGACCGCGCTGCGCGAGCCCGCCGAGCAGATCACGCTGGACCTGAGCGCGGTCACCTTCTTCGATTCGGCCGCCATCCATGCCCTGGTCCGGCTCGCCCAGCAGTTCCCCGGCACGCTCACGGTGCTGCCGTCGCGGCAGGTCCGTCGGGTGTTGGAGATCTCCGGCCTGGGCGAGCAGAGCTGGCTCAGGCCGGCCTAGCCGACCCGGCCGTCACCGGGCGCGGGGTCAGCCCTGCAGCTCCCGGCGCAGCGTCACCTCGGTGCCCTCATCGGTACGCCGCACCGACAGGTCCCCCAGTGCCTTGATCAGGGACAGGCCGCGCCCCCGGAACCCGGAGCCGGTCGACTCCCGCCACCGCCCGCTGTCGCGCACCGTGGCGGTGACGGTGCGGTCCTCGATGGCCACCTCCACGCTGATCATCGGCTCGGCGGGGTGCACGGGGTGCTCGATGGCGTTGGCGGCGGCCTCGGAGACGGCAACGGTCAGGTCGAACAGGTCGGTCTCGCCGACGGAGTGCGCGACGAGGAAGTCCTCCAGGCGCTTGCGCAGCACGCTCAGCCGCGTCGGGTCCGCCGGCAGCCGCAACGCGAAGCGGTTCAGCTCGGCGGCCTCCAGGCCGAGCACCGCCACGTCGTCGCGGCGTCGCTGCCCGACGACCCGCTCGACCACCGCGTCGATCAGGTCCACCACGTGCTCGCCCGAGGTGGCGGCGTCGGCGCGGAGCTGCGCCAGCGCGGTGTCGATGCCGAGTTTGCGGTCCTCGATGAGGCCGTCGGTGTAGAGCAGCAACCGGTCGCCGGCGTGCAGCTCCCCGTCGACCACCTGGTAGGTCGTGTCGGGGATGGCGCCGACCGGCGGGCCGAGCGCGCGGTCGTGGAGGAACGCCACGTCGCCTCCTCGGATCAGCAGCGGGGAGGGGTGACCGGCGCTGGCGTACCGCAGCCGGCCGGTGCGCGGGTTGAACAGCAGGCAGACCACGGTCGCGAAGGAACGGCCCTCGGTGGAGGCGACCAGCCGGTTGAGCCGGGTCAGCGACTCGGCCGGGTCGAAGCCCTCCAGCACGTACGCCCGCAGCGCGTTGCGCAGTTGCCCCATCGCGGCCGCGGCCCGGACGCCCTTGCCGACCACGTCGCCGATGACGAGCACCAGCTCGTCGCCGTCCAGCGCGATCACGTCGTACCAGTCGCCGCCGACCTCGACGTCGGCGCTGCCGGGCAGGTAACGGCTGGCCACGACCGCGCCGGGCAGTTGGGGCAACGTTCGGGGCAGCAGGCTGTGCTGCAGGGTGGTGGCGATGCGGTGTTCGGCCTCGTAGAGCTGGGCGTTCTCCAGTCGCACCCCGACCAGCCGGGCCAGTTGGGTGAGCGCGGCGTCGTCGGTCTGGGCGGCGTCGCCGGCCGCCCGCCAGACCCGCAGCTCGCCGAGCTGCTCGCCGGTGGTGCCGGTCAGCTCGGCCACGAAGGACGGGTCGGCGGCGGTGGTACCGCCGGCGTCCGCCTCGGCGCGGGCGTCGCCCGTCGTGATGACCACCCGGTCCGCCTCGGCGAGGCTGAGCGCGTGCCGGGCCGCGACCTGGAGCACGTCGGCGGTGGATCGGGCGGTGTTCACCGCGACCGCCGCGTCGGCCAGGGCCCGGAGCCGGCGGATGAGCTGCCCGCGCAGCTGACCCAGCTCCACGTTGGCCCGCACCCGGGCGATCAGCTCCTGCCCGGAGAACGGCTTGGTGAGGTAGTCGTCGGCGCCGGCGGCGAGACCGGCGACGGCCTCCGCGGAGCCGGCGCGGGCGGAGAGCAGCACGATCGGCACATGCCGGGTACGCGGGTCGGCGCGCAGGGCGCCGACCAGACCGAACCCGTCCAGCCGGGGCATCATCACGTCGGTGAGCACCAGGTCGAACGCGCCCTCCTGGGCGAGTGGCAGGGCCGCCAGCCCGTCGCTGGCGGTGACCACCTCCCAGGTCGGGGAGAGCAGGCGGGTGACGTGCTCGCGCAGGTCCACGTTGTCGTCGACCACGAGGATCCGACCGGCCGGGGTGATCGTCGTCGGCCCGCTGTCGACCTCCGGCAGGTGCCCCGCGCCGCTCCACAGCACGGTCTCCGCCACGTAGAGGCGGGCCTGCTCGGGCTCGCCGGCGGGCGGGCCGAACGCCTCGACCCGGTCGGCGGGCAGGTGCGCCGACCCGAACGGGATGGTCACCGCGAAGGTGCTGCCCTCGTCGACGCGACTGGTCAGACCGACCTCGCCGCCGTGCATCTCGACCAGCTCCCGGACCAGCGCCAGGCCGATGCCGGTGCCCTCGTGCGTGCGGGCGCGCACCCCGGGCACCCGGTGGAACCGTTCGAAGACGTGCGGCAGTTCGGCCGGCACGATTCCCACGCCGGTGTCGGTGACCTCCAGTCGGGCGCCGGCCTCCACGGCCCGGACGCGGACCCGGATCTCGCCGTCGAAGGTGAACTTGACCGCGTTCGACACCAGGTTGAGGACGATCTTCTCCCACATGTCCCGGTCGACGAAGACCGGCGCGGCCAGCGGCGGGCAGTCCACCACCAGCCGCAACCCGGCCCGGTCGGTGGCCGAACGGAAGGTGCTGGCCAGCCGGGCGGTGTAGCCGGACAGGTCGGTGGGCTGGTAGCGGGCGGCGAGGCGACCCGACTCCAGCCGGGAGAAGTCCAGCACGGTGTTGACGAGCTTGAGCAGCCGCAACGCGTTGCGGTGCATCATCGTGAGGCGCTCGATGTCGGCGACCGGCAGCGCCGGGTCGGCCAGCATGTCCTCCAGAGGGCCGAGCACCAGGGTCAGCGGCGTACGGAACTCGTGGCTGACGTTGGCGAAGAAGTGGGTCTTCGCCTGGTCGAGGGCGGCCAGCTCGGCGGCGCGGGCCCGCTCCTGCTCGTACGCCCGCTGCTTGCCGACGGCCCGGGAGATCTGCGCGGCGACCAGGTCGAGGAAATCGCGGTAGTCGTCGCCGAGCGGCAGCCGGCGGGCCACGCCGACGACCAGCGCGCCGACCGTCTCGTTGGCCGCCGTGACGGGCAGCATGAGGGCCTCGTCGGCCGCGTCGGCGGGCGGCCGGTCGAGCAGCTGCGCCACGTCGACGGTGACCGGCTCACCGTCGGCGGCAGCCCGGGCGAGCAGGTCGGCGGTGGCGCCGACGGTCGCCTGGCCCGTGCCGCTGGCACCGGCCAGGACGAGGCGACCGCTGTCGTCGGCCAGGTAGATCAGTGCGAAGGGCACGTCGGCCCGGTGCCGTTCGAGGACCGCGGCGGCGGCCCGGCCCAGCTCGGCGGCGTTGGCCACGTCGGCCAGGTCGGCGCCCAGCTCGGCCAGTGCCCGCAGCCGGCGTTCGCCGAGCACCCGCCCGGTGGTCTCGTTGACGATGCAGTAGACGCCGCTGACCGTGCCGTCGTCACCGCGGATCGGGTCGTACGAGACGTTGAAGTAGGTCTCCTCGACGAACCCGTACCGGTCCAGCAGGAAGGGATGGTCCTCGCCGCGGTAGGAGCTTCCGGTGCGCCGGACGCCGTCCAGCAGCGGGCCGAGCACGTCCCAGGTCTCCGCCCAGTGCTGGCCGGCCGGCTGACCCAACACGTGCGGGTGCTTGGCGCCGATGGTCGGTCGGTAGGCGTCGTTGTAGAAGGCGAGCTGGTCGTCGCCCCAGAACATGACGATCTGCGCGCTGGAGGCGAGCATCATGCCGGCCGCGGTGGAGAGTGCGACCGGCCAGCGTCCGGGCGGGCCCAGCGGGGTGGTGGACCAGTCGAAGTCGCGCATCCGCTCGCCCAGCTCGCCGCCGGCCGCGAACGCCGCAGCCAGCATCGGGGGGATCTCCCCGCCGTCCGTGAAGGGATGCCCGGCGTCCGCGCCCCCCTGGGCCGAGCTCATGCAGCCTCCCCGCTCCGGCCGTACCCCTCAGCCGTTGATCTCCACCCGCTGTGCTCCGACTTGTACCCCAACGGACCAGCAACGTAACGCGTACCGTTCCTCGGACGCTGATTATCTCCACCCCATCCGTCGGTGAGCCGCGGTCGGAGTGGGCGGCGGCGGCCGGGCCGGTGGCGCCGCGGTGCCCGGCCAGGTCAGAAGACGGGCAGTCCGTCGATGCTCGCCGCGTTCTTGGTGGCCCGGTAGACCACCAGGTCATCGGCGGTACGACGGGAGTGTGAGCTGAGCAACAGGTCGCGTTCGGCGCGGTAGTCCATCAGCGGCACCGCATAGCCGCAGGAGTCGCTGACCCGCTCGACGTCGACGGTGATCACGGCCCGCACCGCGTGCACGTCCGGTGGCGTGGGGAACTCGGCGAGCCGATCGACGAAGGCGTCCTCGGTCACCGCGACGCTGCTGCCCCGGCCGTGCAGCCGGACGATCTTCGGCGGCCCGTCGAAGGCGCAGAACATCAGCGTGATCCGGCCGTTGTCCCGCAGGTGGGCGATGGTCTCGGCGCCACTGCCGTGATAGTCGAGGTACGCCACCCGGTGCGGACCGAGGATCACGAACGTGCCCCGCATGCCCTTCGGTGAGACGTTGACGTGCCCCTCGGCACCGGACGGTGCGGTCGCCACGAAGAAGACCGGCTGGGCCGCGATGAAGTCCCGCAGCCGACCGTCGATCTCCAGATACACCGTGCCCATGCGCCGATCCTCCCACCGCGCGTTCGCGCGGGCGGGGGCGACGTACGTCACACCGGGCGCAGCGCCGCAGGTGCGGCCGCGACGACCGGCGGACGCCGGCCGGCCGCCTCGACCAGCGCGGCGATCGGACGCGGGTCCGACTCGTTCTCCGGATGCCACTGCACACCGAGTACGAACGGCAGGGCCGGGTCCTCCACCGCCTCGATCACGCCGTCCGCCGCCCAACCGGTGACGGACAGTCGACCCGGATCGGCCACCGCCTGGTGGTGGTACGAGTTGACCCGGTCCACCCCGGCCAACACCGCCGCGGCGAGGCTGCCCGCCGCGAACCGCACCGCGTGGTCGCCGTAGACGCCGGGTGCCGGGCGGTGCTCGTCGTGACCGACCACGTCCGGCAGGTGCTGGTGCAGGGCACCGCCGTAGGCGACGGCGAGCAGCTGCATACCCCGGCAGACACCGAGCACCGGCAACCCGGCGGCGAGCGCGGCGGCCAGCAGGGTCAGTTCACCGGCGTCCCGGTCCGGCCGGTCCTCGGTACGCGGATGCGGTGGCTGGCCGTACCGCCCCGGGCCCACGTCGGCACCCCCGGCCAGCAGCAGCCCGTCGAGGACGGCCACCACGTCGGCGTCCTGGTCGTCCGGAGGCACCACCACCGCCCGGCCGCCGGCGGCGGTCACCGCCCGCACGTACGCCTGCGGCACCAGCACGGCCGGCACGCCCCGCCAGACCGCCCAGTCGGCCGGCTCGACGTACGCGCTGATCCCGATCAGCGGCCGCCTCACAGCGGGGTGACGTACGCGCCCGTGATGCCGCCGTCGACCACGAACTGCGCGGCGGTCATGAACGAGGCGTCGTCGCTGGCCAGGAACGCCACCGCGGCGGCGATCTCCTCCGGCTGTCCGAACCGTCCCATCGGCACGTGCACCAGCCGACGGGCGGCCCGCTCCGGGTCGGCGGCGAACAGCTCCAGCAGCAGCGGGGTCGCCACCGGCCCGGGGCAGAGCGCGTTGACCCGGATGCCCTCGCGGGCGAACTGCACACCCAGCTCGCGGGTCATCGCCAGCACCCCGCCCTTGCTGGCGGTGTACGCGATCTGCGACGTCGCGGCACCCATCAACGCCACGAACGAGGCGGTGTTGATGATCGACCCCTTGCCCTGCCGGCGCATGTGCGGGATCGCGTACTTGCAGCAGAGGTAGACGCTCGTGGTGTTGACCCGCAGCACCCGCTCCCAGGCGTCGAGGCCGGTGTCCAGGATGGAGTCGTCGTCCGGCGGCGAGATGCCGGCGTTGTTGAACGCGATGTCCACCCGGCCGTGCCGGTCGGCCACCCCGTCGAACAGGTCGCGTACCGCCGACTCGTCGGCCACGTCGGTGGACACGAACTCGCCGCCGCACTTCTCGGCGGCCTTCGTACCGGCCACCTCGTCGATGTCCACGCAGACGACCCGGGCCCCCTCGGCGGCGAACCGCCGCACGGTGGCCAACCCGATGCCGCTGCCCGCTCCGGTGACCACGGCCACCCGGTCCTGCAACCGACCCTGCACTGGCGTCACTCCTCCGTCGCGATGAACACGTTCTTGACGTCCGTGAAGGAGTGCAGAGCGTCGGGGCCCAGCTCACGGCCGAGCCCGGAACGCTTCATCCCACCGAACGGGGTCCAGTAGCGCACCGAGGAGTGCGAGTTGACGCTGAGGTTGCCCGACTCGACGGCGCGGGCGAGCCGGAGGGCGCGGCCCACGTCCCGGGTCCAGATCGAGCCGGAAAGGCCGTACTCGGTGTCGTTGGCGAGCCGGATCGCGTCGGCCTCGTCGTCGAAGGGGAGCACCGAGACCACCGGGCCGAAGATCTCCTCCCGCCAGTGCCGGTCGGCCGGCGAGTCGGCCAGCAGCACGGTCGGCGCGTGCCAGAAACCGGGGCCGTCGGGGCAGGACCCGGTGAACGCGACCTTCGCCCCGGTCACGTACCCGGCGACCCGGTCGCGCTGCGCGGCGGAGATCAGCGGCCCCATCTCGGCGGTGTCCCGGCCCGGGTCCTCCACCCGTACCGCCCGGACCGCCGGTTCGAGCAGTTCCAGGAAGCGGTCGTACACCGGGCGTTGGACGAGGATCCGCGACCGTGCGCAGCAGTCCTGGCCGGCGTTGTCGAAGACCGCGCCGGGCGCGGTCGCGGCGGCGCGTTCCAGGTCGGCGTCGGCGAAGACGATGTTCGCGCTCTTGCCGCCCAACTCCAGGGTGAGCCGCTTCACCTGGGTGGCGCAGCCGGCCATGATGCGCGTGCCGACCGCGGTGGAGCCGGTGAAGCAGATCTTGCGGACCGCTGGGTGGCTGACGAACCGCTCCCCCACCACCGCGCCCTCGCCCGGCAGCACGGTGAACACGTCGTCGGGCAGGCCGGCCTCGCGGGCCAACTCGGCCAGGCGCAGTGCGGTGAGGGGGGTCAGCTCGGCGGGTTTGAGCACCACGGTGTTGCCGGCCGCGAGGGCCGGGGCGAACCCCCAGCCGGCGATCGGCATGGGGAAGTTCCACGGCACGATCACCCCGACCACGCCGAGTGGCTCGTGGAAGGTGACGTCCAGCCCGCCGGGCACCGGGATCTGCCGCCCGGTCAGCCGCTCCGGCGCTCCGGCGTAGTAGTCCAGCACGTCGCGGACGTTGCCGGCCTCCCAGCGGGCGTTGCCGATCGTGTGCCCCGAGTTGCGCACCTCCAGCGCGGCCAGCTCGTCGAGATGCGCGTCGACAACGGACGCGAACCGCCGCAGCAACCGAGCCCGGTCCCCCGGAGCGACCCCCCGCCAACTCTCGAAAGCACGAGAAGCCCGCGCGATGACGGAGTCGACCTCGTCCACCGAGGCCGCAGCAACCTCCAGAAACCCCACCCCACGAGCGGGATCCACCAGAACCGTCACACGCCCCACCCCCTCTTCACCCGGTCGATCATGGAGTTGTGGTGCCCCACAAAAGCCGCCTCACGCTACTCTCCGCCCACCACAACTTCATGATCGACGCGGTGAGGGGTGGGGACGGAGGGGTCAGAGGCGCTCGAAACCACGGGTCAGCTCCCAGTCCGTCACCGCGGCGTCGAACGCCGTCAACTCCACTCTCGCCTGGTTGGCGTAGTGCGCCACCACCTCGTCGCCGAACGCCTCCCGGGCCACCGTCGACGCCTCCCACAGGGCGAGGGCGTCGCGCAGGGTGCCGGGGACGCGCTCGGCCTCCGGGTCGTCGTACGCGTTGCCGGTGCACTCCCCGTCCAGCTCCAGCTCCCGGTCGATGCCGTGCAGCGCGCCGGCGACCAGCCCGGCGATTGCCAGGTACGGGTTGACGTCGGCGCCGGGCACCCGGTTCTCCACCCGCATGCCCTGCCCGTGCCCGACCACCCGCAGCGCGCAGGTGCGGTTGTCCACACCCCAGCGCAACGCCGTCGGGGCGAACGACCCCGGCTGGTAGCGCTTGTAGGAGTTGATGTTCGGGGCGAAGAGCAGGCTGAACTCCCGCATGGTGGCGAGCAGACCGGCGAGCACCCGCTGCCCGGTCTGCGACAGGCGCGCCGGCCCGTCACCGAGCATCGCCGACGAGCCCGACAAGTCCCGCAACGAGAAGTGGATGTGGCAGGAGTTGCCCTCCCGCTCGTTCGGCTTGGCCATGAAGGTGATCGCCATGCCCTCCTGGGCGGCGATCTCCTTGGCGCCGTTCTTGTAGATCACGTGGTGGTCGGCGCAGGCGACCGCCTCGTCGTACCGGAAGGCGATCTCGTGCTGGCCCAGGTTGCACTCGCCCTTGGCGCTCTCCGGGGTCAGCCCGGCGCCGGCCATCTCGGTGCGGATCCGGCGCAGCAGCGGCTCGACCCGGGCGGTGCCGAGCAGGGAGTAGTCCACGTTGTACTGGTTGGCCGGGGTGAGATCGCGGTAGCCACGCCGCCAGGCGTCCTCGTACGAGTCGCGGAACAGCACGAACTCCAGCTCGGTGCCGGCGTACGCGGTGAGCCCGTGCTCGGCCAGCCGGTCCAGTTGCCGGCGCAGGATCTGCCGGGGTGAGGCGACCACGTCACCGGAGCCGTCCAGCCAGGTCAGGTCTGCCAGGAGCAGCGCGGAACCGGGCTGCCAGGGCGTCCGCCGCAGCGTGTCGAAGTCCGGCACCATCGCGAAGTCGCCGTAGCCGCGGTCCCAGCTCGACATCGCGTACCCGTCGACGGTGTTCATGTCGACGTCCACGGCGAGCAGGTAGTTGCACCCCTCGCTGCCGTTGGCCACCACCTGGTCGAGGAAGTACGGCGCGTGGAATCGTTTGCCCTGGAGGCGGCCCTGCATGTCGACAAGGGCCAGCACCACCGTGTCGATCTCGCCCTCGGCGACGGCGACCCGCAGTTGTTCCAGCGTGAGCGGAGCTCTTCTCATTCGCGGGCCTCCATCACCAAGGTCTACTGGCAAACCGGATCACCGTCAATGCCCCCGGCGCGGTCGGCGGCAAACCACGGTGGGATCCGCGCGACCCTGATCGACCCCGTCAGTCCGGTCCGTCGACCGCCGCCGGCTGAGACTCGACGGTCGGGTCCTCGACGGTGCGGACCGGGCCGGTAAACCACTTGCGGGCCGAGGCGTACCACCAGACGGCGACCACCAGCAGCACCCCGCCCACGGCGAGCGGCGCGTAGTTCACCGCCGACCAGGTGAAGTCGTCGCTGCCGGGCACCCCGGCGGGCACGATCGGCAGCACGAAGTAGACCGCGATGATCGCGATCTCGATGACCGCGATCCAGCCGAGCAGTTTGTACTTCCGCCCGAGGGTCCACGGGCCGGGGGTGAACCGGTCACCCATTCGCAGTCGCAGCGCGATCGGGATGAGGAAGGACAGGTAGAGCCCGAGCACCGCGACGGACACCACCGCGTAGAACGCGATCGGGATGCCGGCGGAGCTCTCGTACAGCGCCGGCAAAGTGAGCACCAGACCGGCCACGGTGGCGCCGATGATCGCCTTGACCGGGGTGCCGTTGCGGTCGACCGAGGACCACAACCGCCAGCCGGGGACCGCCCGGTCGCGGCTGAACGCGTACGCCATCCGGCTCATCGAGGTCACGCAGCTCATTCCGCAGAAGAACTGCCCGATGGTGGAGATGATGATGACGATCTTGAAGAAGACCGGGGTGAGCGCGGACTCGAAGATGGCACCGGAGAAGCCGCCGGCCGCGTTGACCGCCTCGACGTCGGTGGCCGCGAACAGGAACGCCAGCAGCAGGATCCAGCCGCCGACCGCCGAGTAGAAGATCGACTGCCAGAGCCCTCGGGCGGCGGCCTGCGAGGCGCCCCGGGTCTCCTCGGAGACGTGCGCGCAGGCGTCGAAGCCGGTGATCGTGTACTGGGTCAGCAGGAAGCCCAGCGGCAGCACGTAGAACCAGAACGTCAGCCCGCCGACGTCGCCATCACCGAAGCCGGAGTTGTTGAACCGCTCGGTGAACACGAACTGGAAGCTCTGGTGGTTGTCCGGGACGAAGACCAGGATGGCCACCACGACGGCCGCGCCGGCCACGTGCCACCAGACCGAGACATTCTGGAGTACGTCGATGATCCGGTGCCCGAAGATGTTGATCAGACCGTGCAGCACCAGGATGATCACGAAGAGCAGGAAGGCCTGGCGTAGCGTCCCCGCCCAGCCGTCGAACAGCGCCGACAGGGTGAGGTTGAGAAACGTCGCGCACCCGTAGTCGACCGAGGCGGTGACCGCGACCAGGCCGATCAGGTTGAGCCAGCCGGTGAACCAGCCGTGCACCGGCCGACCCATGGTCGCCGCCCACCAGTAGATCCCGCCCGCGGTGGGGTACGCCGACACCAGCTCCGCCATGCAGAAGCCGATGATCAAGATGAACAGCGAGATCAGCGGCCAGCCCCAGGAGATGGCGACCGGTCCACCGTTGTTCCACGCCTGCCCGAAGGTGGTGAAACAGCCGGCCAGGATCGAAATGATCGAGAACGAGATGGCGAAGTTGGAGAAGCCGCTCCACTTGCGGCGCAGCTCCTGCTTGTAGCCGAGTTCGGCGAGCCGTCGGGCATCGTCGTCCATCGGCTGCTCGGCGGTCGGCACGGGCGTCGTGGCCACTGCACACCTCCCTGAGGGATTCCGCGTACGAGTGCGCAAAGTGTCGTCCCGCCGATCAAGGGCGGTCAATACGGTGCGGGTGGGAATCTCACCGCCGCCGGGCTAATTGCGTTGCCGCGCGCGCCCGCCGGCCCCATCCTTGAGCCTGTGACCAGCCCGTTCGCGACGGGCCTACCCGGGCACTCGGACCGCCCGGACCGCGGCGGCGCGGGGCACACCTTCCTCTCTCACGGGCCGGTGCCCCGCGCCCCCATCTCCGCGGTGATCAAGAGGTTCGCGTCACGCGGGGCGCGAATTCTGACGCAAACCTCTTGATCAGCGGAGGAAGGGCTCGCGGGAGGTCAGAGCAGGAGGAGGCCGGTCACCCAGGCGGCGGCGATCAGCAGGCCGGCGGTGAACTCGACAAGCATGGACAGGCCGGCGGCCTTGAGCGCCTGCACCGTGGACGGCCAGGCCAACTGGTTGCTGCCCAGGCGCAGCCGCTCCGCCGCCCACACCCCGACGACGAAGCCGAGCAGCAGCCCCACCACCGGGATCACGAAGAACCCGACGATGCCGAGCACCGCGCCGGCGAGCAGCGTCGACGTGGGCACGCCGGTGCGCTTCAGGTTGCGACCGGGCCAGGCGTACTTGACCACCGTGCCGCCGGCGGCGACCAGCGTCGCGGCGGCGAACACCACCCACCCACCCGGGCCGGCGCCGCCGAAGATCGCCCAGACGAGCACCCCGCCCCAGCACAGCGGCAGCGCCGGCAGGCCGGGCACCACCACGCCGGCCAGCCCGGCCAGGATGGCCAACGCGGCCACCACGGTCACCACCGTCTGCGAGTCGTTCAGGCTCACGCCGTCGCCTTTCGTCGCCACCATCGGGACCGTCCCGGACGCAACGATCCCCCGCGCGCACCCATCACGCCGCCCCGCCACGCAGCCGGGCGGTGATCGTCTCGGCCGGCGACGGCGCGCCGAAATACCGGCCCTGCCCGGTGTCGCACCGCAGCGCCCGTAGCCGCTCGGCCTGCACCCCGGTCTCCACCGCCTCGGCGGTGACCCACAGCTCCAGGGCGTGGGCCAACCGCACCAACGCGTCGACGATCCGCTCGTCGCGGTGATCGGCCGCCACATCCGTACCGTCGGCGCGGATGCCCTCGACGAACGGGCCGGCCAGCTTCAGGCAGTGGATCGGCAGCCGCCGCAGGTACGCCAGGTTGGAGTAGCCGGTGCCGAAGTCGTCCACCGCCAGTCGGACGCCCAGGTCGGCGAGCCGGTGCAGGCTGCGCAGCGGCTCACCGGCGCTGCCCATCACGGCGCTCTCGGTCAGCTCCAGTTGCAGCAGTTCCTCGGGCAACCCGCTGGTGGCCAGCGCGTCGGCCACGGTGTCCACGATCGCGGGGTCGTCGGCCTGCCGGGCCGCCAGGTTGACGCTGACCACCAGTCGGGCGTCGGGGAACTCCCGCCACCACCGTTCGGCGTCGCGGCACGCGGTGCGCAGCACCCACTCGCCGAGCCCGACGATCAGGCCGGTCTCCTCGGCGAGGCCGATGAACCGGTCCGGCCCGATCAGGCCCAGCTCGGGGTGCTTCCACCGGACCAGCGCCTCCACCGCGAGCATGCGGCCCTCCAGCAGCGACACGATCGGCTGGTAGTGCAGCACGAACTCGCCCCGCTCCAGGGCCGCCGGCAGCCCGGCGACCAGCGCCGCCCGGGCCATGTCCCGTGCGCTGCGCTCCGGGTCGTAGACCGCCCACCGGCCCCGACCCGCCGCCTTGGCCCAGTACAGCGTCGTGTCGGCGGCCTTCATCAACTCCGAGGCGCTGGTCTCCGCGACCGGGCACTCCACGATGCCCACGCTGGCCGAGACCGCCAACTGCTGGTCACCGACGTGCACCGGGGCGGCGACGGCAGCGAGGGCCGTCTTCGCCACGGCCACCGCGTCCTCACCGCCGTCGACCAGGATCACGAACTCGTCGCCGCCCATCCGGGCGACCAGGTGGCCGTGGTCGGCCACACACTCGGCCAGCCGCCGGCCGATCATCACCAGCAGCCGGTCGCCGAGGTCGTGGCCGAGGCTGTCGTTGATCGCCTTGAACCCGTCCAGGTCGAGGAAGCACACCCCGACGCGGCGGTCCGCCGCCGCGGCGGCGTCGAGGACCCGGCCCAACGTCTCGAAGAACAGCGTCCGGTTGGGCAGCCCGGTCAGCGGGTCGTGCAGGGCCTGGAACCGCAGCCGCTGCTGGAGTTCGTACCGCTCGGTGATGTCCTCGATCATGGCAACGGTGAACCGGGGCCGGCCGTCGTCGTGCCGGATCAGCGAGACGGCCAGGTCCGTCCAGACCACGCTGCCGTCCTTGCGGTGGTAGCGCTTCTCCACCCGGGCCGCGTCCTGTTTGCCCTCGATGAGTTGCTGATACAGCTCCCACATGCCGGCGGCGTCGTCGGCGTGGAACAACGCCGCCACGTTGATCCGGCACAGTTCCTCGATCGAGTAGCCCAGCATGTCGGCGAACGCCTGGTTGACGTCGATGATCTGACCGTCCACCCCGGCGATGCCGATCCCGATCGCCGCGCCGGTGAACACCGCCCGGAACCGTGCCTCGCTGTCCCGCAGCGCCTGCTCGACCTCGTCGCGCGCCTGCCAGGCCGACCGGGCGATCCGTTCCTGCTGGGCGAAGGTGCGGTCCCGCAGCGCCCGGGCGTACCCGGCGGCCAGCCCACCCTGTACGGCCGCGATCCGCTCGGTCAGGTCCGCCGGCCACCCGTCGGCCGCCAGCACCCGGCGGGGGAAGTCCGTGCCGAGGGCACGCAACGACCATTCCAGTGCCCGAGG
Source organism: Micromonospora sp. ALFpr18c (assembly GCF_008868155.1). GTDB lineage: Bacteria > Actinomycetota > Actinomycetes > Mycobacteriales > Micromonosporaceae > Micromonospora. The sequence goes on from NZ_WBKR01000009.1 coordinate 39,975, forward strand.
CTCGGTGAGATGGGCCTCCACCAGGGCGCGACCGACCTCCTCCGCGGGGCGGGCGGTGAACGGCTCCGTGCGCACCGCCTGCGCCAACCGGACGGTGTGCGCCAGCAGCAGCCGCTCGGTCTCGGCCGCGCTCAGCGGCACGAAACCGAGCCGGCGCACCGCACGGGCCCAGTCGGCGGCGTAGCCCTCGGCGCCGCCCCGGCCGACGTCGGCACCGATGGGATCCCCGACGGCGGCCACGGGATCAGCCGGCGGGCTGGTCGTACCGGGCGACGCCCCCGAAGGCGCCGAACCGCTCCGGGTGCTCGTCCACGTCGGACGGTGAGTCCGGACGCCAGAGCGGCATGTGCACGACACCCGGTTCGAGGACGGTCCAGTCGCCGAAGAAGCCGGTGACCTGGGCACGCGAGCGCAGGGCGATCTCGGTGTCGGTACGCGCGGAGAGCCGCTGGGCGTCCAGCATCTCCTGCGGCTGGTCCTCGAAGGTGGAGTGCGAGATGACCAGGAAACTCCCCGGCGCGGCGGCGGCCCGCAGGGTGGCCAGGATCGCATCGGGGTGGTCGGCGTCCGGCACGAAGTGCACCACCCCGGCCAGCAGGATGCCCATCGGCCGGCTGAAGTCGATCAGCCCGAGCTGGCGGGTCTCGGCGAGGATCCGCTCCGGCTCCCGCAGGTCGGCGTGGATCACACCGGTCAGGTCGTTGCCGGCGAGCAGTTCGCGGCTGTGCGCGACGGCCACCGGGTCGATGTCGACGTACACCACCCGGGCCTTGGGGTTCGCCGCCTGGGCCACCTCGTGCACGTTGCCCACGGTGGGAATTCCGGAGCCGATGTCGAGGAACTGGTCGATGCCGGCGTCGAGCAGCACCCGGACGGCCCGGCGCAGGAACTCGCGGCCGGAGCGCATGGTCGCGGCGAGGTTCGGGGTCATGCTGGCGATCTGCTCGGCCAACTGCCGGTCGATCTCGAAGTTGTGCGCCCCGCCCAGGAAATAGTCGTACACCCGGGCCGCGCTCGGCCTGGTCAGATCGATCTCGGTCGGCAGTCCGTCCGGCATCTGTGCTCCCCAGTTCATCGCCGCGGCACGGGCGGCACCGGCGTCGACGGGCGTGTGCGACCACCGGCGGACCCGCGGGTCGAGTGGTGTGGTGTGGACCACTCTAGGCCGCCGACTCCAGCGTTCGGGAGATCCCTTCGCGCTGTTTCCGCACTCAGCCGGCGGACTCCAGCAGCAGCGAGATGCCCTGCCCGACACCGATGCACATGGTGGCCAGGGCCCGACGCCCACCGCGCCGCCGCAACTCCAGCGCGGCGGTCAACGCCAGCCGGGCACCGCTGGCGCCCAACGGGTGCCCCAACGCGATGGCGCCGCCGTTCGGGTTGACGTGCTCGGCGTCGACGGGCAGCCCCAACTCGCGCAGCACCGCCACGGACTGCGCGGCGAACGCCTCGTTCAGCTCCACCACGTCCACCGCCCCCAGCTGCACACCGGCCCGGTCGAGTAGCTTGCGGGTGGCCGGGACGGGACCGATTCCCATGATCCGGGGCGGCACACCGGCCGCCGCCGCGCCCCCGATACGGGCCAGCGGAGTGAGTTCGTACCGGGCCACCGCCGCCTCGCTGGCCACCAGCAACGCGACCGCGCCGTCGTTGACACCCGAGGAGTTCCCGGCGGTCACCGTGCCGCCGGCACGGAACGGGGTGGGCAGCGCCGCCAGCTTCGCAAGCGTGGTCTCCCGGGGGTGCTCGTCGACCTCGACCAGCCGGGTCTCCCCGCGCCCGGCCGGCACGGTCACCGCCACGATCTCCTCGGCGAACCGGCCGTCGGCCTGCGCCTTGGCCGCGCGCTGCTGCGAGCGGTACGCGAACGCGTCCTGCTCGGCGCGACTCACGCCGTACTCGGCGGCCACGTTCTCCGCCGTCTCCGGCATCGAGTCGACCCCCCAGCCGTCGCGCATCAGCGGGTTGACCAGCCGCCAGCCCAGCGTGGTGTCGTACACCTCGGCCGAGCGGGAGTACGCCGACGTCGCCTTCGGCATGACGAACGGCGCCCGGCTCATGCTCTCCACGCCACCCGCGACGACCAGCTCGGCGTCCCCGGCGACGATGGACCGCGCGGCGGTGGCGAGGGCGTCCAGGCCGGAGCCGCAGAGCCGGTTGACCGTGCTGCCCGGCACCTCCTCGGGCAGGCCGGCCAGCAGGGCCGCCATCCGGGCCACGTTGCGGTTGTCCTCGCCGGCCTGGTTGGCGCAGCCCAGCACCACGTCGTCCACCCGGGCCCAGTCCACCGACGGATGGCGCTCGACCAGCTCGCGGATCACGTGTGCGGCCAGGTCGTCGGGGCGGACTCCGGCCAACGCGCCGGCGTACCGGCCGATCGGGGTACGGACACCGGCCACCAGGTATGCCACGGTCATCGCGAGTCCTTCGGGGGTGCAGACGGCGGGGGTGGGGCACACCCACCGGGTCGCGGGGGGCTGCCGGCCGCCAGGATATCCGCGCCGGCAGCGGATAGGTTGACGGCATGGCCCGGGCCCAGTTCAGCGCAGAGACCAGTGGCGGCGGCGCGTTCGTCCGCCAGCCCAACCGGTTCACCGGTCGGGTCACCGCCGATTCGACCTCCCCGCCCGGTGGCGGCCCGGACGAGCAGGACCGCTGGCCCCTGGAGGCCGGCCGGTACCGGCTGATCTGGTGCCGTGCCTGCCCGTGGGCGCACCGGGCGAGGATCGTGCGCGGTCTGCTCGGGCTGGACGACGCGATCTCGCTGGGCACCGTCGACCCGATCCGCGACGAGCGGGGCTGGGCGTTCGCCCTCGACCCGGACGGCTTCGACCCGGTCCTCGGCGTCGGCTTCCTCTCCGAGGCGTACCTGGCCACCGACCCGGACTACACCGGCCGGGTGACCGTGCCGGCGCTGGTCGACACCCTGACCGGGCGGGTGGTCACCAACGACTACCCGCAGCTCACCCTCGACTTCTCCACCGAGTGGCGGCGGCTGCACGCGCCCGACGCACCGGACCTGTACCCGGTCGAGCTGCGCCCGGAGATGGACGCGCTGATGACCGACATCCACGCCGACGTCAACAACGGCGTCTACCGATGCGGGTTCGCCACCTCCCAGGAGGCGTACGACGAGGCGTTCCGGGCGCTCTTCGCCCGGCTCGACCTGCTCTCCGACCGGCTCGACGGGCAGCGCTACCTGATGGGCGACGCGATCACCGAGGCCGACGTGCGGCTGTTCACCACGCTGGTCCGCTTCGACGCCGCGTACCACGGGCACTTCAAGTGCAACCGCTCCAAGCTGACCGAGATGCCGGTGCTCTGGGCGTACGCCCGGGACCTGTTCCAGACGCCGGGTTTCGGGGAGACCGTGGACTTCGACCACATCAAGCGGCACTACTACGGCACCCACCACGAGATCAACCCGAGTGGGATCGTGCCGCTGGGGCCCGACGAGTCCGGCTGGACGACGCCGCACGGGCGTGGCTGAGCGGGCCCGGGCCGGCACCGCGAGCACGCCGGGCATCCGGGCGGATGTCGGGCGCCGGGTCGCCGCGTCGGCCGCCGCCGCCGGATGCACGCTGGCCGGCGCGGCCGCGGTGACGGTCGCGCTGGTCGCCGGTCCCGGTCCAGGGCTCACGGGGTACGTCAGTGAGGCCGGTATCGCCGGCAGCGCGCACGCCGTGACGTACCGGATCGGGGTTCTCGCCCTGGCCGCCGCGTTGCTGTTGGTCGCCGCGGCGCTGCCTCCCGGTGTGCGGGCGGCGCCGGCTCTGCTCGCCAGCGGTGCCGTTCTCACGGCCGTGTCGGGGGCGGTGACCTGCTCGGCCGGTTGTCCGTTGCCGCCGTTCGAGCGGACCACGGTGGCCGACCTCGTGCACGGCGGCGCGAGCATCGCGGCGACCGCGGTGGTGGTCTTCGCCATGGTCGCGCTCACCGTGTCCGGGCCGGTCGGCCCGGTGGTACGGCGGGTGTCCGGCGGCACGGTCGCGCTGACGTTGCCGCTCTGCGCCACGGTCGGGCTGGCCATGCTCGTCGTCGGCCGGGGCGCCCTGGTGGGCATGGTGGAGCGGCTGGTCCTCGGGCTCGTGGTGCTCTGGGGCCTGACCACCGCCACCGCGTTGGCGCTGACCCGCCAGCGGGACGGTCTGTAAGGAGCCTCACGGCTGACACTCGTTGCGATGGAGGCGTGCCGGGGTAACGTCGGTCACCGATGACCAATGTCTGGGGCCTCACCGTTCGCCTGTATGTCGATCTCCGACTGCAGGCCAGCGGCATCTGTCGGGCGTAACGCTCCCACCCCGCCCGGATCAGACCATTGGATACGTCCGGCTGCGCCATCGGGACCGCACCGAGCCGGAGCCAGCCGCCGCCGACATCCGGCCGGAACTGAACCCCGTCCCCGCCTGACCCGTTCTTACCGCGTCGGACCCCTCGTTCGGGGGGTCCGACGCCGTATCGAGAGGATGACGACATGAGCTCCCTGTTCACACCACTCGCCCTGCGCGGGGTCACCCTGCCCAACCGGATCGCCATGGCGCCCATGTGCCAGTACTCGGCCGGCCCCGACGGCCTGCCCACCGACTGGCACCTGATCCACCTCGGCACCCGCGCCGTGGGCGGAGCCGGGCTGGTGCTGACCGAGGCCACCGCCGTACTCCCCGAGGGGCGGATCAGCCCCCAGGACACCGGGCTGTGGTCCGGCGCGCACGTGGACGCGTGGCGACCCGTCACCGCCTTCGTCGCCGCACATGGCGCGGTGCCGGCCGTCCAGCTCGCGCACGCCGGGTTCAAGGCGTCCACCTACCGGCCGTGGGCGCCGGCCGACGGTGGCGTACCGGACTCGGAGGGCGGCTGGACGCCGGTCGCGCCGAGCCCGGAGCCGTACAACGCCACCTACCGGGTGCCCACCGCCCTCGACGCGGCGGGCATCGCCGGCGTCGTGGACGCGTTCGCCGCCGCCGCGGAACGCGCTCTCGACGCCGGGTTCGCCGCCGTGGAAGTCCACGCCGCGCACGGCTACCTGCTCAACGAGTTCCTCTCGCCGCTGACCAACAAGCGCACCGACGAGTACGGCGGTGACCGCGCCGGTCGGATGAAACTCACCCTGGACGTGGCCCGCGCGGTGCGTGCCGTGGTCGGCGAGGACGTGCCGGTGCTCACCCGGATCTCCGCCACCGACTGGGTCGAGGGCGGCTGGACGATCGAGGACAGCGTCGTGCTCGCCAGTGAGCTGGCCGGTGTCGGCGTGGATCTCGTCGACACCTCCACCGGTGGCGTGAGCCCGCACCAGCGGATCGCCCTCAGCCCCGGCTACCAGGTGCCGCTGGCCGCCCAGATCCGCCGCGAGGCCGGTGTGCCGACCGGCGCGGTGGGCCTCATCGTGGAGCCGGAGCACGCCGAGCAGATCATCGCCAGTGGCGACGCCGACCTGGTGCTGCTCGGTCGGGAGCTGCTGCGTGACCCGTACTGGCCCCGCCGCGCCGCCGCGAAGCTCGGCGTCGCGTACAGCGGGCCCGCCCAGTACGCCCGCGCCGCCTGAACCCCGCCGGTCGGGTGGCCGCCGCCGTGCTCGGCGGCCGCCCGACCGACGTCAGCCGGCGAGGTGCGACCAGTCGCCCTCCAGGTCGCGCCACGACCCCTGGGCCGCCACCGTGCCGCCGAGCAGCACCACCACGTGGTCGGCGCGGACCAGCGCGGCCCGCTTCGCGGTCGAGCCGACGACGGTCACCCCGTGCTCGCGCAGCGCCTCCCACAGCGCCAGCTCGGTGGTGACGTCCAGCGCCGACGACACGTCGTCCGCGACCAGCAGTTCGGTACGCGGCGCCAACGCCCGTGCCAACGCCAGCCGCTGAAGCTGACCGCCGGAGAGCCGGGTGCCCTTGTGCCCGATGAGCAGACCCAACCCGCCGCCCGCGGCGGCCAGGTCATGGTCGAGCTGGGCGGTGGAGATCGCCGCGGCGGCGTCCACCTGGTGGCCGAGCGTGACGTTGTCGGCCACCGTGCCGGAGAGCACCCGGGGCAACTGACCGACGTAGCCGACCTGGTTGGGTCGCAGGAACAGCTCGGGCTCGGTGACCGGGTCACCGTTCCACGACAGCTCCCCGGTGTGGTGCACGATCCCGGCCAACGCCCGCAGCAGGGACGACTTTCCGGAGCCGACCGGCCCGACGACCAGCACCAACTGCCCGCGCGACACGGTCAGGTCGACGTCGCGCACGGCCAGCACGCCGTCGGAGTGCACCACCCCGAAGCCACGCAGCTCCAGCCGGCGCAGCGGGTGGCGGGGCGGCGACGTCGGCGCGGGTGCCGTCCCGGCGACCAGGTCCACGTCCGGCACGGCCGCCGAGTACGCGCTCACCCCGGTCATCGCCACCGTCCGCCGGGTCCACACGCGCGCCGAGGGCAGCTGGGAGATCAGCGACGCGGTGGTCCAGGCGATCCAGCGGGCCGCCGACAGGGTGGCGACAGCCACCAGGACCGCGCCGGCGGAGAGGTCACCGGCCAGATAGAGCGCCCACGCCGCGATCGGCAACAGGCCACTGGCCAGCGACGGGGTGGAGCGGGACCACACCTGCACGCTGATCTCCCGGCGCTGCCGGTCACTGCGCAGCGCGTCCAGGTTGGCCAGGTGACGCAGCACCGACCCGGTCGCCCCGGCCAGCTTCACCGACCGTGCCGCCGACAGTGTCGAGACCAGCGCCGTGGCGAAGGCGGCCCGGGCCGCGACGGTGGCCCGCGCCGAGCGCTCCAGCTTTGGCCCGAAGAGCGTCGCGGCCAGCCCGGAGACCACCATCGTGCCGGCGAAGAACAGCGCCGGTACGAAGCTGCCGGAGACCAGCGTCATGGCCACCACCAGGACCACGGCGACCATCTGGTCCAGCACGTTGTCGGCGAGCTGGACCACCCGCTCGGTGTCACCGCCCTGCGCCACCACCTCGGCCGGGGTGTGTCGGCTGACCCGACGCGGCCCGGTCTGCCCGTGCACCAGGCGCAGGCTGATCCGCAGCATCTGACCCACCCACCACTGGGGGAACCAGATGTGGGTGTAGTACGGCACCGGCAGGGTGACCAGCAGCCCGGCGACGATCCCCAGCGCCGGCAGGTACGGCCCGCCGACGCCGTCGACCAGGTCGGCCCAGAGCCAGGGCAGCACCGGGCCGTCCAGCCCGAGCAGGGTGATCAGCAGGAACATCGCGACCGCCGCCAGCCCGTACCGGGGGTCGTTGCCGCACAGCCGCACGATCTCCCGCAGCGTCCGGGCCCTGGGGTCGGGCGGCAGCGGCGGCGGGTCGGCCCGCGCCGGCGCGACGGGACGGTCTCCCGCGCCGTCCGGCCGTTCGGCGGACTGGTCCGGCCATGGCCCCGTCGGCGCCGGGTCGGCCGGCAGCGGCAGGTCCGGCCAGGCCTCGCCGGGGGCGGGGAGCAGATCGGTGGCGGTGCGCCCCGCCGGCCCGGCACCGACGTACGCGGCGGCGTGGCTGGTCGCCAACAGCTCGGCGAAGCGGGTCGACGCCTCCAGCGGGCCGGCCTCCACCACCGCGCCGTCGGCCAACACCACCACCTCGTCGCAGCGGCGCACCGAGGAGAGCCGGTGTGCGATGACGACGCCGATCCGGTCGCGCAGCAGCCGCTCGGTGGCCCGCTGCACCCGCGCCTCGGTGACCGGGTCGAGCCGTGCCGTGGCCTCGTCGAGGATCACCACGTGCGGGTCGCGGACCAGGATCCGGGCGAACGCCACGAGCTGCTCCTGCCCCGCCGAGAGGACGTGGCCGCCCTCGCCCAGCCGGGTCCCCAGGCCGTCGGGCAGCTCGGCGATCCAGCCGGTCAGGCCCAGCTCGTCGAGGGCACGAGCGGCGGCATCGAGCAGCGCCGGGTCGAAGAGCGCCACGTTCTCGGCCAGCGTTCCGGCGAGGATCTCGGTGCGTTGCGGCACCACGGCCACCCACCGGCGCAACTCCTCGACGTCGAGGTCGCACAGGTCGGTGTCGCCGAGGAAGACCGCCCCCGGTGGCACGTCCACGGCCCGGGTGAGCACCTTCGCCAGGGTCGACTTCCCGGAACCGGTCCGACCGATCAACGCGTACGAGCGACCACGGGTGAAGGTGAGGCTGACCCCGCGCAGCGCCGGCCCCCGAGCGCCCTCGGAGTCGCCGACCTGGTAACCGAAGGTCAGGTCACGAATGCGCAGGTCACCGTCGGTGGGACTGACCCCGCCCGCCGGCTCCTGCCGGGCATCCTGGAGCAGTTGCACCCGGGCCCAGGCACCCAGCGCGTACTGCAACTCCGGCACCATCCGGCTCAGGTGCTCGACCGTGGCGCCGAAGGCCAGGGCGAGCAGCCAGACGGCGGTCAGCCGGGCGGCGTCGATCTGGCCGGTGGCCAGTGCCCACGCTCCGCCGAGCACCACCGCGGCGATCCCGCCCCGGATCGTCGCCGCGGCTGTCGCGTTCACCCGGGCCGACATCACCCACACCCGCCGGCCGCGGGAGAGCACGGCCGCGGCCCGTCGGGCGTACAGCCGCAAGACGTACGGCCGGGCCAGGCTGGTCCGCACGTCGTCCTGCCCGTGGACGGCCTCCTCCATCACCGCGGCCAGGTCCGACCACGCCTCCTCCTCGGCCATCCGGGCCGGGGCGATCCGCGCGGTCGGCCGGCGCAGGCCGACGGCGAGCGCCACGGTGAGCGCCAGCATGGCGAGCCCGGCCGGCCACCAGACCGCCAGCGTGACCACCATCGACAGCAGGCCCACGCAGAGCCCCTGGGCCAGCCGGGTGCCCTCGTTGCGCACCGACGAGGCCACCTGGTAGACGTCGCCGTCGATGCGGTCCAGCATCTCGCCGACCGGGGTGGTCTCCAGGGTGGGCAGGTCCTGCCCGAGAGCCACCTGGCACAGCCGCCGTCGGACGTCGGCGGACCAGTCCGCCGTCAGGCTGGCCATCAGCAGGCTGACCGCGAGGTCGCTGAGCACCACGGCGACCAGCGCCACCGCCAGCACCGTGAAGAAGCCGGTCGAGCGGTGCAGCAGCACCGGGCCGGCCAGCGCCGACGCGCCCGCCTGACCCGCGGCGCCGAGGACGATCAGGATGGCCACGACCGTCAGGCGGCGTGGCGAGGTGCCCCACAGATCACGGAGCAGGCGCATCGGAGGTCCTCCGGACGTGGGTGGCGGAACACCCAGCGTGCCGGCAACACCCCCGTCGACTCAACCGATTTACCCGCCCTGAGCAGGGCTTCCGGTCAGGTCTGCGCAACCCTTCGCACGATGCCGAGCAAGCCCTGTTCGGACCGGCCACGAATCGTCTAGTCGTCCACGGTGGTCGCAACTCGGCGCTGCCGTCGGCGAGGGTGCCCAGCCCGGCGGCCAGTTCGTCGACCTTGCCGCGCGCGGCGGCCACGTCGTCGGCCAGGTGCGGCGCCGCGTCCGCGATCTGCCGCGCCGTGGCGGCCATCGCGGTCATCCGCTTGCGCAGCGCGGTCAGGTCGGCCTGGTCGAGGCAAACATGACCCAGCGTAGGTGCGAGGCGTGATCACCAAAAGATCGCCATATCGGGGCATCAACCAGCCCTGGACGCCCCGCCTTCATGGAATCCGAGTGGATCACCGCCCGCACGGCTCACATGGGCCGTGGCTGGTCGCGTGGGGTCGGCGGTTTGTCCGGCCGTGGGGGTTTGTTGCTGTGACCCGGCCGCGCCTGCCGTGCCGGATGGGGGCTCTGTCCGTCTCGGGGCCTTCTGCGCTGTGACCGGGTGCACCCCGGCGGCGGAATCATGCCGGGCCGGGGGTCGTTACACACCCTGACGATCGCAGGACCACCGCCGCCGGCTCGACCCCGACGCGGGGTTGGAATGCCCGGCCCGGTCCGGTCGTTGCAGACCCGGCCAGCGATCAGGCGCCGCCAAGATGCAGGCGCCGATGGATGGGCCGCCCCCGGGAATGACCCCGGCCCGCCGGTCGTTATACCCGGTCCCGGCGCCCCGAGCCCCCGCTCGGTAGGCCGCCGACACCGGCGCCGCGAGCCCCCGGCTCGCAGGTCCGCAGACTTTCCCCCGTGTGTTTGTGCAGCGCCGGACGTGGTGCTCGCACCCTGCCCGCCGTTTTTCCCCTTGGCGGTGTGGGTGTTTCTACCCCCGAAGGAGCTATCCCCATGACCACGATCTTCCGTAAGAGTGTGCTGTCTGTTGCGGGTCTCGCGTTCGCCGGTGGTGTGTTCGCCGGTCCGATCGCCGCCCACGCCGCCACCCCGGTCGTGGACGCCAAGCCTGTCGCGGTGGCGGTGCAGAGTGGTGCGCCGAAGCCGCAGGGTGAGCAGTCGCGCATCGACCTGAACGGTGAGCAGACCGCGAACGTGAAGGCGATCATCGCCGCGACGAAGAAGGCTGGCCTGCCCGAGCGGGCCGCGGTGATTTCGATCGCGACGAGTTTGCAGGAGTCGAAGCTGGAGAACCTGGGTCACCTGGGTGACGCCAACGATCACGACTCGTTGGGCCTGTTCCAGCAGCGCCCGAGCTCGGGTTGGGGCACGCCGGAGCAGATCACCGACCCCGGCTACTCCACGACGGCGTTCCTCAAGGGCCTCACGCAGGTTGATGGTTGGCAGGACATGGCGCTGACCGACGCCGCGCAGACGGTGCAGGTGTCGGCCTACCCGGACGCCTACGCCCAGTGGGAACAGCAGGCCACCGACCTGGTCAACCAGCACTGGAACAGCTGACACACCGAAGGCCGGCACTCGACAGAGTGCCGGCCTTCGTCATACCCAGACGTGAATCGTGGATCGAAGACAGGCCCGCGACCACAAGGAACGCCGTGGGCAGAAGCCCCCGCTCAGAAGAGGACGGTGGCGAGGGTGCCGACCGGTTGGAAGCCGCAGCGCTCGTACACCCGGCGGGCCGGAAGGTTGAAGTCGTTGACGTACAGGCTGACCGTGGGGGCGACCCGGAGCAGCGCGTCGCGTACCACTGCGGCCATGGCGCCGGCGGCGATGCCGCGACCCCGCCACTCCGGCGCGACCCACACGCCCTGGACCTGGGCGGTCCGTTTGGTCACGACGGCCAACTCGGCCTTGAACACGACCTTGCCGTCGACGAACCGGGCGTACGCGCGGCCGGCGCGGACCAGGTCGTTGACCCGGCGGCGGTAGCTACGACCGGCGTCCTCGGCCAGCGGGGAGACGCCGACCTCCTCGGTGTACATGGCGACGGCTGCCGGAAACAGTCGGTCGACCTCGCCGGAGCGGACGCGGCGTACCTCTGGATCGGCCGGTACGGCCGGCAGGGTGTCGGTGGCCAGGAGCGGCTGGTTGGGGCGGACGTCGCGGGCCGGGCCCCACGTGCCGGAGAGCCGGTCCCAGAGGCCGAGGACGGCGTCCGCTCGGCCGACGATGGAGGAGCAGAGCCGCTCCTCCCCGGCGAGCAGATCGGCGAAGGCGGACACGGCGGCGTCGCTGGCGAGCACCGGCGTCAGGTTGCCGCCGAGCCAGCACAGCGATTCGAGGTTGCGCCGGGCGCCGTACCCCAGGATCCGCCCTTCGGCCCGCCACCAGGACAGCCCGCGCGCGGCGATGCGCTCGGCGACCTGCGCGCCCGCGAACGGGTCACGATCGAGCAGGCGCTCGACCGCGCGGCGCTCCGATTCCCCCAGTTGCCGTACCGGCACCGTCAGCACGACTACCAGCCTGCCAGATCCACCCCCCACCTCGCCGGCCGAGTGGCGAGCCCGGCCTCAGACGGTCAGCGGCTCGGTGGCCGGGCTGGTCGAACGGGTCCGGCCGGCCCACCCGACAACCGGGGGCACCAGGGCACCGAGCGGGAGGAACAGCACTCCCAGCGCGATCCACCCAGGTACGGCTTGTGCCGCCCAGGGCACGGTGAGCAGCTGGCACGACATCCGCGACTCCGGCGCGCAGGCGATGAACGCCCTGCGGCAGGTGATGATGAACGGCACCGACGACCAGCGTGAGCGGGCCGCCCAGGTGCTCGACGAAACCCGCCGCAAGCTGTATGCGATCCTCGCCGAATCCGAGTGACGCGCGCCAGCGCCACACGAGCACAGCGCACAGAAAAGCGGCCGTTCCCCGTGCGGGGAACGGCCGCTTTTCCACAAGGAAAATCAGTGCACGGTGACCGTCGGGCCGGTGACCAGCCCGCGCAGCTCCTCGGGAAGCTCGGCGCCCATCTCGTCGGCGATCCGCAGCGCCTCTTCGATGAGCGTCTCCACGATCTGCGCCTCGGGCACCGTCTTGACGACCTGCCCCTTGACGAAGATCTGGCCCTTGCCGTTGCCCGAGGCGACGCCGAGGTCGGCCTCGCGGGCCTCACCCGGACCGTTGACGACGCAGCCCATGACGGCGACCCGCAGCGGCACCGGCAGCCCTTCCAGGCCGGCGGTGACCTCCTCGGCGAGCTTGTACACGTCCACCTGGGCGCGCCCGCAGGACGGGCAGGAGACGATCTCCAGGCCGCGCTCGCGCAGACCCAGCGACTCCAGGATCTGGTTGCCGACCTTGATCTCCTCGACCGGCGGGGCGGACAGCGACACCCGGATGGTGTCGCCGATGCCCTCGGCGAGCAGGGCGCCGAAGGCGACCGCCGACTTGATGGTGCCCTGGAAGGCCGGGCCGGCCTCGGTGACGCCCAGGTGCAGCGGGTAGTCGCACTGTTCGGCGAGCTGCCGGTACGCGCGGATCATCACGACGGGGTCGTTGTGCTTGACCGAGATCTTGATGTCGCGGAAGCCGTGCTCCTCGAACAGCGAGCACTCCCACAGCGCCGACTCGACGAGCGCCTCGGCGGTCGCCTTGCCGTACTTGGACAGCAGCCGCTTGTCCAGGGAGCCGGCGTTGACGCCGATGCGGATCGGCACCCCCGCCGCCCCGGCGGCACGAGCGATCTCCTTGACCTTGTCGTCGAACTGGCGGATGTTGCCCGGGTTGACCCGGACGGCCGCGCAGCCGGCGTCGATGGCGGCGAAGACGTACTTGGGCTGGAAGTGGATGTCGGCGATGACCGGGATCTGCGACTTCTTGGCGATCGCCGGCAGGGCCTCGACGTCGTCCTGGGACGGCACCGCCACCCGGACGATCTGGCAGCCGGACGCGGTCAGCTCGGCGATCTGCTGGAGCGTGGCGTTGACGTCGGAGGTGAGGGTGGTGGTCATCGACTGCACGGACACCGGCGCACCGCCACCGACCGGCACCGAGCCGACCATGATCTGGCGGCTGGCGCGGCGGGGAGCGAGCGGCGGGGGCGGTACGGCCGGCATACCGAGCCTGATTGCGGTCACTTCAGCACTCACCTTGGGAAGAGCGTGATCGGGTTGACGACGTCCGCGGTGATGGTCAGCAGCGTGAACACGCCACCGATCAGGATCACCACGTACGTGAAGGGCATCAGTTTGAGGTAGTCGACCCGCCCGGGGTCGGCGCGGCCGATCTTCGCGTACAGCCAGGAGCGCGCCCGTTCGAACCAGGCGATGGCGATGTGGCCGCCGTCGAGCGGGAGCAGCGGCAGCAGGTTGAACACGCCGATGAAGAAGTTCAGCGAGATGAACAGGGTCACGAACAGCAGCCACGCCTTGTTGGCGAACGCCTCGCCACCGAGCCGGCTGGCGCCGACGACGCTGATCGGGGTGTCCACGTCACGTTCGCCGCCGGTGATGGCGGTCCACAGGGCGGGCACCTTCTGCGGCAGCCGCTGCAACGCCTGCACGGTGCCGACGGCCAACTCCTTGGTGAAGTCGCCGGTGGCGCCGAACGCGGCGACCGGCCCGTACGTCACGCGGGTCGGGGTGCTGGGCACGAGGCCGACGCCGAGCGCGGCAACGGGGGCGACGGTGCCCTTCGGGTCGTCGAGCGGCGGCCGCTGGGTCTGCGCGAGGACCGTGCTGGTCGTACCCGGCTGCCCATCGCGGACGTAGTCGAGCTTCGCGGTGTCGCCCGGCTTGAGCGCGCGCAGGGCGACGAGCATCTCGCCGTAGTTGTTGATCGGCGTGCCGTTGACGGAGGTGATCCGGTCGCCGTCGCGCAGGTGCGCCTGGGCGGCGGGGCTGGCGGCGTCGCCGGGGGCGCAGGCCCGGGGTGCGCTGTCGGGGATCACGCAGTCGGACAGCGCGATCACCGCCGGCTCCTGGCGGATCTCCGCGTCGGTGGTGGGGAAGTTCTGGTTGGGCAGGCCGAGGGTGACGGCGGCGATCCAGATGGCGACCAGGGCCAGCGCGAAGTGGGTGATCGAGCCCGCGGACATGACGATCGTCCGCTTCCAGACCGGGTAGCGCCACATCGCGCGCGGCTCGTCGGCCGGGTCGACGTCGTCGTCCTGCGCGGTCATCCCGACGATCTTGCAGAAGCCGCCGAGCGGAATGCCCTTGATGCCGTACTCCGTCTCGCCCCGCTTGAACGACCAGAGGGTCGGACCGAAGCCGACGAAGTACTTGGTGACCTTCATCCCGAATGCCTTGGCGGTCACCATGTGACCGGCCTCGTGCAGGCTCACCGAGACGAGAATGGCCAGGGCGAAGAGCGCCACCCCGAGCAGGTTAGCCATCAAGCTCCTTCCACCGAACCCGCGATGATCTCCTGGGCGTGCGCGCGCGCCCACGACTCGGCCGCGAGCACGTCCTCGACGGTACCTGGTTCGGCGAAGTCCGGAGCGTCCTCCAACACCCGCTCGAGGGTGTCGACGATCCCCAGGAACGGCAGTCGACCGGCCACGAAGGCCGCCACGCACTCCTCGTTCGCCGCGTTGTAGATCGCCGGGCGGCACCGCCCGGCCTCCCCGGCGGCCTTGGCCAGCGCGACGGCCGGGAACGCGGCGTCGTCCAGCGGCGCGAACTCCCAGGTGTGCGCGGCCGTCCAGTCGACGGCGGAGGCGGCGTCGGGCACCCGGTCCGGCCAGCCGATGCCCAGCGCGATGGGCAGCCGCATGTCCGGTGGGCTGGCCTGGGCGATCGTCGACCCGTCGACGAACTCGACCATCGAGTGGATCACCGATTGCGGGTGCACCATGACGGTGATGTCGGCGTAGGGCACGTCGAACAACTCGTGCGCCTCGATCACCTCCAGCGCCTTGTTGACCATCGTCGCAGAGTTGATCGTGACGACCGGTCCCATGTTCCACGTCGGGTGCGCGAGCGCCTGCTCGGGTGTGACCTGCGTCAACTCGTCGCGCCGCCGACCCCGGAACGGCCCGCCGCTGGCCGTGACGACCAACCGTCGCACCTCACCGCGCGTCCCGGACCGCAGGCACTGGGCCAGCGCCGAATGCTCCGAGTCGACCGGCACGATCTGCCCCGGCCGCGTCACCGCGGCCTTCACCAGCGGGCCGCCGGCGACGAGCGACTCCTTGTTGGCCAGGGCGAGGGTACGACCACCGCGCAGTGCGGCCAGCGTAGGAGCGAGGCCCAGCGAGCCCACCACCCCGTTGAGCACGACGTCGCACGGCCACTGGGCCAGCTCGGTCATCGCGTCCGGCCCGGCCACGATCTTGGGGAGCTTGAAGTCGCCGGTGGCCCACCCACGCCGACTCGCCTCGGCATAGAACGCGAGCTGGAGGTCCTGCGCGGCGGACGCCTTGGCCACCCCGACCACCTCGACGCCCAACTCCAGGGCCTGCGCGGCGAGCAGTTCGACGTTGCCGCCGCCCGCACCCACGGCGACCACCCGGAACCGGTCCGGGTTACGCCGGACGATGTCGACGGCCTGCGTGCCGATCGAACCGGTGGACCCGAGCAGGACGAGGTCGCGGGGGGAAGTCACGAGGCCATTCTTCCCCACCGCCGCTGAACGCCCGCTGGGAGCCTCAGCCGTCGCCCTCCGCGCTCGCGGCGCTGATCAACTCCAGATCGCCGATGTCGGGGTATCCCCAGCTCTCGGACACCCCCACATCGCCGAAACCGTGTCGATCAAGAAGTGCCACCGGCCGAGTCGGTCGCGGCTACATCCGTCGGCCCCTCCTCGTCCAGTAGTTCCGCCGGGTCGATGGCGAACTCGAACGGCTCCCGCATCGCGAAGATGCTTCCTGCCGCAGCGGCGGCCAACGGCCGGTACTCCCCGTCGACCAACTCGAACAGGGCGATGGTCGGCACCCGGTTGCGCAGGTCCACCCGCAGGAAGAACGGCACACCGGCGGCGGCGTACTCCCGGGGTCGATCGATCACGTCCTTGCGTCGATTTCCGGGGGACACGATCTCCCCCAGCAGCACCGCCTCGGCGATGGGAACCGTCGTACGGCCACCACCTGATTTGCGCAGCACAGCGATGTCCGGAATGAAGAGATCATCCCCGGAGAGGACGTTGATCTCCGGATAGACCCAGAATCCGGCCTTCCGCGCAGCACGGTGCAGCACATATGGCAGCTCCCGCTCGACCGACTGATGATCGATTCCCGCGGGTGGTGTCACGATCACGCTTCCGCTCAGGACCTCAACCTTGGGGCCGTTGGTCTCCGGCAACAGGTCGAGGGCGAGCTGCGCGGTCCACGGCTCGTCGTGCCACCGCAGCACGTCGAACGACGGCTCGGTGTGCTGCGGCACCGGCTCCGGTGCGAACGCTGCCTGGGCCATCCGGGCTCACCCCCTCAGCGGGACATTCTGCTCAGCTCAGCCTAGCCACCGCAGCCCTCAGAACGCGTCATCGCACACCCAGTCCGACAACCCAAGTGACTCACGGTCAACCGCACTGATCCTGATCAACGAGCCGGGGTGGCACGACCCCGTCGCCGTAATTGGCGGCAAGGGTTGCGGCCCACACGTCCGGGACGGTCCAACCGGGAAACGCCCGCGGCAGGTACTCCTGCAGCGCGCCGGATGCGTCCAGCATGGGCCCGAACTGCTCCTGCCATTCGCCGCGCACCGCCGAGGTGGGAAACCCCCGGAAGACCGCCACTTCAGGATCCCGCTCACCCCAGCATCCCCATCTGCGGGAAGGCCCGGTCACCGCAACGACGTTCGCCGAAATCGCGATCGAACCGAAGATGTCTCTGGCAGCCTCGTGACCAATCAGCGCCCAGTAGTCGTCCTCGCCGGCCTCGACGGACAACGATAGAGCCGGGTAGGACTGGTACTCCGACAGGTAGTACCCATCGCAATCCGGCTCAAGGACCAGCAGCTCGACGTGCTCGTCGCCGTGCCAACGGGCCATCGCAGAGAGCGCCGGCCAGAACTCCGGGGTGAGGACCCTGTCGAACTCACAGAACAGCGACTCGTCGCCGATTTCACGGAAGACCTGGTCGGGCAACCTGACCGAAAGATCGAAGGTGGCTCCGCAGCGGGAGCGGATGTTCAGATAGGCATGGTGATCGGTCACGGCAGACGCTCCCCGGACATCGCGGGACCTCAGCGGCGGGTGGTGAACTGCCTTGCACGGGTCGCCACGACGAAGTCGGACCAGGCCGACTCGGTGAAGGTCAGCGCCGGCCCCTGCCGGTCCTTGCTGTCGCGTACGCCGACCGTCTCGGCGAACCCCGCCACCTCGACGCAGTCGCCCTCACTGCCGGACCGGGTCGACGTACGCCAGACTCCGTCACGCACCATCGGTCATCTCCTTCGCCATGGCCGCGATCGACTCGCGGGACTCGTCGGCGCTGAGCGCCCGCTCGCCGAGGGAGCGCCACGCGTCTTCGTAGATCTCGATCTCGTGGGTCTTGTCAAGGTAGACCGCGCCGCACGGCCCGTCCATGTAGATGGTCGTCGGCTCCGGCTCGCGCACGTCGGACGGGAAGTCGAGCATCGTGAAGGTGCCGGCCTGCGCCCAGCGGACCAGCCCCGCATCGAACGGCAGCACCCGGATGCCGATGTTGTGCTGCCGCGACGACACCACAAGCGACTCCAACTGCCGGGCCATCGCCGCACGATCGCGCAGTGGGCGGCGCAGCACCGCCTCGCTCAGGATGACGTCGAGGCGTGGAGCCCTGGGCACCGCCCGAGCCAGCAGGCGCTGGCGGCGAAGCCGCACGTCGACCTTCGCCTGACGCTCCGACTCGCCCAACTGCGGCTGGTCGGTGGCGATCAGCTCGGTCATGTACTCGACCGTCTGCAACAAGCCCGGGATGAGATCGGCTTCGTACTTCCGAATCCTCGTGGCGGCGGCTTCCAGGCCGACGTACAGCTTGAACCAGTCCTTGATCGCCTCGCCGTAGCTGTGCCACCAGCCGTGCGCCTTGGTCTCCCGGGCCAGCGCCCGCATCGTCTCGATCGTCTCCGGGGACGCGCCGTAGACGCGGCACATGGCCGCCACATCGTTCGGGTGCATGGAGACCTGCCCGGTCTCGTACCGCCAGATCCGGGGTGCCGACCACTCCAATTCCTTGGCCGCCGCGGTGACTGTCACGTACGCGTTTTCGCGAAGCTCTCTCAGGTATCTGCCGAGCTGCCTCCGTGGAACTGTGCTGCCGGAGTCGTCCACGTCATCTCCCTGACTGTCGTCGCGTAAGACACCTCATCCCTTGGTCCGCATTCTGCCCCGAAAGATTGCGCCAGGCCAGCATCAGAATGACGCTCGTTGATGACCACCTCCCCCGAACACCCCGACCGAAGGACGGCCATGGAGACGACCGACGAGCTGCCGCTACCGCCCTACGTGACCAAAGAGGACGTCGTGTTCGCGCTACGGGCGGTCAGCGTGCACGCCCCCGTGCAGCGACCGGACGGCGAGCGCTGCCGCAAGGACGACGCTCGGCACCCGTGCCGGCTGCACCGCTGGGGCCGCCGCGTCCTCCACGAACGCGGCCTGACCGACGGGCAGATCCAGACGTTGGTGGGCGGAGGAACGGTGGTCCTGCCATGAGCGTCGCAACCGAGCCCCGCTGGATCATCCACCTGCCGACCACTCTGACCAGTCTCGACGAGGTCACGGCGCTGGCCGTGGCGCTGCGCGACTCGCTCGGTCACCTCGCCGTCGTCGACTTCGGTGAAACCACGCTCAGCGAGGAGGACGCGCAGTTTCTGCGTACCCGAGTGTTCTGCGACGCCCAGCTCGACGGCGCGGACCGTTGCCGGCGGCCCGACGCCCACGACGGCCCCTGCGGGCTGGCCCGTCGCCGCGGGTGACCCGACGCCGAGCATGACCGATCGTCATGATCGTGCGTCTGATCGACGGATGGCCCAGCGTGTCCTGCTCCGCGAGCACCAGCGGTGTTCATGGTCAAACACGGAGGGGACCACATGAACCAGAAACTTCAGTCGCGCGCGTTCGAGCCGGTGGCGTCGATCCTGCAGCCCGGGGAACAGCCGGTCACCGCGACCCGGGCGATGGTCGGGAGTTACTCGGCGGGTCGACTCGGGACGGTCGCTCGCAGGGACTGATCACGGCCGGCGCCGGGGCGGTGGGCCACGCGCTGTCGCAGACCAAGAAACAGTTCGCCGTCCTCACCGACCGGCGGCTGATCTTCCTCCCGCAGACCGGAGTGTTGCCGGCGAGCACATAGTACGTGTGGCGTTGTTACGGCGGCTGCGGCGACGTCATGGTGTCGATCTTGGCAGGGAGCTGGGCTTTCGCTCAACCTCCCGTCGACAGTTAATCGATTGTCGACGATTTTGACCGCAGTCGTGACAGCAACGTGGGCGCACGTCGGGCTGAGCGAGCCGTCGGCCGGGGCGTCTACTCGGTCGGTCGTCTGGTGCTGTTGGCGGGCTTCTTCTGTGCGCGGCGGTCGATGAGGCGATCGACGGCGGCGATGCGGCGGTGGAGGCGTGCGGACCCGGCGTCGATGGCGGTGCTGTCGATGCGGCGCAGGACGGCGCGAGCGGCGTCGAACTCGCCTGCACGAGCGTGGCCTTCGGCGAGCCAGGTTTGGTAGAGAGCGACCTCGCGGGCGTGGTCGCGGTTGTAGGTGGCGAGTGCTCGCGTCAGCAGGGGTTCGGCGGTGGCGGGTTGGCCGAGTTCGATGAGGCAGCGGGCGGCCATGACATCGATCTCGGTCCGGTTGAGCCAGTAGACCCATTCGGGCTCGGCGACGTTGCCGGAACGCTGGTCGTACGCGTCGTCGACGGCGTCGAGGGCACGGCGGGTGGTGTCGGTGTCGCGGGCTCGGGCGGCGGCCCAGGCGAGGCGTTCCAGCAGCAGCGCGCGTACGAGTGGACTGGCATCGGGGGCGCCGGTGACGGCGGACCGGGCGATGAGCAGCGCGTCTTCACGTTTGCCGACGTTGGTGATCTGGTAGGCGAGGCTGGACAGCAGTTGCGCGCCGAGTGCCCGGTCGCCGGCTACGTCGGCGGCGGTGACGCCGGACATGTAGAGGCGTTGGGCGTCGGGGTAGCGGCCGGCGTCGCTGGCGACCCAGCCGGCGAGTTGGGCCAGTTCACCGATCACGGTGTACAGCCGTTTACCGGAGGCATCGGTGTAAGAGGCGGTGCGGGCGAGGTGCTCGGCCTGGTCGAGTTCGGTGCGGATGACGGGGAGCAGGGTGCGGCTGCCGACGGTGTCGTCCAGGTGCCGAAGTTCGATCACCCGGGATTCCAGCGCCCTGATGAGCCCGGTGCCGATACGACGGCCGGCGCGTAGCTGCGCGGGGACGGGTGGGTCGCCGATGAGCCATTCGTGGGTAAGCCGGACCGGGTCGTGTGGGGTACCGATCGGCACGCCGAGGGCGTGTTCGTAGCGTTCGACGACGTCGGGGGTGGCAGGGCGGCGGCCGGTTTCGACGAGGCCGAGGTAGGGCTTGCTGAAGTGGGTGAGCGCGGCCATGCCGGCAAGACTGTGACCGGCGGCCTCACGGGCGGCCCGCAGCTTCGCGCCGAGGTCGGCGGTGTCGGGTGTAGACGGGGGAAGACTCTGCGGTGGTTCCATGGTCATCTCTTTCCGCTGATCCTGGTGGCAGGCCCAGCGGGGACGTGCATCGAGTCCGGACCTGGCTGGTGCTGTTCCGGGAGGGCCGGGACCGGTTACGAAGATCGGCAGTCTTCATACCCGGGTGCGTGCCCGGCCCTCCCACCGTAGACCACACGTCTCCGGAGGGATGAGCAGCGATGTCGATGCACGTGCCGGTTCGCCCGGCGTGGAGCTGTGCGGGGTGTGGGCTGGCGTGGCCGTGCCCGTCGCGCAAGCGCCAGTTGTTGGCGGAGTTCGCCGGGGCGCGGGTGTCGCTGATGCTCTACCTGTCGCGGTTCTTCGTCGAGGCGTGCGTGGACATGCCGGCCACCACGTCGGGGACGCTGTATCGCCGGTTCTTCACCTGGCCCTACGAGCCATCCGACGGCCGCCACAGTAGCGAGAGCGCCCCGCCGGGGCGGTGATCCCGGCGGGGCGCGTTCTCGGTTGGTCGGGTTCAGTCGTCGGAGGTGGTGTCGGAGTCGTCGTCGGGCTGATCGGGTTGCAGCGCCTGGTCCATGGATTCGACGGCGTGGCGTTGCAGGCGTAGCCGGACGTGAGAGTAGATGTCGGCGGTGGTATGGATCTGCGCGTGACCGAGCAGGTCCTTGATCGTCACCAGGTCCACGCCCTGTTCCAGCAGCAGCGTGGCGCAGGTGTGTCTCAGGTCGTGGAAGCGGATGTAGCGGACGTCGGCGAGTTCGCAGATGGCCTGGTGGTGGCGGTGCACTGCGGCCGGGTCCATCGGCCCGCCCGTGCTGTTGGCGAACACGAGCCCGGTTTCGGTCCACTCGTCGGCGGCCTCGCGCCGGTCGATGTCCTGCCGTCTGCGGTAGCGCTTGAGCGCGGTGACGCAGTCGCGGGGTAAAACGATGCGCCGCGCGGAGCGGTGGGTCTTGACCGGCTGGAACGTCGGGCCGCCTCGGGTGCGGGCCAGGGTGCGCCGCACGTACAGGTGGCCGGCGTTGAGGTCGATGTCGTCCCATTGCAGGCCGAGCAGTTCGCCTCGCCGTAGTCCGGTGCGGAGGGCCAGTTCGAACAGGGGCCCGTGGCGGTGGTAGGCGGCGGCGAGCAGGTAGCGGCGTGCCTCGCCGGCGGTGAACGGTTGGAAGTCGCTGCGCGGGGTGGGTAGCCGTACCGAGCTGGCGACGTTGCGGCCGAGAAGGTCTTCGCGGACGCCGTCCGCGAGCGCAGCCGAGAGGACTGCCCGGATGTAGCGGACTGTCGCCGGGCGGATGTGCTTGTTGCAGCAGCTGCCGATCGCGCAGCAGCGCGGCCGACGGGCCTTGACCGGATGCGTCGGGTTCCGTCTGGCGTCCCAGCCCTGCGCGCAGCACTGGCACACGCTCGGAAGCCGGTCGAGGAAGGTCCGCACATCCCGGACCGTGAGCGTGCCGAGTTTGCGTGCGCCGAGGCCGGGGATCAGGAACCGGCGGACCAGGGACTCGTACGTGACGTACGTGGTGGCGCGGAGCCGGTGCCGGGCGACGCCGGTCAGCCACGCGGTCAGGTACTCGCCGACGGTGAGGTTCGGGTCTGCGGCTACGACCAGGCCCCGGTTCGAGTCGGCCAGCTTCTCGGCGAGCTTGTCGGCCGCCTGGCGGCGGGTGGTGCCGTAGACGTAGATGCGCTTACGGGTGCCGTCGGCGGCGAGGACGTAGCCGGCGCCGCACCATCGGCCGTCGGCGCGCTGAAAGATCGTGCCTTCGCCGTTGGCCTTTCTACCGGCCATGATCGGCCTCCTTGGTCAGTGAGTCGAGGTAGCCGGCCAGGGACCGGGCGGGAATGCGGCGGCAACGGCCGATACGGACCGAATGCAGCCGGCGGGAGCGGATGAGGTCGTAGACGGTGTGCCGGCCGACTTGCAGCCGGGCCATCACGTCGGTGACGGTCAATAGATCAGGACTGCTCACATGCCCTCCCCGAGCTGGCCGGTGTAGCGCCAGTCCCCAACGGTGAGCAGGTCGGTGCTCGGGTCGACACCGACAGCCTCGGCGTGGCGGGTCAGCCGCCACCGGCGCCGCTCACCACGTAGCGCGGCGAAGGTGGTCGAGTAGGCCAGTGACTTGCTGGTGACGTGGCCCCGGTAGCCGAGCTGGTGCGCCCACCGGCGCAGCCGCAGCCCTCGCAGTTCGGGCAGTCCACCAAGCCGCCAGCAGGTCTCCACCAACACGCGGCCGTGCGCGGGAAGCCGGTCGAGGCTGACGCCGGGACGCCGGCCGGTGCCCGAACAGACCCGACACCAACGGCGAGCCCCATCGGCGGGGCGCAAGCCGTCGCCTCGGCATGCGCGGCAGAACAGCGGTGGCACGTCGACGCCGACGGCCTCGGCGGTCTTCGTGGCGTACTTCGCCACGTACCGGGCCACCACCACATCCCCTGCGGGAAGGGGCTGGATATCGACCTGCCGACCCCACCGCAGCACACGCCCGCCAACGACCGCTGGCGTCGCGACGGCGACGACGGGGACCGCCCGGCGGATCGCGGTTTCCAGGACGGGGATTGTGGCCCAGGTCGGCGGCGGGGTGGGCAGGCCGTCCGGCCCGTCGAGCCTGACAATCGCGTGGAAGTGGACCACTCCCCGCGCCTGGAACTCGGCGACCTTGGCGAAGGCCATCCGCACCTGCCGGGCAGCCTCGCGCCGGGACAGACCCGCCACAGCCGCGAGCGTGCGGCGTGCCTCGGTGGTGAACCGCGCCCACAGCATTCCGGCCTGGGCGTTGAACAGCACCTGCCCCGGATAGTCGTAGCCGTCCGGTTCGAGGGGGGTGCCGATCAGCGGATCGTCCGGCAGGTGCCACCGACCGCATACGGACCGATCGGGGTGGCAGGGACGCAGGACACCGTGCCGGGCGGGGCCGAGGTGTACCGGCCCGAACGACGGCGCGGTCACCGTCACGAACACCCGCGGCCGGGCCACGGTGGTGGGCTCATCGCGGAGACCGGCGGCGATCAGGTGGAAGGCGTCGAGCTTGTACAGCGTCGAGCACGCCGGACACCGCGCGGCACGCCGGTTACGGCACCGCACCGTGATCGTCTGCCGGTCGCCGGTGTCGGCGAGGACACGCCCGGTGCCGGCCTCGACCAGCAGACCACGCCCTGTCAACCGGATCGGATGCCGGCACACACCGACCCGTCCCTCCACCTCCTGAGCGGCGGCGATGCGGAGCAGGGTGTCGGGGTCGCCATGAGGGGTGGATGGCATCATCGGCGCAGCTCCTCTCCACTCGTGGGAGGGCTGCTTGCGGGGAGAGCGGCGGGGTGTTCTTGGCGGAATGAGCCGCCGCCCTCCCTGTCCTGGCTGCCGGGACGTTCTGCCCTGGCGGCGTCGGCGAGCAGCCGCAGCGGGTCACGCACCAGTGCGGCGGTGTCCGATGCGATCCGGCCAGCGGTGGCGTCACTGACGTACGGGGTGCGGACGAGGGTGAACCCGGGCCGGCCTTCGGCGACCATCGAGGCGACCCCGATGTAGGCGGGGTCCTGCAACCGGCGCGGATGCTCATCCGGAAAGCCGGTGATGTCCGAGCCGAGCACCGCCGTGGCCGCCTCGCTGGTGCGCTGCGCGAAACTGACCGCGACCTGGCAGTTGTCCCGGATCTTCGTCGGGATCGCATCCCCGGTCGCCTTCTGCGTCGCCAGGATCACCTGGACACCGACGTTGCGGCCCTTACGCACCAACTCCTCCACGAGCCGTGCCGTCTGCCGCGCCAGCGCATCGCGTTTCTTCGACTCGACGTCGGTGCCCTTGGACTCGTTGAAGAACGTGTGCGCCTCATCGATCACCACCACAACCAGCGGCCACGAGGCGGACGGGCCGAGATGCCACACGTTCTTCACCCCGAGCACCGCCCGGATACACCGCTGACGGCCCGTCATCAGCTCATGCACCCGCGCCAGATGATCACGGACCTGCTCCGGGTCGTCCTTCGCCGACAGCCACGCCCGGCGGAACAGGTCGTCGTAGTCCGGGCCGCCCTTGCCGTCGATCAACACGAACTGCACCGCCGGACTCGGTGCGAGTTGACAGAACCGGGCGTTCAGAAGCGAGGTCTTGCCGAAGCCGGCCAGCCCCGCGATCACCACCCCGGACACCCCGGAGGAGCGGATGGTGACCGGCTGACTGTCGGCGTCGATACCCGCCGACCATGTCTGCACGTGGTCGGCGGTGGTGGTCTGCCCGTTCCAGGCGGTCGGTTGGGTGAGCGGGTCGACCAGCAGCGCCCGCAGCCGGACCATGCCGGGACGGACCTGCGCTACCCGGACCTGCGGCACGCGCCACGCGTCGGCGAGATGCCCGGCGGCGTTCTGGAATTCGGCCAGGCCGAGCCGGCCGACCGTGGAAGCATCGACCTCGACACCCCAGCGTCGCGCCCGTACCCGGACCGGCGGAACCAGCTCCCGCCGCACCACCACCGTCTGCGGCCGGGACGACCACAACGGCGGACGGACGCGTTCGGTCTGGACCAGGCCCACCCGCACGGCGGTCCGACGCCACGTCCACCGGATCCGCCAGCCAACACGCATCGCGGGCCGGATCTCGGCGTCAGTGAGCAGATACCGCAGCAGGTGCGCGGCCAGCCAGACGACCACCACGATGGCCGCCACGCCCAGCAGCACGGCGGGAAGCAGGGTGAGCAATCTCAGATGGTTCGAATCGATCGTCGTCATCCAGGCTTCACCGCCGTCAACGCCGACGCGCGGAAGATCTGCCACGGCCGGCCGTTCTTCTCCCCCGCCACCAACGTCAGCCCGGACGCCTTCACCCACTGGCCGACCGCGAGGTCCTTCGGCACCGACGGCTGCGGCACCGACACCCGCAACACCTGCGGAGTTCCGCCCTCGGCCGTCAACGCCAGGGGCACCTCCACCAACGGCGCACCCGTGGCGCGGTCCGTGGCGGCAACCCCGTTCTCCTTGTCCTTGAACTGCGGTGTCGCCCCGGCGAGCACCAGCAGTCCCCTACCACCGTCAATCGGCAGTACCAACACGAGCGTTCTCCTTCGTTCGCCCACCACACCCCAACGGCGTGGTTACTAGGCTTCCTAAGCTTCACGTGACAATCGTGATCTAGTCAAGGGGTTTGACCCAGGAATCTTGAGTAGCCCGTGTAGCTCAATCAGGACAAGACGACTACGATCAGCACATGCCGCACGACGCCGACGACCGACGCGCCCTGTTCCAACGGGTCGTCGACGACATCGTCGACCAGATCCGCACCGGCAAACTCGCCCCCGGCGACGTGCTCCCCACCGCCCGGCGCATGGCCGACACCTACGGCGTCGCCTCCATGACCGCCCAACGGGCGCTACGCGAGCTGCAACACCGCGGCCTCACCTACGCCGTCGTCGGCAAAGGCACCTTCGTCCACCCCCAGGCACCCCAACGCATCGGCACCGACGCCGACCGCCACCCCATCGCCGCAACCACCCAGACCCCGGTCATCAGCGACAACCCGGCACTCAACCGGCGCCTCGCCCTCTACCTGCTCGAACGCGACCGCATCAGCGGCAAGATCGTCGATGCGTTCATGAACAAGGACACCGCCGCCGCCTGGCAAGCCACCGAAGAACTCGCCACCCTCCAACAAGCACACACCGACCTCGCCGACGACCTCGCCGCCTACGAAGCCAACCTCGGACGAGCCGCTGCCAGCGGAGCTTCCGAGCCCGCCGACCAGCCGGCACCGAAGAAGCAGCGCCGCAACCCCAAGGCATAGCCCAGCAGCCCCGCCACCGATGGAACCACTGGGCTAAAAACTGCTTCACCTAATCAAGACGGCCCGGCCCAGCCGGGCCGCGCGCACGCGCTACAGCCTTCGGCCCGCGCGCACGCGCCCAGGCGACGAGCAGGGCGACCAGGCGAGCTTCCCAGTCGAAGCGATCAAGGCCGTGACGATCCCATCACGGGTCAACCCACGCGACGGGTTCCGGGGATCGACGCCACGCCGCTACGCGCCGTGCCAACGAGGAAGCCGCAACTTCGGCATCCAGCCCGACAATTAGATCGACCCATTCGCATACGTTCTAGGTATCTGACATCAGCCCTGACAGCAACCGGCACGCGCACCTATGCCCTGCGACGCACAGAGGCGAAGGGCGGATCGACACGTGACGACCCGCCCAACAGCCTTCATCCGCTCCAATGCCAATCGAGCTTGCCCTTTGCGGGCCGTCACGGATCTACGTCAGATCACCCCGGTCGAGTCGGGCACAATACCGATAGACGGCATACTTTTCCAGGCCTCAGATGGCATGAGCAAAGGCCCCACTAGGGAACGCGCACCGCTGAGGTAACAAATCCACCTCAGCTCGTCGCACGCGAACACGGGCTCCCCTCGTGAATCCACCCAAATCTGCACAACATTTGCGGCAATCCGGGTAATATCCCACCATTCCCAACTTCGCTGTCGCGGGTCAAACGAAAAGAGGAGATCCTGCATCGTCCAGCTCTCATCGCCGCGATGCAAAGAGTATCTGAGCTTGGCATCATTCTGTTCTTGAAGGAAGCCCGCCTCGTTCATCCAGGCTGGAAGACCCGTTTCCGGCAAATCGTCCGCTTCGAAGTCACATGTAGCCGACACCTCAATGCCCGCACGAACAAGCTCCCTCACACGCTGCGCGAACCTGTCAGATTCATCCCAGCTAGCGACCTCCACATAGAAGGCAGCCAAAGGCCCTGATGGCCCTATTTCCGGACGCGACTTTGTCCGAGCGAGCTCACTGTCCGGAGTCATAAGACCCTCCCAGATCCAGGTATTATTGCCCCCAAGAGTCCCGGAAACATTTCCGATGGCAAGCCGTACAAGTCCGGACCCTTCCCAGGGTCGTCAATCTGTGGACGCCCCGCCGAGAATATATTCCACTGTCGCCGACTCATCCCCGAGGGACGGCGCTGGCTAATGGCCGCCGACCTGACACTATTCACGTACGACGTCGGGACGTCGAAGGCAACGATCTGTCCGCCTGAGCCACGGAACTGCTCGGAGTGAGCAATATCTCCGCTCATGTTCAGATGAAGCATCCCGTCACCATTAATCGACACGTTGCCACCCCCATCAACGGAAAGCCGCTGGCTATCCGGGTGGTCTGTCTGCACTCGGTAGATCGTCGTATTGCAGTTGTGGACGAGCACTGGTGTGTTGCCGGCGATCACATAGTACGTGTGGGATTTTCACCCCGTCACGCAGTGTGACTTACGTGTTTATGGCGTTTCACCTGACCTTTCGTGGGTGGCGCCTACTCGCCGCATCGAAATCTATCGGTGTTGACGGCGACGATGACGGCAACCTGGAGAGACCGCCACAGGCGGCCCAGGTCCGTCCGGCCCTCCCACGTCGATGGATCGAGCTCGCACCAACGCCCCCGGTATAGCGGATGCTATACTCCGCTGGTGGCTGCTGGCGAGTGGGAGATCTACCTCGTCAACGAGGTACAGGAGTGGATGGACGGCCTCGATCCACTCATTCACGCCCGCGTCGTGCAAGCCATCGATTTGCTCGCTGAAGCTGGCCCCGGGCTCGGCCGGCCGCTGGTCGACACGATCCACGGCTCGTCGATCGCCAACCTCAAAGAGCTGCGCCCCGGCACCGTACGCATCCTGTTCGCTTTCGACCCATGGCGCTCCAGCATCCTGCTTGTCGCCGGAGACAAGGCAGGACGATGGCAGCAGTGGTACACCGAAGCGATCCCCCTGGCCGAGCAACGCTACGAGATCTACCTGAAGGAACGCGCCGAGGAGGAGGGCCGACAGCCATGAGCAGCTACGCCCGCTGGAGCGACATCCGCGCCGCCCACGTCGAGCGCGCCGGCGGCGAACAGGCCGTCGAGGAAGGCAAGCAGGAACTTCTCGCCACCGTGGTCGGACACCGTCTCGCCGAGGTACGCCGCGCGCGGGGCCTGACGCAGCAGCAGGTGGCCGACCGCATGGGCGTCACGAAGGGCCGCGTGTCCCAGATCGAACAGGGCAAGATCTCCGGCCAAGATGTCGTCGCCCGCTACGCCGACGCCCTCGGCGGACGTCTGCACCAAGCCATCTACTTCGACGACGGCGACATCGCCGCCATTGCATAGCTCAATCAGTACGCCAAGATCCGACTGGCTCAACCCTGGATATTCACGGGGTCGTGATCTTGTAACGGTTTCGTGAGGCCCGGAAACGCGGAAGTGCCTGCCAGGCAAGGGAAAATGGTGATTGCGACATCTGCCAGGATCTCTTGCGAGGAGGCACTTCCGACGTGCGTGAGCTTACTGGATGGTCGAAGGACCTGCGTGTCACCGCCGACGGTGACGGGGTGGTGGCGATGGTCGGGGTGGCTGGCCTCCGCATGCTCGCCGACCGCACCGGCCTGACGGCGGGCATCTCCACCGTGCTGGCCAGGCCGGGATTCGATCCGGTCCATGACCGGGGCCGGGTCCTGACTGACATCGCGTGTTCGATCGCCGCTGGCGGGACAGACGTGTACGACATCGAGGCGCTACGGGCCCAGGCCGCGTTGTTCGGGCTCGTGGCCTCGGACACCACCGCCCTGCGCGCGCTGGGTGAGATCAGCGACAGCGCTCTGCACCGCATCGACGCCGCGCGGGCGAAGGCGCGCGCATCTGTGGAGCCTGCTACCGGCTGGCGTGCCGGAGGCGACCTACGCCGGTGGCCTGAGCATGGGCGACACGATCGTGCTGCGGGTGGATGGCACCATCACCGTGGCCCATTCCCGCAAGGAACACGCCGAGGCGACGTTCAAGAAGACGTTCGGGTTCCACAGCCTCGGTGTGTGGATCGACAACACCGGTGAACTGGCCGCCCTGATGCCCCGCCCCGGCAACGCCGGGGCGAACACCGCCGCCGATCTGATCGAGGTACTGCGCCAGGCCATCGCGCAGATACCCGCCAACCGACGCGACGACCTGCTGATCACCTCCGACGGGGCCGGCGCCTCACACACGCTCATCGACTGGCTGCACAGCCTCGACCAGACCGGCGGGCGTCGAGTGGCGTACTCGATCGGGTTCGACGTCGACGAACACGTCCGGGCGGCATGCAACCGCCGGCCCGACGACTGGTGGGTCCCGTGCCTGTCCAACACCACCGGCGAGGTCATCGACGGCCTTCAGGTCACCGAGATCACCGACCTGCTCCGCGAGCGGCTGACCGGCCTGAAACGGCCGAAGACGATGCGGGTCATCGTGCGCCGGCGCAAGCTGTTCGACCACGAACAGGCCACCCTGTTCGACACCTGCGGCTACCGGTACTCGGCGTTCGTCACCAACACCGGCGCCCACGGCCCGGACGGCCTGTCCGTGCAGCGCGCCGACGCCCGTCACCGCGTACACGCCCGCGTCGAAGACGACGTACGCACCACCAAGGACACCGGCCTCGGGCATCTGCCGTCCAAACAATGGCAGGTCAACAAGGCCTGGTGCGCCGCCGTCACCATCGCCGTGGACCTCACCGCGTGGATGGGCCTCTACGCGCTGACCGGCGCCCTGGCCAAAGCCGAGCCCAAGACACTGCGTTACCGGATCTTCCAGACCCCCGCACGCCTGGTCCGAGCCCGCCGCTACCGGTGGCTACGCCTACCCCGAACCTGGCCCTGGGCCACCGACCTGGCCACCGCGATCGAGATCATCCGTCGGATGCCCATGCCCGCCACCTGACCACCCACACCACCGCCCCAACGACCAGGAGGAACCCCAGGAGACCACGCCACCGGCGCGACAGCCGGCCCACAACCACACCCAACAGAGCCGATACATCCACCAACAACGATGCAAGCTCGCTGGTCATCGATCGACGCACGGCCGTTTCATGATCACGATGTGAGGCCGAGGATGGTGAATGGCCTGGTCATGTTGCGGGCTGCCCAGCGGGTGGCTTCGGTGATGTCGGGTCGGCCGGCCAGGCGTAGGGCGTTGATGGCGAGGTTGCGTAGCGAGGCCAGGA
>NZ_WBKR01000010.1 GCF_008868155.1 Micromonospora sp. ALFpr18c
ACCGCCGGGCTGGCCGCAGCCACCGGCTGAGACCTCCCCACAGGCCGCTACCGCGGCCCCAGACATGCCCCCACAGGCCCCAGACGACCCGACACAGGCAACCGGACACGGGCATCCAACCACCCGACCCGAAACGCCACTAGCGTCACCGACCCGACCCCGCGACAGCTTGCTCGTTACCGACCCGCGCTCCTAGCGAGACGGCACCTCGAATGAATTCCGTCCTCGATCCGACCGCCATGGAGCAGGTTCCGCTCTCCGCGCGGGACCTGCCCCCGAGCACGTACGCCCTGTTGGAACGGACGGCCAAGAGCCACGGCGACCGTACGGCGCTGGTCCTGCTGAGCGGGATCGATGACGCGCCCCGGACGGTCAGCTACGAGCAGTTGCTACGCCGGGTGACCGGAACTGCCAACGCGCTGTCCAGGATCGGCGTCGGGCGCGGTGACGCCGTCGCTTTGCTCGGCCCGAACAGCGGTGAGCTGCTCACCGCTATCCTGGCCGCCGAGGCGGTGGGCATCGCACAACCGATCAACCCGGTCCTGGCGCCGGACGCCATCGCGGCGATGCTCCAGCTCGCCCGGACCAAGGTGCTGATCGCCGCCGGACCGGAGATCAGCGTTCCGCTGTGGAACCTCGCCGTGCATCTGGGCGAGCGGTTCGGCCTGGACGCCGTCCTGGCGTTGCGCCCGGAGGGTCAGCACGGGGAACGGCCGCACCTCGACGATGCCGCGGTCACGGTCGGCTACCTGGAGGACCACGCGGCCGAGGAGAGCGCCGACGCCCTCGCCGCCGCGCCGGCGGCACCCGGGGACATCGCGGCCTACTTCCACACCGGCGGCACCACCGGTACGCCGAGGCTGGCCGCGCACACCCACGCGGGCCAGGTGTTCGTCGCCTGGAGCGGCGCGGCCAGCATCGACGGCCTCGACGCGACCGTGCTCGGTGGCCTGCCGATGTTCCACGTGAACGCGGTCATGGTGACCGTGCTGGCGCCGATGGTCACCGGGGCCCGGGTGGTCTGGCCCGGTCCGCTGGGATACCGGGATCCGGCGCTCTACCCCGCGTTCTGGCAGCTCATCGAGCGGTACCGGGTCACCACGATGTCCGCCGTGCCGACCGTCTACGCGCGGCTGGCCCAGGTGCCGATCGGCGGTGCGGACATCTCGTCGCTGACGTTCGCGGTCAGCGGTGCCGCCGCCATGCCGTCGACGGTTCGACGGGCGTTCGAGGACCACACGTCGGTGGCGATCTGCGACGGGTACGGGCTGACCGAGGCCACCTGCGCCTCGGCGCGGATCCTGCCCGGGCACCCACGCGAGGGCTCGGTGGGTCTGCGGATGCCGTACCAGCAGATCCGCGCGGTCCGGCCGGGCGACGGCAGCCCGCTGCCGCCGGGCGAGACCGGCGTGATCACGATCAGCGGCCCGGCGGTGTTTCCCGGCTACGTCACGACCGGGCCGGACGGCGACATCGTGGTGGATCCGCTGGGCAAGGTCGTCGACGGCTGGCTCGACACCGGCGACCTCGGCCATGTCGACGCCGATGGTTACGTGTTCATCACCGGCCGGCTCAAGGACGTGATCATTCGGGGTGGCCACAACATCGACCCGGCCCTCGTCGAGGAGGCCGTGCTCAGCCATCCCGCGGTCGCGGCCGCGTCGGCGGTGGGCCAACCCGACCGGCACGCCGGTGAGGTGCCGGTCTGTTACGTCACGCTGCGGCCCGGCGCCCAGGCGAGCGAGGACGAGCTGACGCGCTGGGCGGCGGGGCGTGTCGCCGAACGGGCGGTGGCGCCGAAGGCCGTCCACGTGCTCGACGAGTTGCCGGTCACGGCCGTCGGTAAGGACTTCAAGCCGGCGCTGCGCGCCGACGCGGTCCGCCGGGTGCTCTTGGCCGAGATCCCGGGCGTCGAGGTGGTCGTCGCGATCGAGGACGGGGTACCCGTGGCCGAGGTGAGCGCCGGCACCGATGAGGCGGACCGGATCCGGGAGGTGCTCGGGCGCTATTCGTTCCGGTCGCGACTCCGCAGCACGTAGACGTGCCCCGCGCCGGGCAGGTCGACCGCACCGACGGCCGACCTGCCCGGGCGGGCTGTCACGCGGCCGGAGCGTCGTGCGCGGTGGCGGCGCGCATTTCCTGAAGCACGTAGCTGGCGGCCTTCTCGACGACGCGGACGCCATCCTTCTGGCTCACGTGATGGTCGGAGAGCACGGCGATCAGCCAGTCATGGCCGGGCTCGACGATCCGCCCGATGCTGTTCACCAGCCAGCGGCCGCCATCGGCGTCAACGTTGTCCCAGCCGTTCTTGACGTAGGTGTCGCGACTGCCCGGCAACATCGCTGCTCGGGGATCACCTTACCCATGAGGTTCATGACGAAGGCGCGGTCCTGCGGGATCAACGGTCCCGTCGGCGACGTCTTTGCCCCGATCCAGGTAGAGCTGGACGTACGGCATACCCGGGCCCGCCCCACCGCTCGGCAGGCTGGCGTAGCCGCTGGTCTCGCCCTTGCGCAGAAGGCGGGTCAGCGGCTACGCCAGCCTGCCGGGCGGTGCGGTGCCTGACGGACCTCCGAGCGCTACTGCGGGAGGGCGAACAGGCGGTAGCGGGTGACGACCTCGAAGCCCATGCGCCGGTACACCGGCTCGCCGTCGCTGCTGGCCTGCAGGGTGGCGATGCGCCGCCCGGACTCGCGGGTGATGCGCAGCGCCTCGGCGGTGAGAGCAGTGGCGATGCCACGCCGGCGATAATCACTGTGAGTGGCGACGCAGTAGATGCCGGCGACCTCGGTGCCCAGCGACACCGTGCAGGTGGCGACCGTCCTGCCGTCGACGATGCCGGCGAGCCGGACCACGTCGGGGTAGCCGAAACCCAACTCCCGGTCGACCACGGAGTCGATGCTGCCCGGCTCGAACCCCAACGGCCCGGCGTACGCCTCGACGTACTCCCGCATCTCCGCCGGCTCGGTCACCGTGCTGATCTTCAGCTCGGCGGGCGTGTCCACGTCGTCGACGGTCGTGACGTCGATCGCCATCACCGGCATGTCGCCGACCTGCTGGGCGCCGCGGGCGAGCAGGCCCTCGGCGGTGCCCTCGTCGCTGTCGGCGCCGACCCACCAGGCCCACCGTGTACCCGCCAACTGCCGCTCCGCCTCCGCGACCGCCGCGTCGAGCGGCACGTCCCGCACCCGGAGGACCCCATTGAGCAGGATGTGCGCGATGTCGGAGCGGTAGACGGTCAGATCCGCCCCGGGATCGGCGTTCGAGTCGGTGCCGGCCCAGCCGGTCCAGTAACGCCGGTTCGCCGCGAGTTGCGGCTCGAGATCGCGCAGGGAACGCGTCGCGTCCATCAGATCCTCTATTCCTGAATTCTCGAACATACTGGTGCCGCGTTCGGGTGCCTCGTACGCGCCTGACCCGGCACCGCGCAGTCGACGGCCGCATTGCCGGACAGCATGGCGGCAACGCTAGCGACGCATTGTGAAGAGCTTCTGCAGCCGAAAACGAGGGCCGCACCGATTCCGGAAAGGGAGCACCACAGGCGATGTCGGTTGCGACGATGCGGAAACGGACGCACTGGCTCGCCCCGTCGACCTCACCGCAATGGTCACGCCGGTCAGCACGGGTAAGAGTCTGTCAAGTCGTCCGGGCTAGCGTGGCCCCGGCCGAGGGTCGACGAGAGGGCGGTCGGCGGGTACGCGGTGCGGGGGCATACCGCCGGCGAATGACGGATTTGAGGAACGACTCGTGAGCTTCAGTGACGATGTCCGCTCGGCCTTCCGGCGGGGTGAGACCGACGCCGTGGTGCGCATGAGCGAGACCGAGATCGAGCGTGCCCGCAAAGCCGGCGACCCGGCGGGCGAGGTGGAGGCCCGGTACAGCCTGGCCAGGGTCGCCCTCCGCGGCGGCGACCTGTCCGGCGGGGAGGCCCGAGCCCGAGAAGCACTCGGAGTCGCCCTGCGCTCCGGCGACCGGAGCCTGGAGGAACGGCCGAGGCACGTGTTGGCCGCGGTGGCGCGCATGTCCGGTGACCTCGGCCGTGCCCGCGTGCTGTACCAGGAGAGCATCGCGCTCAACGAGGTTCTGGACCAGCCCAGGATGGTCGCCACCGAGATGCACAACCTCGCGCTCTGCGAGTTGGGGTTGGGCAACCTCGACGTGGCGAGGAAACTACTGGCCGAGAGCCGCGAGCGGATCTTCCGCAACGACTGGACCGACTTCGTGCCGTACGTCTGCCTGGCCGGTGCCGTCCTCGCCTCCACCGAGGGTGACCACGCACGCGCGGCACGGCTGAGCGGCGTCGCGGAGGCCGCGTTCGCGGCGCTCGGTCAGGTGCCGGACCCCGACGACGCTGCCGACCTCGCCGCCGTCCGTACCGTCGGGGTCAAGGCGCTCGGCGTGAACGCCTTCGCCTTGGAGCGTGCGCGGGGCAAGCACCTGGATCCGCGTACCGTGCTCGACGACGATCACCACTGAACGCAGGAGAAACCGCGTGCTGCATCCGTCTCACCCACCGCGTGCTGGCCACCTCCGACGGTCGCTCACCGCGATCACCGTGGCGATGATCGCCGGCAGCGTGTTGACGGCCTGTTCGGACGACACCGGCCCCGAGGACAGCGTGGACGCCTTCGCGGCCGGCTGGCGCAGCGGTGACCTGCGGGCGGTCACCTTCGTCGACCCGGCGGGTGCCGCGCTGCCGGCGGCCGAGGTGACCCGGCAACTCAAGGAACTGTCCGGTGAGCTGGCCCCGACCCCACCTACCGTCAGCCGGCAGGGCGACCCGAAGGTGGACGACGACACGGCGACCGCCGCCATCCGGGTGGACTGGACGCTGCCCGGCGACACCCACTGGACGTACGACCGGCCGGTGCGGCTGACCCGCGACGGCGACGACACGTGGCGGGTGATCTGGGAACCGCAGCTGGTACAGGAGAAGCTCGCCACGGGAGACCGGCTGGGGCTGCGCCGCGACGCTGCCCCCCGCGGCGGAGTGCTGGACGCCGCCGGCAAGCCCATCGTGGCACCCCGGCCGGTGGTGCGGGTGGGCGTGCAGCCGAACCAGGTGACCGACGTGCAGAAGCTGGTCGGTGAGCTGGACGCCGCCTTCGGCGCGATCCGTCCGACGTTGGTACCCGCCGTCGACGTCGCCGACCTGCCGAAGCGGCTCGCGCAGGCGAACCCGGACGCGTTCGTCGAGGTGGTGACGCTGCGCGACGAGGCGTACCAGCAGGTCAAAACCCGCCTCCAGGCCCTGCCGGGCACCACGTTCCGGACCGAGAAGCTCGATCTGGCACCCACGCGGGAGTTCGCCCGCGCGCTGCTCGGCTCGGTGGACTCGGTGCAGGCCGACGACCTGGCCGCCCATCCCGACAAATACGTCGTCGGTGACCTGGTCGGTCATGGCGGTCTCCAGGAGCGCTACGACGACCGGCTGCGCGGCAGGTCCGGGTTGACCGTGACCGTCCAGCGGCCGGGCCAGGACGGCAAGCCGACGCCGACCGGCACCGAGGTGTTCCACCGGGAGCCCGAGCCGGGGCAGGCGGTGACGACCACCCTCGACGTCGCCACCCAGAACGCGGCGGACGCGGCGTTGCGTGCCGAGCAGCGGCGGGCCGCCATTGTGGCGGTACGGATCAGCGACGGCGCGGTGCTCGCCACCGCCAACGGTCCCGGCGCGGCCGGTGCGAATCTGGCCTTCGACGCTCAGGTGCCACCGGGTTCGACGTTCAAGATGGTCAGCGCGCTCGGCCTGCTGGACAGGGGCGCGGTGACCCCGGACGCGATGGTCGACTGCCCGAAGTCCCTCTCGGTGGGCGGCCGCTCGTTCAAGAACTCCCACGACTTCGTGCTCGGCCGGGTGCCGTTCCGCACCGACTTCGCCAAGTCCTGCAACACCGCCTTCGCATCCCTGGCACCCAAGCTCGGTGGTGACGGGCTGGCTCTCGCCGGTCGTTCCCTGGGGCTGGAGGGGAAGTGGGACCTCGGCGTCGACGTGTTCACCGGCAAGGTCTCGGCGAACGGGTCGCCCGCCGAACAGGCCGCCGCCGCGTTCGGGCAGGGCACCACCCTGGTCAGCCCACTGGCCATGGCCGCCGCCACCGCGGCCGTCGCCCGTGGGCACTTCGAGCAGCCGAAGCTGCTGCTGGACCCGGCACCGGCCGCACCGGCCGCGCGCATCGAGCTGAAGCCGGATTCGGTCAAGGCGGTCCAGGCCATGATGCGCGAGGTGATCACCGACGGCACCGCCAACGCGCTCAAGGACGTGCCCGGCAAGGCGGTGTACGGCAAGAGCGGCACCGCCGAGTACGACAACAACCCGGCCCACGCCCACTCCTGGATCGTCGGCTGGCAGGGCGACGTGGCGTTCGCGGTCTTCGTGGAGGGGGGCGGATCCAGCGCCACGTCCGCCATCCCGATCGCGGAACGGTTCCTCCGCGCGCTCCCCCGCTGACGCGAGGCGTACCCGGCCCGAGCCTGAACCGATCGCGGACCTGCGCCGTGTGGATGGCGAACGGCTTCCGGACATCCTGGGAGCCCGGGTAACCACTGGAGAACCCCGGATGATGCGCAAGCACTTGACTCCCTTCGTCGCCCTGCTGGCCGCCGGCGCGGCGACGCTGACGGCGTGCGGCTCGAACCAGGTGCCGCCCGGCCCGGCCCGTGCCGCCGACCTCGGCGCCAGCCAGGCGGCGTCCCCGAATGGCGGGGCCGGCGTCGGCGGCCTCGCGCTCGTTCCCGGCACGGCGAAGTCCAACAACTCGCAGCCGGGTACCGGCGACTGGGCGGTGCCCAACGGAGGTGTCGCGACCGGGGCCACTCAGGAATCCGCCCAGCGCTGGGTCCAGCTGACGGCGAGCAAGGCGGGGAAGCTCGACCCCGTCGTGGTCAACGGCGCCGGGCTGACCCTCTACCGGTTCGACAAGGACAGCAACGAGCCGCCGGTCTCGAACTGCGACGGTGACTGCGCCGTCACCTGGCCGCCGGTCACCGTCTCCCCGGGCGGCAAGATCTTCGTCGCCGGGGTCCGGAAGGAGGCCGTCGGTACGGTCGCGCGCGCGGACGGCAGCCGTCAGGTCACCATCAACGGTTGGCCGATCTACCGGTTCGCCAAGGACACCAAGCCGGGTGACACCAACGGCCAGGGCGTCGGCGGCACCTGGTTCGGGGTGACCCCGACCGGTGGGAAGGCCGGCGTGGCCGGCGGCGACGAGCCCGCACCCGACACCGCGCCGGCCCAGCCGGCCACCAGCGCCGTGTTCTTCGACGACCCGGCCTTCGGCGACGGCGCCGGCTCGCAGGGTGTGGCAGGCACCGGCTGCAAGAACCTGAGCCGTCCGGGTGTCGCCTCCTCCGTGGCGGCGCCCGGCTCGCTCAAGATCTGGACGGGCCAGGACTGCACCGGTCGCTCGAAGGTGATCAACGGCGACGTCGCGGATCTGGCGACGGTCGACTTCGACAACGCGGTCGTCTCGGTCCGTCTGGGCTGACCTGTGCGGCGGCGTGGACGCCGGCCCGGGCCAACTGGCCGGGCCGGCGTCCTGCTGTCCGGGTGCGTTCGGGCTAGAGCTTCACGCTGACGTACGCCGTGCCGTCGGTGGTCTCCACCCGGACGCTGTCGACCTCGGTCGGGTCGATCAGGGCACTGCCGTCAAGCGTGGTGCCCTCGCCGGCTCCCCGCTCCGACACCAGCCAGCTGCCCGCCAGGACCGTGCTGCCGTCCCTGCCGACAACCAGGAGCCGACACCGCTGGCCCTGCGGGATGCCGGAGACTGTCGCGTGGAGGCGTACCCAGCCGGGAGCCGGTTGCACGGCCACCGCGAGACGAGCGCCGGTGGTCGCATCGGCGGCGCTGGCCGTCCGGCTCCCCCGGTCGGCCGTCACGCTCGGCTGCGGCTGCGGCTGCGCGGTCGCGTCCTGCGCCTCGTCGCCCGCCGGGCCGAGGAGGACTCCGCCGAGGACGGCGGACGCGACGACCGCCGCGGCGACACCGGTCATCGCGTGGCGGCGCCGCCGCTGGTCGGCCGCCTCGCTGCGGATCTGCCGCAGGGTGCGCTGCCACAGAAGATCGCCGTCCTCCGGCGGACCGTCGAGCAGCATCACGTCGGGTACGTTCTCGAGCGCGCCCGACCACGTCCGCAACGACTCGACCTCGGCCCGGCACTCCGCACAACCTGTCAGGTGCTCCTCGGCCCGGCGGGTCTCCTCCGGGTCGAGCGCCCCGAGCAGGTACCCGCCGATGTCCAGCTGGTCGGCGTGGGGCGATGAACTGTCGGACGTCATGAGGCAGGCCGTTCCACCCCGGCTGGACGCTCGGCGAGATCGCGGAGCGCCCGGAGTGCGTAGTAGGAGCGAGACTTCACGGTGCCCGGGGGGATACCGAGCGCCTGGGCGGCTTCCGCGACTGTACTCCCGAGCAGGTACACCTGCTCCAGCACCTGTCGATGCTCGCGGGAGAGATGGTTGAGCGCGTCCGTCACCACGATCGAGTTCACCACCTGCTCAGCGAGGTCACGTTCGGTCGCCGCCTCGGTCGGGCTTTCCGGCACTTCGGGTGGCCGCGCCCTTCGCGCGCGTACAGTGTCGGTCACGATGTTGCGGACGACCGTCAGCAGCCACCCTCGCACCGAGCCCTTGCCGTTGACGAGGCTGTCGGGGTGACGCCAGGCGCGCACCAGCGCCTCCTGCACCACGTCCTCCGCGGCTGCGCGATCTCGGGTCAACTGTGTCGCGTAAGCGAGCATCGCGCGTCCGTGCTCCTCGAATATGGACCGGACCAATGCTTCGCCTGCCACTTCGCGCCGACGAACAGGTCCCGATCCCGCCATAGCTACCACCCTTTTGCTGACCCTCACGTCGCCGGCGTTCCCGCCGAATGCTCACGGGTCCTCAGGATGCGCTCCCCGTTCTCAGGGCCTGTTGTTCACCCGAGAAATTGTCTACCGACCCACGTTGAGGCCGATTCGAGACGTCAGCGGTGGCCGATACGTCTCGCGGCCCATCCCCGCTGGGCTCGGACGATCGATCCGAGCCCAGCGGGAAGCGGTTCCACGACGCCCTACTCGACGAACGGCCACGGCTCGCCGCCCTGAGGCACACCCTCGGCGGCGATGTCGCGCAACGCGTCGGCGAACAACCGCATCGCGCGGTGCCCGCCCGGATTCAGCAGGACGTCGACGCCGGCCGGCAGCAGCGCCAGCAACTCGTCCAGGTCGACCTGCCGCCAGTCGGCCGCGTCGACCCGAGCCTGGTCGGTAGCGCTGGTCGCGACCAGCACGCAGGGAACGCCGTCCGGTGCCGGCGTCACGATGGCGTGACCCTCGCTGTCCAGTGCCACCTCGACAAGGCTGTCGCGCAGTGCCAGCAGCACCGCGTCGACGCCAACGCGACCGGTGGCGACCAGTCTCGCCGTGGCGTCCACCGGGCTCGTGGGCGCCTCCGGATCCTTCGGCCGGTACAGCGGGTTGGCCGTGAAACGGCCGACGGTGCCGTCCGACTCCACCAGCCAACCACCGACGATGTACTCCACCGGTGGCATCTGCGCCGCGTCGGCGTCCGCGCCGTCGGGCCCGGCCAACTCCTCGTCCAGCAGCAGCATCCAGTTCCGCTGCTGTTCGCCCTCGACCTGCTCCGTCATTTCGTCACATCCCTCGTCACGCCCGGCTTCATCTCCTGGAAACTGCCCATGCTCTCCACCGTCAGGTTGGCAATGCTCTTGCCGGGTTCGGTAAACAGGCCGTCAACGTCGACGCCGCGGCTCGCCTGCACGACTTCCGTCGACGCGAAGACTTTCCGGTTGTTGCCGAGATCCCGCATCACGTCGGCGAAATCCTGACCGGCGCTTCCCGCAGGATTGGCGAAGTTGCAGGAGACCAGAACGATGGATCCCTTCTTGTTCGATCCTGCGGCAGCCTGGAAAACCTCGTCGAAGTGCACAAGCTTGCCGAACTGCCTGCCCGGCACCGACAACACCCTGCCGTCGTTGAGGGTGATGTCGACGGAGTGCGGATCACCGTGGGCGAGGATGAAGATGGGCGGACTCTTCAGTCGGGCCCAGGGTGCAAGATCAAATTGGTCGGTGCTCAACGGGGCACTCTTGCCTTCGATCGTTCGAACCAGCTTGGCGCCTCCAACGTTCAAAGAGCCGCCGAGGTTGCTGCCGAGAGGAACGTTCGCCTCCATCCTCGCCCAGTCGGTGAAAGTCTCCGTGTCGTTGGCCGTACTGGGAAAGAGGACGCCAATCTGCTTGCCGTCGCTGTTCGTCAGCGGCACGGACCGGACGTCCGAGGCATTAAAGGTCGTCAGGCGGCCCTTACTGCTCTGCCCGATGATGAGGGTGGGATCCTGTGCGGCCTTCTTCTGAGCTGCCTTGAGGTCACGATCAAAGCGTAGATCCGAAATCTTCTGACCGACCCGGTTGAACACGCCTTTGATCGTCTTGCCAACACCGAGACGGGTGACGTTCGCGTCGATCCCGCGACCCGGTGTGGCGGCGCTGCCGCTGACGTCCGCGACACCGCGGTTGCCGGTGACTTCCTTGGTGCTGTTCTTGATGCCGTCCGCGACGCTGCCGGGGCGTACCTTGCCCAACTTGCCGGCGACCTTGATGACCCGGCTGATGATCCGCCCACCCGGCACCAGACCAAGCGCCAACCCACCGGCGGCGAGGGCGATCTCGGCCGGATCGCCTCCGACGGCGGCCGCGGCGAGGTCGATCGCGCCGGAGAGGAAGCCGATCGCCGAACCCAGAGGCGGAAAGATGAACGACGCCACCACCGAGAGCACGTCCAGGATCGTGGTGATCCACTCGATCACCGTGCTCCGCAAAAAATCAACGAACGCGTGAAACGCCTCAACGATCTTGTCCCACAGCGACCGCTGCGGCGCGTCCTTCGCCAACTGGTCCAGCGCCACCGCCGCCGTCCGCGCCGCCTGATCACGCAACGCCGTCGCCTGACCGAGCAACGCCTTCGCCCCGTCCAACGCCTGCTGAGCATCGGCGGCACGGTTGCGGGCGGCGGTGGCGTCGTCGGTGGCCTGCTCCTTCGCGTCCGGGGCGGCATCGGCGTTCAACGCGGCGAGCGCCGCCACCGCCGAGGCGGCCGCCGCCTGCGCGGCGTTCTGATCCCCCGCCGCCTGCCGCGCCTGATCCAGAGCACGCAGCGACATCGCCTGCGCCTCCTCCAGCGACGGCAGATAGCGCAGGTAGGCGTCCGCCGCAGCGGCGTACGAATTCGCCATCCCGTCCAACCGCCCGGGCAGCTTGCCGATCAGATCCCGAAACGCCTCCATCGCCTTGCCCTGACCAACATCGACCTGACTCCCCGACGCCAACAGGTCATGCGCCTCCTGAGTGGTCCTCGCCAGCTCCTGATACGCCCTCGTGATCTCCTGAAAAGACTCCGAATCACCCGGCACCGGATCCGAATCGAGCTGCAACACCGACCACTCGACGTCACCCGGACGCGTCATGACGAACCTCCCCATCGCATCGTCAGGCCGGCGCCCGAGCCATCCGACGGGAGCCGACTCGCACACGTAGCCGGCCGAAGATCGGTTCAGCACCACTGCTGAACCGCTCCGCCTGCCGATCCGTGTACGGCGAAGGTGCCGTGACGTCAGAGGGGTGCGGAGATGAGCGAACGGGATGGCATGCCGGCCGGGGGGTTGGGGCGATGAGCGTGATCCACGTACCCG
Source organism: Micromonospora sp. ALFpr18c (assembly GCF_008868155.1). GTDB lineage: Bacteria > Actinomycetota > Actinomycetes > Mycobacteriales > Micromonosporaceae > Micromonospora. Next base: position 11,695 of record NZ_WBKR01000010.1, read on the forward strand.
GTGCGGAGCTGGAGCGGGTCCACGAGCTGCTACAGCGCACGAAGGAACTGATGGACAGCGCGTCGGTCAGGTCGATGGGCGCGGTAGTCGACACGCTCGGGCAGCGCGACCTGGAAGATGCCGCCCGTCACTTCGAGAAGCGGTGGGGTGACGGTCGGCATGTGGTGGCGAAGGACCTCGAAGGGGTGCGTGATGCCGCGAAGGCTGTCGCCGACGCGTTCCGGGAAGCCGATCAGCAGACGGTCAACGCGTTGACGGCGCCGGACGAGAAGGCGGCGCAGTGAGCGGCGACGAGGGTGGCGTGGCAACGGACACCCACGCTCCCGCTTCCATCCCGACCGGCTTCCACCTGCGTACCCCCGAGGCGTGGGTCGATTTCTCGACGGCCGACGAGGCGAGTGAGAACCGCCTGGCCGACCGGGCGCGCGCGGACGCCGTCGCCGGCGGTTTCACCGCCGACCAGGCGGGACGGTACGCCGAGCAGGTGCGCCGGTCGGTACGCGAGGCCCGGCGGTCCGGTGCCGTCCACGCGGCTGGTGTCTTCCAGCTGTACGAGGACGGCCCGCTCACCGCGACGGTGCTGGTCGCGGTGGCGACTCCGCCGGCCAGCGGCGACATCCTCGGTGCCCTGACCGCGGTGGGGCAGCCGGCCCGGGCCGACGGCACCTGGCGGCGGGTGAGCACCGCCGAGATTCCGGGGATCGGCACGGTGGGCCGGGTGTACGGCATCCAGAACGTCACCCAGGACGGCGCGACGATGCGCTGCGCGGTGATGCACACCGTCGTGCCCATGCCGGGTTCGGCGGACGTCGTGGTGGTCACCGGATCGAGCCCGAACCTCGCGGAGGCGGAGGACATCTTCGAACTCTTCGGCGCGATCACCGAGACGTTGAAGTTCACCTGGGATGACGACCTCCCGGCGCTGACCGCCGTCACGGAGTCCGTCGGGGAGGCCGCGGCCGGCAGTTGATCCGGGAGGACACGTCAGGGGGACACCGCGATCCGGTGTCCCCCTGACCATGTCCGCCGCGGCCCGCCTACCTCACTCCTGGGCCGCCGCGACGTGCGGCTCCGCGCTGGTGGGCGTCAGCAGCGCCCGTAGCGCGGCCGGGTCGGTCCGGGGAATCTGCACCAGGCGTACGGTGCCGTCACCCAGGTGGAGCAGCGCCCGGCCCAGGCGCCCCACACCGAGCTGACCGCGGGACAGCTTGGCGCCGATGAGTTCCCCGTCGCCGAGGCCCTGAGGGCTGAGCAGCGCACCCTGCCGGTTGCGCCGGGCGTCGACGTGCCAGCCGCCGAAGCCGCCGGACAGACCGTCGATGGTGCCGGCCATGATCAGCCCGAGGCCGTGTTCCGCACCGGACCGCGCAATCTCCCCCAGGTCGCTTCCCGCATCGCACTTGAGCAGCAACTCGGCGTCGTCCAGCACGACCACGGCCGGGCCGTTCCGCTCCGCCAGCGCCGCCGCCAACCCCTTGGAGGTGAGGTTCTCGCTCGCAACGAGGTCGAGGACCCCGGGCAGGCCGGCCAGCTCGCGCAGCGGCGACCGGCGCGGTGCCGCCACGACCACCGGTGTCCCCTTGCGCAGCAGACCCGCGACCATCGTCAGCAGCGCGGTGCTCCGTCCCGAGCGCGGCGGACCGGCCAGGACCAGGCTCGGAATGATCGTCAGGTCCGGGCCGATCGCGGCGAGTTCGTCGCCGCCGACACCCACCATCGTCCAGAGCGGGTCGCTCGGCCGGGCGAGCGCCTCGGTGTCCGCCAGGGTCAGCTCGTCGGGCAGCACGTCGATCCGGAACGGGCGGCCGGCAGCCGGCAGGTCCGCGTCGCGTTGCCGGGCCGCCTCGGCGATCTCGGCGAGTACGCGCGCCTGTCCCTGGCCGGACACGTCGTCGCCGAGCAGCGCGATCTGCGCCTCGGCACCGTCGGCCGCACGGATCGCACGACCCGACTCGATCTCGTCCGGCAGTTGCCGATGATTGATGCCGACCATGCTGTAGTCACCGCGTTCGGTGAGCCGCAGCACCAGTTTGTCGTCCGACGTGGAGGAGATCCGGCTGGAGAACATCGCCCGGTCACCGGCGAGCACGACGTGGATGCCCGCCCCGGCGCCCTCGCGCAGCAGCGTCAGCAGGCCGGCCATGATCGTGCCGTTGTCGTAGTCGGCGAAGGTCTTGTCGAAGACCTCGAACCGGTCGAGGAGCACCAGGATGTGTGGCGGTCGTGCACCCTCGGCCGCGCCGGCCCGGTACTCGACCATGCTCGCCGAGCCGCTGGAGGCGAGCAGTTGCTGCCGCCGGGCCAGCTCCGCGACGAGGCGGGCGAACAGCCGGCCGAGCCGTTCCGCCTCGGTACGCTGCACCACCGCCCCGCAGTGCGGCAGGCCGTTGAGGGCCAGCAGCGCCCCGTTGCCGCAGTCGACCCCGTAGAGATGGACGTCCGCCGCGGAGTGGACGCGGGCGAGCGCCCCGGCGATCGTCCGGAGCGTCTGTGAACGGCCACTGCGCGAGGAGCCGATGATGTGCAGATGCCCCAGCGTGCCCAGGTCCACCACCAACGGCACCTGGTCCTGCTGGGCGGGAAGGTCGACCAGTCCGTACGCGACCGCCGGGAGGTGGTAGCCGCCGGCACGGGCCGGAGGCAGCGCGTCCACCGACAGCTTCGTCGGCAGCGCGGGCAACCAGGGGCTGTGCTGCGCGGGAATGGCGAGCCGTTCGCTGGCGTCCCGGATCGCCGCCACGAGCACGGCGAGGTCGGTCAGCTCGGCGGAGGGCTCCGCCTTGCCGCCGGGACGGCGAGGCGCCGGGCGGCCGAGATCCGGCCAGGAGAGCGGCGCCAGCCACGGCGCTGGTCGGGCGGTGGTGCGCGCGCCGGGCCGGAACCCGCCGACGCGACCCGCCTGGAACGGCACCAGTGACGACTGGGCGAGACGGACGAAGGCGCGGCCCGGCGTCGATTTCGAGATCGTCGCCGCGTCCGGGGCGTTCAGAACATCCTGGCTCTCGCTGCTGTCGGTGACCCGCAGCGCGATACGGAGATTGGTGTTGGCCCGGATCTCCGGTGAGACCACGCCGCCCGGCCGCTGGGTCGCGAGCACGAGATGGATGCCGAGCGACCGGCCGCGCTGCGCGATGTTGACCAGACCGGTCACGAAGTCGGGCAGGTCACGCACCATCGACGCGAACTCGTCGATCACGATGAGCAGCCGCGGCATCGGGACGCGGGACGGTTCACGACGCAGCAGTTCGACGTAGTCGTCGATGTCCTTCGCACCGGCCTCGGCGAGGATGTGCTCGCGTCGCCGCAGCTCCGCCGACAGCGAGGTCAGCGCCCGGCTCACCAGGTGGGTGTCCAGGTCGGTCACCATACCGACGGTGTGCGGCAGGAGGACGCAGTCCTTGAACGCGCTGCCGCCCTTGTAGTCGACCAGCACGAACGTCATCGCGTCCGGGCGGTTGGCGACGGCGAGCGAGGCCACCAGCGTCTGCAACAGCTCCGACTTGCCGGAACCGGTGGTGCCGGCTACCAGGCCGTGTGGCCCGTCCCGCTTGAGGTCGAGGGCGAACGGCCCGTCCAGCGAGACACCGAGCACCGCCTCGGTGGTCCGACCCCCGGAGGTCCACCGGGCCGTCACCGCATCCGGCTCCGGCGGCTCCATTCCGAGTACGTCGAGCAGCCGGCTCGCACCGGGCAGGGCGCTCTCCTCGTCCGTGCCGCCGATGTCCCGCAGCGGCGCGAGTGCGCGCGCCACCCGGTGCAGCCATTCGAGCGGGACGACGTCCGGGTGGATGTCGTCGATCGGGGCGGCGAGGGTCTGGGTCACCAGCAGCGACCCGTCGGGCTGCTGGGCGATGACCGCCTGGCACTCCTCGGGCAGCAGCCTCTCCTCGGCGTCCACGCAGATCGCGTACACCCCGACCGACGGTCCCTCCCGCAGGATCTGCGTGACACCGGGCAGGGACCGCAGCTTCCGTGCCCCGTCGAGCACCACGAGGATGTCGCGGTACGCCCCGTTGGCCCGCTCGCCGGACCGGGCCGAGATGATGGTCACCAGCTCGCCCACCCGGCGGGCCAGGCTTTGCGTGTCGGTGCCGACGGTGGCGAGGGTGTCCTGACCGTCGCGGGGCCGCACGTGTGGCAGCCAGCCGGCCCAGGACCAGCCCTCCTCGTCGTCGGCACCGGCGAGCAGGTAGATCTGCAGGTCCTCCGGGCTGTGCAGGGCGCTGGCCTGGGCCAGCATCCAGCGGGCCGTCGTGCGGGCGACGGCACCGCCGGCCACCCCGACGACGCCGTGCTTGCGGACCGGCACGGTCGCCGGCACGTCGAGGGCGCTCCACCGGACCTCGCGTCGGTTCTCGTCCTGGCTCAGGTCCCGCAGCACCACCTCGGACGGCAGGTCGGCGCTGCCGACGCGTAGTTCGAGGAAGTCGGGGTCGGTACGGCGTCGCTCCCAGAGCCGACGCTGCGGCTCGACGGCGATCAGTCCGGTCGCGGCCGGGTCGGGGAAGTTGTCCCGCCGAGCCAACCGTTCGACGGTCAACGCCTCCTGCGCCTCGCTGCTGATGCGCCCCTTCTTCGCCTCGTAGTCGGCGAGTCGGGATCGGTACGTGGCCCGGCCCTGGCGGCGGGCGCCGATCTGGCCCGCGATCAGCACCAGCGGCGACAGGATGGCGAAGAGCAACGTGAGCGGGTTGCGGGTGATCAGGAACGCGGCGCCGGAGAGCACGACCGGCGCCAGCACGGTGATCAGCGTGAGCGGCCGCCGCTCGGGCGGCGCCGGCGGCCCGGGCAGGGTGAACTGGGTGGTCCGCGCCGCGGGCAGCAGCCGCGGCGGGCGGTTGTAGTCCAGGCCGGTGCGGTCCTCCGAGATCTGCAGAGCCGCCTCGTCGTGCACGGGGCGACGCAACTCCAGCAGGGAGGAACCGGCGGCCAGTTGCGCTCCGGGAGCCCAGACCTGCTCGTCCTCGATCTCCACCCGGTCGAGCAACAACCCGGGTCCGCTCGGATGCAGCCAGCACTCGCCGTCCTCGCCGACCCGGACCCGCGCGATCACGGGACCGAGCGAGACGTCGTCCAGGCGTACCTGGTTGTCCTCGGCGGAGCCGATGGTGTGCTCACCGATGTCGAGCTGGTACCGGCTGCCGGCACCCAGACCGCTGACCACCCGGATCTCCAGTGTGCCCGGCGGCCGTGGCGACGACCCGGGTGTGGGGTGGTCCAGCTCGAGCACGCTGCCTTGCCACAGCGGCGCGTCGGCGAGGGTGAGCCCCGGGTCCAGTGGCGCGCCGGCGACGAAGATCGTCGGCGGTCGGGGGCCGGGTTGCGGACGGCGCTCCGCCAACACCTCGGCGAGCTCCGCGACAGTGGAGTCGAGGGCGGCCTCGATCTGGTAGTCGGTGGCAGGGGTGGACTGGTCCGTGACGGTGAGCAACAGGCGCACGCGTATCTCCTGGTCGGATGAACCGTCGGGAACACGGCGGGGGCCGCGTGGTGATCACTCACCACGCGGCCCCGACCGTTCGTTCGTCAGCGGCTGAGGCTGGCGGCGGTCTGCGTGTCGGTCTCGGAGAAGGCGTCGCTGACCTGCGTGAGGTACTGGCTGATGCCCTCCATGCCGTGCAGGGTCTGGTCGACGCTGCCCTTGTACTCCTCGAAGTACGGACCGAACTGCTGCTGGGCGCCCGGGGTGTTGTAGCCACCCTGGATCAGAGTGTCGATCTTGCTCTTCGCCTGGGTCATCCCGTCCAACAGGGTCTGCATGTTCTGCTGGAGCCAGCTCGCGGACTCCTGGATGTCCTCGCTGACGATGTGGTAGGTGGCCATGTCGCCCTCCCTCGTGTCTGGGTCTCCGGCTCGGACAGCCGATCCCTGGTGGACCGTCTTCCGCCGATGCCGCCACCCACACGGATGCCGGCACGATCCGGTTCAGGGCAGTTCCACCTTCGTCGCGGGCATCCCGTGCGGTGGTGACGGTGAACCGTTTCGCGGGGTCGTCCGTGTGGGTGCCGGACCCGTTGCACAAGCCCGGTCCACAGCGAGCACGAGGTGGAGCAAACATGGTGGGGCAAGCGCGGATCGCGCGGCACGCGATCGCACTGATCAGTCTGGCGGCGCTGGCCGCCTGCGGCGACACCGCTGGCGCGGGTGCGGGCGCCACCGCCGCCTCGCCGTCCAACGGACCGGCACCGGCCACGTCGACGGCGGGCACCGATCCGACGCCGGAGGTGGTCGAGGTGACTCCGGTCCCGGCGCCGACGGTGGCGAAGACGCAGCGTCGGGTCCAGATCTACAGCGGGCCGTCCGACGTTCCCATCCGGGACGCCGCGGACAGCGGTCGGGGTAGTTCGGTGGTGCAACTGCGGGCCATGGAGCAGAACGACATCGGCACCTACGTCGCCGACGGCCGGGGCATGACGCTCTACCGTTTCGACAAGGACACGGCGAAGCCGTCGAAGGCGACCTGCGCTGGCGACTGCGCCAAGACCTGGCCTCCGGTGCTCATCTCGTCACCCGGCCGGATCTACCCGGACGGGGTCGACCCACAGCTCGTCGGGTACGTCGAACGGGCCGACGGGACCTGCCAGGTGACCATCGGGGGTTGGCCGGTCTACCGGTTCGCCAAGGACGCCGCCCCCGGCGACATCAAGGGCCAGGGAGTCGGTGGCACCTGGTTCGCGGTCAGCCCGACGGGCGCGCGCACGAAGCCGCTTCCGGAGGTGGTCACCGTGCCGACCGCCGCCACCCGCTGAGCCCGAGGAGTTGACCATGAGCAGCCCACACGGGAGTCCCGGCAGTTCCGACACCGCCGGTGTCAGCGGAGCGACCCTGCTGGCACCGCGCTGGAAGCCGGCGCCCCCGCCGCAGTGGGGGCCGACGACGGCCGCCTCGGGGTCGGGTGGCCGGCGGCGACCGTCCGCCAGGCTCGTGGTGGCCGTCGCCGTCCCGGTCGTACTCCTGATCGTGGTGGGGACGGTCCTGGCCGTGCTCCGGCCCGGCCGGTCGGACCGGAAGGTCCTCGACACCGCGGCTCTGCAGCGCCAGGTGCTGACCGTGCTGCGCAACGACTACAAGCTCGACGCGGACGGGGTCGCCTGCCCGGTCGACCAGCCGGTGATTGACGGACACCGGTTCACCTGCACCGCCGATGTCGCCGGCACGACGGTCACGACCTGGGTGACGGTCCGAGGGACCGGCCAGCTGGAGGTCGCGCGCCCGAGATGAGTGGTCAGCCCGCCGGACGCAGGGCCACCTTGAGCCAGCCGGGGCTGCGCAGGTCGAACTCGGTGTAGGCGGCCACCGCGTCGGCGAGCGGCTCGTGCTGGGTCAGGACGGTCTCCGGGTTGATCTGGCCGGTCTCGACCATGGCCATCAGCCGGGGGATGTAGCGGGGGTGATTGCCGTTGCCGGCCTTCACGGTGAGGTTGCGCCCGAGCACCGTGCCGATCGGGAAGAACCGGTCGGTCATCGGGTAGACGCCGACGATGCCGAGGGTGCCCATCTTGGCGAGGCTCTCGATGGCCCAGGTCTGAGCCTGGCTCGGCGCGTCGCCTGGCTTCCAGTGCTCGCCCTGCGGGTTGGTCTCGGGCGCGATCTGCGCGCGCTCGTCGCGATACTGCTGGTCGGCCTGGCGGGCCTTGCCGCTCGCCGGGCCGGACTTCGGGCTCTCGGAATCCACCCCCACCGCGTCGATGGCACAGTCGGCGCCGATCCCGTTGGTCAGATCCATGATCGCTTCGACCGGGTCGGTCTCATTGAAGTTGATCACCTCGGCACCCGCGGCCCGGGCGTGCTCGAGGCGATCGGAATGGCCGTCGACGGCGATCACCCGGGCCGCGCCCCGCTGGAACGCCGAGCGGACGGCGAACTGCCCGACCGGCCCGCAGCCCCAGACGGTCGCGATCTTTCCGTCGGAGACATCGGCCACGACGGCGCCGAAGTAGCCGGTGGGGTAGATGTCCGACAACGTGATCGCCTGCGCGTCGGAGATCGAGTCCGGTATCCGGAACAGGTTCGTGTGCGCGAACGGCACCCGCGCGTACTCGGCCTGCAGTCCGTTGAACGGGCCCTGCATCTCCGGGGAGCCGGGGGATCCGGTGCCGGACCGAGGGCCGTAGGGATTGACGTTGTCGCACTGGGCGAAGTGCCCGACCCGGCAGTAGGCGCAGGACCCGCAGGCCCACACCGCTGAGATCACCACCCGGTCGCCGGGCTTGAGGTTCCGAACGTCCGAGCCGACCTCCTCGACCACGCCCACACCCTCGTGACCGAGGATCTTTCCCGGCTTCATCCCGGGCACCGTGCCGCGGACGAAGTGCAGATCCGTACCGCAGATCGCCGCGGTGGTCACCCGCACGACGGCGTCCGTCGACTGTTCGAGGCCCGGATCCGCGACGGTGTCCACACGGATGTCTCCCAAGCCGTGAAAGACCACAGCCTTCATCGCACAACTCCGATCAGCGTGGGGATGCCTACGGCCGGTTGCCTGGAGCGTGATTCGCGCCGGTCTACCCGCCGTGGCCGGCACGAAACGTGGCAGATCAGCGCCAACTGCCACACACAGCGCGCTGCCCACCGACCGGGCTCACGGCGCCGACTTGACGAGGACTTTCCCGAACCGGCGACGGTGGGCGTCCCGCCAAGAGTTCTTCACGAGGCTGGATGGTGGCGGTCCGTAGCGTCGGGCGCGGACCAACCGCTGGTACCGCGGGGTGGGGCCACTCCCCGCCCACATCTCGGGAGGCCAGGCACCAGAGATGGCGAACACTGATCAACACTGTGCGGACGCCGGCCGAACGCAATCGCTGAACGAGCTGATGTCCGATCACGCAGAGTCGCTGTTCACCTATGTCAGAGCGCTGGTGCGGGACCACCATCTCGCCGAGGACATCGTCCAGGAGACCTTCCTGCGGGCGTGGCGGCACACCCACCGCCTCCCCTGCGGCGGGAGCCCGCTTCGGGACTGGTTGACATCCGTCGCGCGGGACCTGGCAGTCACGTCTCTTCGGGAGTGCGCCGCCCAGCGCGAGAGCATCGAGCCCGAGTTCGACGTCTCACAGCCGGATCACGCGGATGCCGCCGTCGCCACGGCGGAGGCGATCACGCTGCTGCGGCGGCTTCCCGAGGAACATCGCGCGGTGCTGCTGCACACCTACCTGGCGGGTCGGACGACGCACCAGACGGCCCGCGCACTCGGGGTGCCGGTCCGTACGGTCAGGTCCTGGCACCGCTGGGCACTGTCCACGCTGCGGGCGAGTTGCCGGACACCATGAGACGTCGGCGTCGGACCGGTCCGGTGGGGTGTGGCGCGGATCAGGCGGAGGAGCGCGTTCCGGTGGCCTCGATGGTCCGCCGTACACCGTGCACGGTGACACCGGCCAGCCGGATGCTCCCCAACGCGTCGGGGATGTGCGGGTCGATGGCGACGGTTCCGTCGCGGACGTCGAGCCCGAGCATCGTGCGCAGGAGCAGCAGGGGCGCCCCGCTGGCCCAGGCCTGGGGATTGCAGGCGGTGGGGTACGGCACCGGTCGCCGGCCGAGCCCTCGGTCGTACCCGGAGAACGCCTCGGGCAGGCGGTACTCGAAGTGGGCGGCCGCCTCCATCATCGCCGTCGCGATCCGATTCGCCTCGTCGCGGTAGCCGTAGCGGGCGAGGCCGGCGGCGATGATCGAGTTGTCGTGCGGCCAGACGGTGCCGAGGTGGTAGCCGATGGGGTTGTATCCCACATCCGCGCTGGACAGGGTCCGGACGCCCCAGCCGGAGAACATCTCATCCGACATCAACTGCCGGGCGACCGCTTCGGCGCGGTCGGGCGGGACGATCCCGCTCCACAGCAGGTGGCCCATGTTCGAGGTGATCGAGTCGATGGGACGCTTGTCGGCGTCGAGGCCGATCGCGTAGTAGCCGCCGCGCGCGGGCAGCCAGTAGTCACGGTTGAACCGGTCCCGCAGATCGGCGGCTTCGGCGCGCAGCCGGCGAGCCAACGCGGGGTCGGCCCAGGGCCCGTCGGCGAGTTGGGCGGCACGGACCTTCGCGTCGTAGGTGTAGCCCTGGATCTCGCAGGTGGCGACCGGCAGGGCGGGCAGCGTGCTGTCGGCGAACTGCACGCCGTCCGGCGAGTCGCGCCAGCACTGGTTGCGCATGCCCTCGTGCGAGCGCGTGCCGTACTCGACGTAGCCGTCGCCGTCGCGGTCCCCGAAGTGGTCGATCCACCGCAGGGCCGCGTCGGCGTTGGGACGCAACTGCCGGACCAACGCGTCGTCGCCCGTCCACCGCCAGTACTCGGAGAGCAGGATGAGCCACAGCTGGGTCGTGTCGGCGGCACCGAAACACGGACCGTACGGCATGACGCCGAGCTGCGTCAGCTCACCGGACCGGAACTCGTGCAGGATCTTTCCGGGCTCCTCGTCGCTGAAGTCGTCCACGACGGTGCCCTGGTGTTTGGCGAGGGTGACCAGCGCGCCCCGGGCCACGTCCGCTCCACAGCTGATGCTCTGGTACGCGGCGATCAGGGTGTCCCGCCCGAACACCGCCAGGAACCAGGGCATGCCGGCGGCCAGCAGGACGACCTGCTCGCCATTGATCTCCTTGACGATCCGCATCGACACCAGGTCGACTGCCGACTTGTGGTAGACGTTGTACAACAGGTCCGATTCCGCACTGAGGTGCGGCTTGTTGGCCAGCCACCGCGACGTCGCGTCGTCCGGGCCGGGGTCGTGCGGCTCGCCGAAGCCACGGCCGCTCGGCCGGTACTCCTTGCCTCGGCAGTTCAGCAGCACCCGCAGCTCGCCATGCCAGGTCTCGCCTCGCCGAAGGTGCACCTCCCAGACCAGTGAATCGCCCTCCAGCCGGTCGGCACGCGGCTCGGCCTCGACCGTGGTGACGGCCGACCAGTTCGACTTCTGGTACGAGAAGCACAGGGTGGAATCGTCGGGCCGGTGGGTGCGCCGGACGTCGGACTGCCGGCTCCGGCTGCCCTGCCGCTTGATCTCGAAGAGATCGGCGAAGTCCGCGTCGACAGCCAAACGCAGGCACACCGAGACCGGTTCGACGCCGAAATACTGCACCGCGATCCGCTCGTACATGCCGTCTCCGACAAACCGCTCACGCCGCACGCCGATCCGGTTCGTCGGCAGGCCCGGGATCTCCGGGTTCGCGAGAAAGAACGCCGCCGAGTACGCGTCGACCGTGCTCGCACTGAGTACCAGCGGAGCGTGCCCGTCGACGGTCATCTCCCACCGGCTGATGAAACGGGTGTCGTCGTGCACCAGGCCGGCAATGGAGTTCGCCGGCACGTCACCGATCGAATTGGACAACATGAACGTCCGGCCCTCAAATACGCCGATCGCGTCCGAGCCCAATTCCGGCGGCATCTCGCGGTTGGCCCCACCGGCGGTGGGCCCGGTTCGTTCGCCGGATCGTGGTCCGGCCCGCGTCGACCGAGATTGCATGACACCCGTCCCCTCGCCGCCGGCAACGAGCAGCGCCGCCGGACACGCTCGCAGTCTAGGACCGCCGGGGACGGCCTCGTCGCGATATCGCCAGGTCGACCCGACCGACCTGACACCCCACCGCGTCACGCAGCGGGACGGCTCTTAACCCGGCAGTGGACGGGAAATGAACTGGAAATCAACTTTATTGCGGCAGTATCGATGGCCAGGGGGGCGACTGGGGACGTTTTCAACTCGGATCTTCGAGGAGCTTTGCACGCCATGAGTCGTACGCCTGAGGGCCGCCACACTGTTCGAGCGGGCGAAGTGTCCCTGGTCTGTCATATTCGCGGCCACGGCCCACTGTGCGTGGTGCATCCGGGTGGTCCCGGAATGCACTGGGAATATCTGAGGATGCCGTTGGTCGAACGGGACCACACGGTGATCTACCTCGAACCGGCCGGAACGGGCGGTTCGAGTGGGCTGTCCGGCGATCATCGGTACGACATCGCCACCTACGTGGAGCACCTGGACGCCGTTGCCGGATTCTTCGCCGAGGGGCCGATCGTCGTTCTCGGGCACGGGCACGGTGGTTTCGTCGCGCAGAGTTACGCGTTGCGCCGGCCGGACAAGACCGCCGGTCTGATCCTCTACGCCACGGCACCGGCCGCGCTGGCACGCCGGACCCTGGGCAGCTTCGCCGTGGAGAGCGCCCCGAGGCAGGACATGCCCTCGGCCACCCAACGCCTGCGGGAGATCGTCCCGGCACACTTCGCGCACTATTCGCGGCGGGAGGTGGAGTTCGTGGGCATGCGCGGCATGCTCCGGTGCTGGCCGCGACCGGCGGTGGAGTTCGACGAGGTCTTCGACGTGCGGGACGAGCTGCACCTGATCACGGTGCCGACCATGGTCATCGCCGGGGCGCACGACGTCAGCTTCGGACCGGAGTGCGCCGCGATCCTGCAGGCGGGCATTCCCGATGCCGGACTCCGCGTGTTCGAGAACAGCGGCCACTTCGCCCACCTGGAGGAGGCGGAACGGTTCGCCCACGTGGTGCGGGAGTTCACGCGCCGCGCGTCGACGCCGCGGTCGACTCCACCCTCCGAGGCACCGGAGACGCGAAACCCGCATGACCACCCGGAGTCGGCCGGCCTGCCGGTACGTCCTCTGTGCTGGTGACGCACGCCCGTGCCGGTGGACGGTCGGGCCCTCGCGGGTCCGGCCGCCCACCGCACGACGTGCGCGTCAGCTGGGCGTACCGGCTGACCTGACCCGACCCACGGTGGTGAGGTAGAGGACCAGACCCGCGGCGGTGAGGGCGAATCCCGCCCAGACGGTGGAGAGGGTTCCCCATCCGAGGCCGAGGGTCACGGCGCCACCGATCGCGCCGAGCGAGTTGGCGAGGTTGAGAGCGGCCAGGTTGAGCGCCCCCATCAGGGTCGGCGCGTCGGGCGCGAACCCGGTCAGCCGCACCTGGATCGTGGGGATCGCGAACATCATGGTCGCGCCGACGCCGAACAGTGCCGGCAGGAGGATCAGGATGTCGCTGCCGGCGACGCCGATCGCCACGAGCACCACGAGCACGTAGCTGAAGCCGTAGATCAGCGGGCGGCTGCCGTACCTGTCGGCCGCCCGGCCGCCGTAGTAGTTGCCGAACGCCATGCCGAGGCCGAAGACGGCGAGGGCGACGGGGATGAGTGCCGGGCTCTCCCGCGCCGCATCGGTGACGAACGGCCCGATGAACGTGTAGACGGCGAAGATGCTGGAGATGCCGAGCGCCGCGACCGCCACCATGAGCCAGACGTTGAGCCGCCGAAGAGCGCCGAGTTCGCGTGCCACCGAGCTACCGCGCAGGTCGTCGGTGCGTGGCAGCCAGGCCAGCAGCGCCGCGCCGGCCAGCAGACCCACCCCGACCACGGTCCAGTAGGTGGTGCGCCACCCGGCGTGCTGACCGACGAAGGTGCCCAACGGCGATCCGACGACCGTGGCCACGGTCAGGCCGCCCATCACGGTGGCGAAGGCCTTTCCGCCCTTGCCGGGCCCGTAGACGTAGGCGGCGACGACCGCCCCGGCGCCGAAGAACGCGCCCTGCACGCTGCCCGTGATGAACCGGAAGACGATGAGGGTCACGATGTTCGGGGCCAGGGCGGAGAGCACGTTGCCGACCAGGAAGAGCGCGATCAGGCCGAGCAGAAGGGTACGACGGTTGGCTCGGGCCGCCAGGAGTGTGATCGCCGGTGAGCCGATCATGACGCCGAACGCGTAGGCGCTGATCGCGTACGTCGCGACCGGGATGGACGCGCCCATGTCGGCGGCGAAGAGCTGAATGATCCCGTTGCTGCCGAACTCACCGGTGCCGATGGCGAAGGTCCCCAGGGCCAGGGCGAACAGGGTCAGTCCGCCCCGGCGGCTCGACGTCGCCTCGCCGGTGTGCCGGTCCTCCTCGGCGGCGCACTGGGGTTCGTACGCCTTGTTGTGCATTCCGGCGTGAGCCGGGGCGCGCAGGGTCCTGCTTCCTGACGCAGTCATGGGGGCCGTCCTTGCTGGGAGGTACATGTCCGGGCACATCCTGGCGACGGTCAGTTGACATCTTCTGGTTTCCGTCCCGGAGTCGCGGGGAGGGTTTCGCCCCGGCCTCGCCGTTCGACGGCGGGTGTCCGTTTCGATTTGGCGCGACGAGGCTGGTCAGCGCGACGGACGTAGACTTGGCGGCACCGCTGGCAACGACACATTCGCGATCCGTTGGGATCGGAGCGGCTGTCTGCCCGACGGGCCCCGAAACAGAAGCAGGAGATTGACATGTCGAACTCGGCCGGCGCACTTGCCGTCCGCGCCGACGAGGGACCAGGCCCGGCCGGTGGCACGCTGCACTTCGAGATCCTGGGGCCCCTGCGGCTGTGGCGCGACGGCGTCGAGGTGAACGCCGGGCCCCGGCAGCAGTGCTACCTGCTGGCCCTGCTGCTCGCTCGACCCGGACGGCCGATCAGCATGAGTGAGCTGATCGAGCTGATCTGGGGTGAGGATGCTCCGGCCAGCGCCGCCAATGTGATCCACAAGTACGTCGGCACGTTGCGGCGCCTGATGGAACCCGCGCTCCCGCTGCGCGGCACCGGTTCATATCTGCGGCGGCACGGCGACGGCTACCTGTTCGCTCCGTCCCCCGGCATGCTGGACCTGATCACCTTCCGTGAGTTCGTCAGCGCCGCAAGGGCCAGTCTCGTCCTGCGGCACCGGGACGAGGCACTGGACCGCTACGTCGAGGCGCTGGGGCTCTGGCGCGGGCCCGCGGGCGACACGTACGCCTACGGGACACCCGCAATGTCGATCTTCATTGCCCTCGACCGTGAGTTCCTCGACGTGTGCGTGTCCGCCGCCGAGCTGGCGGTGTCGCTGGGTCGTCCGGCACGGGTGCTGCGACCCCTGCGACTGGCCGCCTCGATGGCGCCGTTGCACGAACCCGTCCAGGCAGGTCTCATCTCCGCCCTCGCCGCGGCCGGCCACCAGGCCGAGGCACTGGAGGTGTTCCGGACCGTACGCAACCGCCTCGTCGAGGACCTGGGCATCGAACCCGGCGAGGCACTTCAGGCCGCGCACCGGCAGGTGCTGAGCCAGGCGCCGATCGCGCCGGCCACCGACGGGGCGGGCGACCGCGAGGCGCAGACGTTCGACCGCTTCCCGGCGGCACCGCTGGTGCGGCCGGCACAGCTGCCACCCGACCTGCCCACCTTCGTCGGCCGTGTCGACGAACTCGCGACTCTCCATCGCCTTCGCGACGGCCTGGACGACGCCGAGCGGACCGGTCCGCTGATCGTGGCTCTCGACGGGATGGGCGGGGTCGGCAAATCCACGCTGGCCGCCCACTTCGCCCACCTGGTCGCCGGTGACTTCGCCGACGGCCAGCTGTACCTGGACCTGCGCGGAGACCAGACCGATGTCGAGAGCATGTCCGCCGGGGATGCCCTGGGGTCGCTGTTGTCCTCCCAGGGTGTCCACGTGTCCAGCGTTCCGGAGACCCTCGCCGCGCGTGCCGGCATCTACCGCAGCCTCACCGCCCGCAAGCGCGTCCTGGTGCTCCTCGACAACGCACGCGACTCGGCGCAGCTACGCCCGCTGCTGCCGAATTCGACGGAGAGCCTGGTTCTCGTGACGAGCCGCAAGCCGCTCGTCGAGCTTTCCGCCCT
Source organism: Micromonospora sp. ALFpr18c (assembly GCF_008868155.1). Taxonomy (GTDB): domain Bacteria; phylum Actinomycetota; class Actinomycetes; order Mycobacteriales; family Micromonosporaceae; genus Micromonospora. Next base: position 27,303 of record NZ_WBKR01000010.1, read on the forward strand.
CGACGGTGCCCACCTGCTGCACCTCGACCCTCCGGACATGACGACCGCCCGCAAGCTGGTCCGGCGCCGGCTCGACCGCGCTCCGAACCGTCCTGTGGCGGAAACCCCCGCTCCGGCCGACATCCTGGACGAGATCATCGAGTTGTGCGGTCGCCTCCCACTGGCGCTGGCCATCCTGGCCGGGCGCCTGAGCGCTCGTCCCCACCTCTCCCTCGCGAACGTGGCTGCCGAGCTCCGCGACGGGACCGAACGGCTCGCGGCCTTCTCCAGCGGCCGAGGCGTACGCGATCCACGTGCCGCCTTCGCCTGGTCGTACCGCCAGCTCAGCTCGGAGGCCGCCCGCCTCTTCCGGCTGTCCTCCGCCGCCATGGCGTCGGGCATCTCGGCCGCGGCGTTCGCCAGCCTGTCCGAGACTCAGCCCCGGGTCGCCCGCGCCATCCTGCGGGACCTCGCCGACGCGGCGCTGCTGGACGAGGACGACAGGGGCCGGTTCACATCCCATGTCCTGGTCAAGGCGTACGCACAGGAGCTGTTCCTGGAGGAGGAGTCCGCGTCGGACCGGGAGGCGGCGACCACCCGGCTCCTGCAGCACTATCTGCAGAGCAGCTACCACGCGGCGACCGCGCTGGTGCCGCAGAGTTCGATGATCGCCCCGCCACCGGCGCCGGCCACGATCGTTCCGGAGCGGCCCACCGGCTACGGCGAGGCGATGCGGTGGTTCGACGACCACCGCGAGGTGTTGCCGGAAGCGGTGCGGCACGCGGCCGAGGGCAACGTCGCCACCGTCCCGTGGCAGCTGGCCCTCACCATGCAGCCGTGGTTGCAGCGCAGCGGGCGGTTCCACGACTGGCAGGACGTCACGCGGCTCGCACTGAAATCCGCCCGGGACCGGGGGGATCGGGTCGGTGCGGCACAGGCCATGCGAAGCCTCGCCGACTCCTGCTACTACTTCGCCGCCTACGACGAGGCCCTCGACCTGCTCTCGGATGCGCAGGAGGTCTTCGCGGAGGACGGCATGCTCCTGGAACAGGGGATCGTCCACGCGACCCTGCACCGGATCAACACCGAGCTCGGCCGACACGAGTCTGCGCTCGAGGAGAGCGACAGGGCACTGGCGCTGTACCGCGCCGCCGGTGTCGAACAGGGTGCGATCCGGGCCTTGGCGGCCCGGGGACACTCACTCGCCCGGCTGGGCGCTGTCGATGAGGCCCTGTCGTGCCTGCAGGACGCGCTCGCCCGCAGTGTGCAGGCCGAGTGGAGGACGGACGAGGCCGACATCCGCCTCGCCCTCGCCGAGTGTCTTGGTGAGATGGGTCGTCAGCACCAGGCCGTCCGGCAACTTGAGCAGGCGGTGGAGGCGGCCGTCGAGGCGCAGAACAGCACCGGTGTCTTCCAGGCGTCGATCCTGCTCTGCGAGGCGCACCTCGATCTCGATGACGTGCCGGCGGCCTGCCAGGAGTGGCGCAACGCCTGCGACGCCATGCACACCATGCAGAACGGCGGCACCCGGACGATGCGCGACAAGGTCTGCGACATCGGCGACAGGCTGCACTATGTCACCGAGTTCCCGCCGCGCTCACAGGACACGCAACGGTAACCGGGCTGCCCACGCTCCGGCGTCGTCCGCCGGAGCGGACGCTCACCGCGCCGTGAACATGGTCCAGTTGTCCACGAGCCGGAAGCCCATCGACTCGTAGAGCGGCTGGCCCATCACGCTGGGCAGCAGAAAGGCCCATCGGGCGCCGGCTGCGACGCCGTCGCGCAGCACCGCCTCGGTGATCGCCCGGCCCAGGCCCCGACCTCGTGCGGACGGGACGACGGCGATGTTGTAGACACCGATCGCGTCGGGGGTCCGGATTCCGAAGCCGGTACCGACGGGCTGGCCGTCGTCCTCGGCCAGGTATCCGGTCATGGAGGCGGCATCGAGCACGCCGCCGCCCATGAGTGGTCCGAAGACGCTCTCGGGCGTTTCGAAGCCCTGGGCGAGGATCTCCGTGTAGAGGTCGCTCCTCGCCGCGCCGACGTGGTGCACCAGCTCGCGCTGTGCCGCGCTCGCCCGGAACACGAGGTCGTCCACGGCGCAGCCCAGTATCGGCACCTCCTGGCGCTCGACCAGCCCGTGCCGGGCCGCGAGATCGACGACCTCGTCGCCCACGCCACGCCGTACCATGATCGACCACCGTGCGCCCTGCCTGCCCACCTCGGTCGCCACCTCGTCGAGCGACCCGAGATCCGGCTCCGGCGTCATGTCGTAGGCCACGTTCAACAGCGGCACGCCGCAGTGGGTCAGCGAACCCCGGGCGGTGCCCCGCTCGGCGTGCCAGCCCTTCGGTGTCACCGCCACGAGCGCCTCGAAGGCGTCGAAATAGGCCGCCGTCATCCGGTCAGCGGTGCTGGTCATAACCGTCCCCTCGACAGTGCGCGGCCACCTGGATCCGGGTGGCCGGGCGGCAGGTTACCGCTGGTCATCGCGGTGGTCCGACGGTATCTTCTGCGCCAGCCAGGCGAAACGATCCCGTAGCCGTTCCGGCCCGCCGTCCGGAAAGCTGGCGAGAACCTCGCCGGCTCGTTTGAACACCACTGCCGCCCCGCCGACGTCACCGACGGACATCAACAGTTCGGCGAGCCGGTGCAGGGCCTCGAACTCGTTCGGCCGGTGGCTCACCCGCCGCGAGGTCTCGGCCGATAACTCCAACTGCTCCACCGCCTCGCGGACGCGGCCCGTCTCGGCGAGGTTCGAGGCGATGGCCATCCGCGTCTCGCCCTCCATCGCGATCAGCGTCGCGTCCCAGCCGGCCTCAAGGTCGCCACGGATCTGCTCGTGCAGGTCGAGGGCCTGCTCCAGCATGGCGGCCGACTCGTCGAGCCGACCGAGACGGGCAAGCGAACTGCCCGTCAACATGAGGCTCAGGGTCACCGCACGGCGGTAGCCGATCTCGCGATAGAGGGCCAACGCCGTCTCGCCGTGCACGAGCGCCTGCCCGTGCCGGCCGAGCGCTTCGTGCACCCAGTGGAGGTTGGTGTGCACCAGGGCCTGCTCCAGACGCATGCCCCGCTCCTCGAAGATCCGCAGGGCGGCCGCCAGCAGGTCGAGCGTCTCCTCGCTGGCCCCGAACGACCACCGGGCGCCAGCCAGGCTGCGCAGGGTGTGCGCCTCGCCGACCTCGTCGCCGCCCTCCCGGGCCGCCTGCAGGGCCGCGCGCATCACGTCCTCCCAGTCCTGGAAGTACCCGGCCCACTGCAGGTACTGCTGCATGGTGATGGCGAGCTGCCAGGGCACGATGCCGTACCCGAGGTGCTCCGCCAGCCGGACAGCCTCCTTGAGCACCTCACGCTGGTCGGCGAACCAGGCGATGGCCTCCTCGTAGGTCGCCGGCTGTTCGGGCACGACACCGGGCGGCGCCGGCGGGGGCTCGATCGGAACCCGGTGAGGTGCGAGCAGCACCTGCGCGTTGTAGCTGCTGTGCAGGTAGTACTGCAGCAGGCGGCAGACCGCGTCCTGGCGTTCCTCCGCCGACTCGACGTCCTGGAGGCACTCCTGCGCGTACGCCTTGACCAGCACGTGCGACGTGAACCGTCCGTCCTCGTGTTCGGTCACCAACGCCGCCTCGGTCAGCTCGGCAAGTTCGGCGTGCGTCCTGGCCGACTCCCGGCCCGACAGGCTGACACAGGCCTGCGCCGTGATTCCGGGGGTCAGGGAGACGGCCAGTAGCCGGAAGAGCCGGGCCGCGCCGGGGCTGAGCTGCCGGTACGACCAGGAGAACGCGGTGCGCGGATCGTGCGCGCCCACACCCCCGGGGAACGCCTCCAGACGGCGCGCACCGTCACGAAGGTCGGCAAGGACGGACGCCAGTGACAGGGTGGGACGCGCGGTGAGGCGAGCGGCCAGGATCGCCAGCGCCAGCGGCAGCCGCCCGCACAGCTCGGTGATCTCGTCCACGATCGCGATGTCCGCTTGACCGATCCTGCGTTTCGTCCAGCGCTCGAGGCGGTGCACCAGGAGTTCCCGGGCCGACGGGAGATCCGGTACGTCGAGACGCAGCAGGTACGCGCCGTCGAAGGCGGCGAGTCCGAGCAGCGGACGCCGGCTGGTGAGCAGCACCAGGCTGTCGGCGGAGTTCGGCAGCAGCGGACGAACCTGCCCGGCATCGCGCACGTTGTCCACCAGCAGCAGAACGCGTTTCCCCGCCGTCAAACTGCGGTACGTCCCGACGCGCGCGTCGAACGTGTCGGGGACCTGCGACGCGGGGACGCCCAACGCGTACAGGATGGAGCGCAGGGCGTCGCCGGCACGGACGGCATCGTCGTCGTCCTGCTCGCCCTGGAGGTCGAGGTAGAGCTGACCGTCGGTGAACTCGTCGGCGACGAGACGGGCGAAGTGAGCGGCCAGAGTGGACTTGCCCACGCCACCCATGCCGTCCATCGCCACCACCAGTGGGCTGGTCCTCCCGTCGTCGCGCATACCGGCCACGAGGTCGCTCAGGAGGGCGAGCTCGCTCGACCGCCCGACGAACTGCGACAGGTCCGGAGGCAGTTGCGCCGGGCGGACCAGCGGCGCGACGGGGACGTCGTCGGACCGGACGCCGGGTACGACGGAGTCCGCCTCGGCGGCCTGCGGCAGGGCGCTCTGGGTCAGGACCTGACGGTGGGCGTCCTGGAGACTGTGCCCGGGATCGATGCCCAGCTCCTCGACGAGGCGCTCGCGGATCTTCCGGTACACCGCCAACGCCTCGGCCTGCTGGCCGGCTGCGGCGAGGGTCGTCACCAGGCTCGCGTGAACGACCTCGTGCAGCGGATCCATCTCGGCCGCGAGCCGCAGCGGTGTCAGAACCCGCGACGGTTGGCGCACCCGGACGGCGATCCTGGCCGCGTCGACCACCGCGTCGAAGAATTCGCCCACGATGCCCGCGAAGGTCGCCGCGGCCCGGTTGCTGTCCGCCAGGGAGTCTCCGGCGAAGCCGCGGCAGAGTTGCAGGGCTTCGGCGTAGTAGTCCAGCGCCTCGTCCGGGCGGCCCTTGGCCACGCTCGCCTGCGCCGAGGCGACGCGCCAGCGGAACGCCACCAGGTCGAGCATCTCCGGGCCCGCGGTGAATCGGTATCCGTTGCCGCTGCGCAACAGGTAGGACCCGGAGGCACGCGGCGGCAGGTCGGGTTCGAGAAGGCGGCGCAACGCACCGATGTATTTGTGGATCACATTTACCGCGCTGGGCGGTGAGTCCGCGCCCCAGATCAGCGCGGTCAGATCGGTCATGCTGATCGGGTGGCCCACGCGAGCCAGCAGGAGCGCGAGCAGGCACCGTTGCTGCCGTGGGCCCGCGTCGAGTTCGGTGGCACCCCGCCAGACCCGCAATGGACCCATGATTTGCAGGCGAAGCGGTCCCCCTTCACCGTCGTGGATCCGGCCGGCCCCTGCACCTGCCGGCCGGGTATTGCTGTCGAATGGACGGCGCTGGGCTGGGATCACGCACTGGTCCCTGGCGCCGATGTATCAGCCGAACTGTGGCGGGACAAAACGCACTCGCCCCCCGTTTTCTGCATGAATTCCCCCCCGCGTCGCGTCTGGCTTGCGGGAACCCCCTGTTGCCGCAAACCAGAGCCCTGACACGATTCAAAGCCACGAATCAAGCTAGTCACGCTCAGTGAAGATTCTCTTGACAACAACTAGACCGGCTGTCGCGGCAATCAACTCGGCGTCGAGCGGGCGAGCGCGGAAGGCACCCGCACCCCTGGCTGGCCTGCCTTTTCATCCCGTCACGAGGAGGATGAGGATGACGACGGTCGCGCTCCCGCAGTCCAGTCCTCAATACTCACCGTTACCATCTGGTCGGCGGGGAAGCATCTACGGCGAGTCGCCTCACACCTGGTCGGCGGAGTCGTCGAGTTCCAGACCGAAGCGGCGGGCCAGACGGATGGCGCGGATGTTCTGCGGCCGCACGCAGGCCCCCAGGACCGGATGACCGTGCGCGGCCGCAAGCTCGCGCAGCCTCCCGCCGACGGCCCTGCCGACGCCCAGTCCCTGCCAGGCGTCGGCGATCAGCAGAGCGACCTCCGGTGGTGCCGACGCCTGCCACAACAGATGCGCCAACCCGACCAGATCGTTCTGGCCGGGGCGCGAAATCAGGACGGTGTAACCTCCCTCGGCCCTGGTCAGCATGCGCCACTCGGCCACGCGAATCCGATCGCGGGGGACGTGGTAACGGGCGGCCCGGCTCTCCAGGGAGCAATCCTGACGATGGAAACGGTTGACCAGATCCAGGCAGTCCGCGGTGGCGCGCCGGAGAAGAAATTGCAGTCCGGAGGCACTCGTGACGCTGCCCAGAGAGCCGCCGATCAACCTGGTCGCGGTTTCCTGCTGTCGGTCGAGAATCGTGTCGTGCACCTATTGGCTCCAGGAGAGTGGCGGAGTGAGGCAGGTGCCATGCTCGCAGCGCGGACTTCCGCACAACTTGACGTGATCAACCCGCACCGATGGCGGCGATACGCACTTTCTCCAGAGTTTGCCCAGTGGGTGGTGGGCAGAATGGCGGCGTCGACGCGCACAAATGGGGGACACGGTGGACAGTGAGCTGGCCGGAGGTCTCCGGAACCGTCCCGTCCGTGCCCGTCGCCGCACCCGCGTCGCGCTCGTACTGACCGGCTTCCTCGCCCTGGTCGTCGTGGCCGTCGCCACGGTGTACGGGTGGCCGCTGCGCACCGACGCCCTGCAGCGCGCGACGCCGGAGACCCTGAGCTTCGAGTCGGCGAGCGATCGGGCGGCGCGGACCGTCGCGGCCGAGACGGCCGACCCGCAGGTGCTCCCCGAGTGCCGGAGTCAGTTCCTCACGCACGGACGGGTGAGCGCGAAGGCCGTCCTGCTGCTTCACGGCCACACGGAGTGCCCCGACCAGTACCGCGGACTGGCCAAGCTGTTCTTCGACCGGGGCTACAACGTCTGGGTGCCACGAGCGCCCCGACACGGTGTCGCCGACAGGTTGGCGCACGCGAAGGTCGACGCCTACGAACTGGTCGACTCCGCGAACGACGCGCTGAACGTCGCGGCTGGCCTGGGCGACACGGTCGGCGTCGTGGGCATCTCCGGTGGAGGCGTGTTGGCCACCTGGCTGATCGGCCACCGTCCCGACGTGGTGCATCGTGCTCTCCTGCTGTCGCCCCTCTACGCACCCAACCCCGACCGGGTGCCCGACGTCGCCGTCAAGCCCCTCACCGTCCTGTTCGGCTTCGGTCTCGTCCCCGACCGGGTCGACTCCGAGGGCTTCTCGTCCGCGGCGCTGTCGCAGTACCTGCGCGTCGTCCGCAACTTCAAGGCCGACCCGAGGTGCCCGCATCTACGCGAGCTGGCGATCGTCACCTCGGACAACGACGGCGTCATCGACCGTCAGGCGGCGACCGACATCCCGAGAGGCATCGCCGACCGGAACGACCTCGCGTTCTCGACACACGAGTTGCCGCGTGAGTTCGGCATCGGGCACGACATCGTCGACCCCGACGGGTTGGGGAGCAGGGCCGACGAGATCGAGCAGTTCTATCTCGACCTCTACGAGGGCACCGAGCGGACCTAGGCGGCACCCCACTGCGGCACGCCGCCGCCTGCTCGCGTGCCTCGTATGATCTCCACCGTGACCTCTGGGCTCGGGAAGCTCTCGGCGCGCCAGCGCGCACTCGTGGACCAGTGGCTCCCGGGCGCGACCGTCGACCGCGACCACAGCTGGGGCCTGACGACGACCACCGTTCTCGAGGTGACCCGCGCCGGATCACGGTTCGTCGTCAAGGCCGGCGGCGACGACGACCATCACATCCGGCGGGAACTTGACGCCCATCGCACCTGGTTGGGCCCCTGGACCGGCAAAGGTCGCGCGCCGACGCTGGTGCACGGCGACGCCGACGCGAAGATCCTCATCACCCGGTACCTGCCCGGCGAGCTGGTGCTCGGCAGCGAACACGCCGACGACCCCGCCACCTACCGGCAGGCCGGCGAGCTGCTGGCCCTGCTGCACACGCAGACCGCCGTCGCGGATGACGACCACGAACGGCGTGAGAACGAGAAGTCGCTGGCGTGGCTCGGCCAACCGCACCGGATCGCGGCGCCCACCGTGTCGCGACTGCGATCCGAGATCAGCGCCTGGCCGACGCCGCCCGCGACCCTCGTACCCACGCACGGGGACTGGCAGCCCCGCAACTGGCTCGTGCACGACGGCCTGGTGGGTGTCATCGACTTCGGCCGTGCGGCGATGCGACCCGCGTCCACGGACTTCTCCCGTCTGGCCGCCCAGGACTTCCGCCGCGACCCGGCCCTCGAGGTGGCCTTCCTCGACGGGTACGGCGCCGATCCCCGCGAGGCCGGCGACTGGCATCGCCACCGGGTCCGCGCGGCGATCGGCACCGCGGCCTGGGCCTACCAGGTCGGTGACGAGCCGTTCGAGGCCCAGGGCCATCGGATGATCGCCGAGGCGCTCTCGTCTGCCCACCCCTGAACGAGGTGACCAGCGCGGCGCGTCTCGTCGTACCGCACGGCTACCATCCGCTCGTGATCGAGGAACTGATCAAAAGAGCGGCCGCCGAGGACGACGACGCGATGGAAAAGTTGTGCGAGATCGCCGCCGCCGACCCGCGACGTCTGGTCCCGCACCATCAGCTTCTGCTCGATCTCGACCTGTGGTGGCCGGCGACGTTGTACCGGGCGGCAGACGCCGGCGTGGTCCGCCGGGTCATCGAGCGGATCGACGACGGGCAGAGCACGGATGACCTCAACAATCTGCTGCTGATCCTGGCCCACACCGCGCACCCGCTCGCCGAGAGCGCCCTGCGTCGCTGGTCGACGCACCCGCCGGCCGGCGCGGACCAGCTGCACGTCGGTGCGCTGAGCTACGCGCTCGAAGGTGGTTGGACGCTCGACCCCACCGGCGACCGGCGGGATCTCTGCGGGGACACCGCGTACCGCCTGGTCCTGCGCGATGAACCCCGACGTGTGGGCGGGCCGACCTGCCCGTGGTGTGCCGCACCGCTCTGGGTCGCCGCCGACCTCGACACCACCGAACCAGCCATCGGCGCCGCGCTGGCACACACGCGTTGGTCCGGCCGGCTGGTGTTCGAGACCTGCCACAACTGCGCCTGCTACACGACCCTCTACAGCCAGGTCACGCCGGGCGGTGGCGCCACCTGGTGGGCGGGCAACACCCGTCCGAGCTACCTGCCGCCGGAGACGGCCGTGCCGGAGGACCCGCCGACGCAGACCTCGGTCCCGGGGCCGGCCCTGGCGAGCCCCTACCAGTCCAGTGCCTGGGACCGGGGCGGCTCGACGCTGGGCGGCCGGCCGGACTGGATCCAGGACGCCGAGCACCCCGACTGCCCCGATTGCGGACAACCGATGGACTATGTCGGTCTGATCGGCGGCGCTGACCTGGACGATCTCGGCGAGGGCGCCTACTACCTGCACCTGCACCAGCCGTGCGGGTTCACCGCGGTGAACTACCAACAGAGCTGAGACCTCCGGTCAGTGCGAGTGCCGGGGTACGCCGCTGCCGCTGCCGCCGACGAGGAAGTCGAGGTCCGCTCCCCGGTCGGCCTGGAGGACGTGCTCGCTGTAGAGGCGCGCCCAGCCGCGGTCGGCCGTCGGCCGTGGTGGCTGCCAGGCGGACCGGCGTTGGGCGAGTTCCTCGTCGTCGACCAGGAGGTCCAACCGCCGCGTCGGCACGTCGACGCGGACCAGGTCGCCGGTGCGCACCAGCGCCAGAGGGCCACCCACGGACGCCTCCGGTGCCACGTGCAGGATGCAGGTGCCGTACCCGGTGCCGCTCATCCGGGCGTCGGAGATCCGCACCATGTCGGTGATGCCGTCGGCGAGCAGCCGTCGCGGCATCGGCACGTTGCCCACCTCCGGGAAGCCGGGGTAGCCGCGCGGTCCGGCGTTCCGCACCACGATCACCGTCTCGGGGGTGACGGCAAGGTCCGGATCGTCGGCGGCGACGACATAGTCCTCGATCCGGTCGAAGACGAGCGCCGGCCCGGTGTGCGCGAGGAGGTGGGCGGAGGCGGCGGAGACCTTCAGCACAGCCCCGGACGGCGCGAGCGACCCGCGCAGCACCACGGTGCCCGAGCCGGTCGGCTGGAACGGCTCCGCCATGGTGCCGATGACGTCCCGGTTCCAGCACTGGGCGCCGCTGATGTTGTCGGCCACGCTCTTCCCGCTGACGGTGACGTGGTCGAGGTGCAGCAGCCCGGCGATCTCCGTCATCACGGCCGGGACGCCGCCGGCGTAGGCGAAGTCCTCCATGAGGTACGCCCCGGACGGCATCAGGTTGACGAGCATGGGCACGTCGGCGGTGAGGGTGTCGAAGTCCTCCAGGGACAGCGGGACGCCGAGGCGTCCGGCGATCGCGAGCAGGTGGACGACGGCGTTGGTGGAACCGCCGATCGCGGCGTTCACCCGGATCGCGTTCTCGAAGGCGCGTCGGTCCAACACCGAGGACAGCCGTTGGTCCTGCCCGACCATGTCGACAATCCGGCGTCCGGCGGCGTGCGCGAGCGCGTACCTCCGGGAGTCGACCGCCGGCACGGCGGCGGCCCCCGGCAGTTGCACGCCCAGCGCTTCGGTCACGCAGGCCATCGTGGAGGCGGTACCCATGGTCATGCAGTGACCTCGGCTGCGGGACATGCCGACCTCCGCCTCCGCGCAGTCGGCGGCGCTCATCCGGCCGGCCCGCATCTCCTCGGTGAAGCGCCACACGACGGTGCCCGAACCGATGTCCTGACCGCGGAACTTGCCGTTGAGCATCGGGCCGCCGGTCATCATGAGGGTCGGCAGGTCGACGCTCGCCGCGCCCATCAACAGGCCGGGGGTGGTCTTGTCGCAGCCGGAGAGCAGGACGACCCCGTCGAGCGGGTTGGCCCGGACCAGCTCCTCCAGCTCCATCGCCAACAGGTTGCGGTAGAGCATGGTCGTGGGTCGCATGAGGGGCTCACCCAGGCTCATCGCGGGGAACTCCAACGGCAGACCACCGCGCTCCCACACGCCGCGCTTCACCGACTCGGCCAGGTCACGCAGGTGGGCGTTGCAGGGTGTCAGCTCCGACCAGGTGGTGGCGATGCCAATCACCGGGCGACCGTCGAACACGTCGTCCGCGAACCCCTGGTTGCGCATCCAGGAGCGGTGGATGAACCCGTTGCGGCCTTCCGCACCGAACCACTGTCCGCTGCGCAGCGGACGATCCGTCGTCGACATCAGCGCTCCTCCCTGTTCATCCGTGCTTCCCAGCGTCCATCGACGCGACGGGGAATGGCGGTGTACCCGTCCCGCAGTTCCTCGGGCAGGACCCAGTCCGGGGCGTCCTGCCAGGCCAGCGGGCGAAGGAACCGGCGGATCGACGTGGCGCCCACCGAGGTGTGCACGGCGTTGGTCGACGGCCACGGCCCACCGTGGTGCTGTGCCCACGACACGCGGACACCGGTGGGATAGCCGTCGAAGACGATGCGCCCCGCGCGGGCGGCGAGCACGTCGACCAGTCGGCGTACGACAGCGGTGTCGTCGTCCGGACCACGATGGACCGAGCCGGTCAGCGACGGTGGGACGGTCGTCAGCACCGCGTCGAGGTCGGCGACGTCGGGATACCGGACCACGACCATGAGCGGGCCGAAGCACTCGTCGGCGATCTCGGCGGTCAGGCCCGACAGACCGATCTCCAGCAGCGCCGGCGTGACGGTGAACCCCTCCCCCGGTGCGACGTGGGGCCGCGCCGAGACGCGGGCGCCGGCCCGTTCGAGCGTCGCGGCCCGACTCTCGTACGCGTCCCGGATCCGCTCGTTGAGCAGGACGGCACCGCCCGAGGCGCCGACCCTCGCCCGCAGCCCGTCGACGAGATGGTCACCGTCGCGGTCCGCCGGGATGAACGCCAGTCCGGGCTTGGTGCACAGCTGACCGCCCGAGGCCGTGAAGGAGGCGAACAGCCCCTCGGCGATCTGGTCTGCCCGGTCGGCGGCCGCACCGGGCAGGACGACGATCGGGTTCACGCTGCTCAGTTCGGCGTACAGGGGAATGGGATCGGGTCGTTCGTCGATGGCCGCCTGGATGGCGCGGGCCGCGCTCACGGAGCCCGTCAGTGCGACCGCCCGGATCGCGGGATGCCGTACCAGCGAACGGCCGGGCTGCTCCCCGTACACGATGGTCATGACGCCCTCGGGACCGCCCGCGTCGCGAATGGCCGACTCGATCGCGTCGGCGGACGCGTGTGACGTCAGCGGGTGGGACGGGTGGGCCTTCAGGACCGTGGGGCAACCCGCGGCGAGCGCGGCGGCGGTGTCGCCCCCGGCGACCGAGAAGGCGAACGGGAAGTTGCTGGCCCCGAAGACGGCTACCGGCCCGAGGGGTACGAGCATCCGGCGCAGATCGGGGCCGCGCCCGATCGGTGTGTCGGCGGCGTGGTCGATGGCCGCCTCGACGTACCCGCCGTCGCGCAGCACGTCGCCGAACATCCGGAACTGGAGCGACGCCCGGGTGAGCTCCTGGTCCAGACGCGCGTGGCCCAGCCCGGTCTCCGCCACCGCGGCGGCGACCAGGTCCGCGCGACGGGTCTCCAGGGCGGCGGCCGTCGCGTCCAGCAGCTCCGCCCTGCCGAGTCTCCCCAGGTCGGACAGCCACCGCGCCGCCCGGGCCGCCTGGGCGGTGATCGCCTCCAGCCGGATCTCGTCGGTCTCGACGAGATCCGTCGCGCGGCGTCGACCATCGCGTGGATCGACCGTGCTGACCAGGTTCACAGCAGTCCCCTCCTTGCCAGGTTGCCCATGAGATCGCGGACGCCGAACTGCCACGGCTCGCACTCCTCCGCGTGCCGCACGCGGTTGATGAGGGTGCCGAGCGCCGGGCAGCCGATCCGCACCACGTCGTCGACGTTGTGGGTGAAGCCCTCACCGGGGCGGTCCCGGTCCTCGATGGGCGCGAACATGGTGCCGAGCATCAGCACGGCACCGTCGGGATACTGGTGGTGCGGGCCGACCAGCTGCCGCACCAGGGCCGCCGGGTCGCGCGACATCCGCGTCATCTCCGAGACCGCCTCCAGGTGGAAGCCGTCCGCGCCGCGGATCGTCAGACCGACCTCGGCTTCGCGCACCCGGTCCAGGCCGAACCGGTCGTCGAACAACCGGATCAGGGGACCGAGGGCGCATGAGGCGTTGTTGTCCTTGGCCAGGGGCAGCAGGAGCGCCGAACGGCCCTCGACGTCGCGCAGGTTCACGTCGTTGCCCAGGGTGGCACCGATGATCCGGCCGCTGGACTGGACGATGAGCGCGACCTCGGGCTCCGGGTTGTTCCAGCTGGACGCCGCGAGCACGCCGACCGGAACGGCGGTGCCGACGGCGGAGAGGACCTGGCCCTTCGTGAAGATCTCCGCGTCCGGCCCGATCCCCACCTCGAGGTACTGACTCCACATGCCCTCGGCGACCAGCAGACCCTTGAGCCGCTCCGCCTCGGCCGACCCCGGCGCCAGGCTGGACAGGTCGGCGCCGATGTCGGCGAGCATCCGGCCACGGAGGTCCGCCGCGAGTGCCAGGTCTCCCCGTGCCCGCTCCTCGATGACGCGTTCGAGCATCGAGACGGGAAAGGTGACGCCGGCCGCCTTGAGCGCCTGGAGGTCGACCGGCGCGAGCAGCCAGGGTCGGGTGCGGTCACGGGTCGCAGCACCGGTGTTGGCCAGTACGTCCTCGAAGCTGGCCACCCGCCGTCCGTCGAGCGCAGCCACCGTCGCGGCGGGATCGGGCAGCTCGCAGATGTCCCGAACGGTCGCGAACCGGGAACTGACGTCGATGACCTCGCCGTCTCGGACGGTCACGGGTGATGGGCCGTCGACGCGGGGATCCCAGATCCGGCCGATGAGGACGCCACGGTCGGCGTCGTCCGGTAACGCCTCGGCAGCGGTCCCGAACCAGTCCGTGCCGGCGGCCCGCCCTCGGGGTTCTGGCACCGTCATGAGCCACTCCCCAGGGATCAATTTGCAACGATCGTAGCGCCATATGCAACGGCGTCAAGGAGTGGTTGCGCATCGCATCCACTACATTGCACATGACGCAACGACACGACGGCGCGACAGCCGCGCGAGGGGGAACTGGCCCGTGGCCCAATCGATTCGCCGCGCGATCGACCTCATCCGTCGATCGGCGGAGCGCCCACTGTCACTCACGGAGGCGGCGGACGTGCTCGGCGTCCACAAGTCCACGGCCCTGCGGATCCTGCGGACGCTGGAGGCCGAACGCTTCGTCCGCCGGACCGGCGCGGGCACCTACGTGCTCGGCAGCGGGCTGATCGAGTTGTCCGAGCTCGCGCTCGGCGCGATGGACCTGCGCCAGCTCGCCGCCGCACCACTACGGGCGCTGCAACGCGAGACCGGCCACACCGTGCACCTGGCCCAGCTGACCGGCAACGAGATCATCTACATCGACAAGGTCGACAGCCCGGCGTTCGACGCCGTCAAGCTGCCCTCGCGGGTAGGCCGGGCGGTGTCGATGCACGCGAGCGCCGTCGGCAAGACGATCCTCGCCTACCTGCCCCCCGAGGAACGCGAGCGCCTGCTCTCGCACGTCGTCCTCGAGAGGTTCACCGCCACCACCGTCGCCGACCACGACTCCCTCGACGCCGAACTCGCCCGCGTCCGTGAACGCGGCTGGGCCGCCGACAACGGGGAGCACGACGCGTACGTGATGTGCGTCGCCGCGCCGATCCGGGATTCACGCGGGCAGGTCACCGCCGCCGCCTCGCTCACGGCGATCGAGGTCATCGCGAGCCTGGATCAGCTGAAGAGCAACCTTCCGCTCCTCCTGGACACCGCGAACCGGATCTCGTCCGAGCTCGGCCACACGCCACCGTCCACCGAGAACCCGGACGGCCCGCGCCGGGGTGGCCGTGACTAGGCGGCCCCGACGCCCCGTGCCGCCTCGATGATGGACTCGGCGACCTCGCCGGGCCGGGACACCGCCATCGCGTGGGAGGCACCGGCGATCTCCCGAACTCCGCGTGCGCCGGCACGTTCGGCCATGAAGCGGTGTACGGCGACCGGGATGTTGCGGTCCGCGTCACCGAGCACGAACCAGCTGGGCAACGACTGCCACGCCGGGGTGTCCGTCGCCAGCGCCTCGCCGAGCGCCTGCTCGGTCGCCGGCCGTTGCGTCCGGGCCATCAACGCCGCCTGGTCGTCGGACACGTCCGCGGCGAACTGCGCGTGGTAGGCGTCCTGGCCGATCGCCACCTCGTTGCCGCCGGTCGACACCGGATAGGAGACCAGGGTGTCGGCGAGCGTGCTGCCCGGGAACTTGCCGGACAGCGCCAGCGCGGACTCACCCGTCTGCGGGGCGAACGCGTTCACGTAGACCAGGCCACGCACCGTCGGGTCACCCGCCGCCGCCTCCGTGATGACCATGCCGCCGTACGAGTGAGCGACGAGCAGGACGGGACCGCCGATCCCCCGCACCACGTCGCGCAGGTACGCGGCGTCGCCCGCGACGCTGCGCAGCGGGTTGGCGGCGGCCACCACGGAGTAGGCGGGGCCGAGCCGCTCGATCACACCGTTCCAACTCGCCGACTCGGCGAACGCGCCGTGCACGAGGACGACGGTGAGCTGTTGGTCTGACACGGCCATCCGCTCCTTGGCTCCGGGACGGGTCGCGTGCGCAGCCCGTCCGTCCGCGTGGGCGCGGCTGATTACCCGCCGTACGACCGGGAAACGTCGAACCGTCGGCAGACTTCGACGCCTGGGGCTCAGACGGGGTCGGCGCGGCCGAGTCGCCAGTAGCCCATGAAGGCCACCGCCCGGCGATCGAGGCCACGCTCGACGACGAGATGTCGACGCAGGGTCCGGATGACGCCCGCCTCCCCCGCCAGCCACGCGTACAGCCGTGACGGGGACACCTCCTCGGGCACCTCCCAGAGGATCTCGCT
The DNA here is from genome assembly GCF_008868155.1 of Micromonospora sp. ALFpr18c. Classification (GTDB taxonomy): domain Bacteria; phylum Actinomycetota; class Actinomycetes; order Mycobacteriales; family Micromonosporaceae; genus Micromonospora. The sequence continues at coordinate 43,219 of NZ_WBKR01000010.1, forward strand.
GTCCACGTCCACGTCACTGATGGGCTGGGCGGGCACCGGCGTTCCACCGGCCAGCAGCTCGCCCGCCGCGGCCGCCACGGCCGGCACCAGTCGACAGCCGTGCGCGCCCTCGCCCCGGGGCAGCCACCGCACCTCGATCCCGGGGGGCGCCGCCAGCGGCAACACGTCGCCGGCGTCGGGCACCTCCAGCAGGACCATGCCGTACGCGTCGAGGGGCAGGCGTTCACAGATGCCGCTGATCGCCGGGACGGCCGTCTCGTCACCGGCCAGCAGCAGGGCTCCGGTCGACGGGGGGCGGAACTCGACCCCGCCGTGGTCACCGTCGTAGCCGGCGTCCGGCCCGAGCAGGGCGATCTCGTCGCCGGGGCGCACCCGCCGCGCCCAGCGGGTGGCTGGGCCGCCGTCGCCGTGCAGGACAAGGTCGACGTCGACCTCGGACGCGTGCGGGCGAACCGCGCGGACAGTGTAGGTACGCACCGGGTTGCGCTCGTGCTCCGGCAGGGCTCGCCACTTCGCGTACCAGTCCGGCCCCTCGGGCAGGTGCACCCCGCGCTGGCCGGGCAGCGGCAGGGCCAGCTTGATCCGCTGGTCGTAGCCGTTGTCGGCGAATCGGATGAGGTCGGGCCCGGTGAAGGTCACCCGCGTGAAGGAGGGACTGAGCTGGCGTACCGCCCGGACCTCGACGGCGAACAGACGCCACGGGGCGATGGGCAGGGTCTCGGTCATGCTGCCTCTCGGGTCGACGAGCACGCGGGCCAGGTGCGGCGCCACCAGACCGACGAAGCCGATCACGCCGACGGCGCAGACCCGATAGAGGTTAGGCTAACCTAACCAGCACGGACGCTGTCAAGGCGGGTACGCGGCACGCGGCACCGTGAACACGGAAAGGCCGGCGGGACGTCGACAGTCGCGACGTCCCGCCGGCCCGCACCCGGCTCGTCAGCTCCAGGGCAGCGAGAAGTCCTCGGTCGGCGAGGTGTCCGTCGCGCCGTCCGTGCTCGCGTGGAAGCCCATGCCGCGTGCGGCGAAGACCCGCCAGATGTCCCGCTGCCCCCGGCCGTGGTTGACGACCCGGTCGGCCAGCAGGATCGCGTCACGCATGTCGAGATAGGACGGATCCGCGGGCGAGAGTTCCATCGCCCGGGTGATCAGCGAGCGGGCCGTGTGGCTGCCGATCGCGCCACGCAGGTCCCAGAGTGTCTGCGCCCAGATCTCGCCGTCGGCGTGGATCTCCGGTTCGGTGGTCCCCGGCACGGTCCGCGAATTGCGAATCTTGCCGTAGTCACCATACGTGTAACCGCCGACGCCGGCGGCGGGGTTGCCGGCACAGATCGCCTCGGCGCTGTGCACCGGACAGTCGATCGCCGCACTACGCACCGAGCGGCCGGCCAGGATGTAGTCGCCCTCGCGGACGTCACCGTCGACGGCGTCGTCGCGCTCCAGACCGCTGTCGACCAGATAGTCCAGGCCGTACCAGTCGCTCCAGGCCTCGTACATCGCCAGTGCCTGCGCGCTGATCAGCGTGGAGTTGCCGTTGGCGTCGACCACCAGGCGATCGGACAGGCCGTGGGTGTACTCGTGGAAGACGATGTCCGCCGTGTCACCGGAGTTGCCGGCGAGCACACTGGCGGACTTGACGAACAGGTACATCTGCATGCGCGGCGCCATGCCGTCCGGCGGCGTCGTCATGTTGGCGTTGTTGGCGTGGCGGTCGTCCGGCAGGCCGTTCGCCGTGTCGGCGCCGTCCATCGACTCGGCGACGACCGCGTCGCCGTCGACGGCCTCGAAGTTGCCGGCCGCCCGGGTGAACCCGATCGGGCTGGCGGCGAGATGGTCGTGCCAGGTCCCCAGGTAGGAGAAGAATTGCGCGGCGTTCTGCTCCCGGTTGCTCTGCCAGGAGTACGGCACCGCCGGATCCCACGAGCATTGCCGCTGCGCGGAACACGGGGCGCCGACCTGGCCCGAGAAGTCGGTGAACGGGAAGTCGAAGCTGCGCCGGGCGTCCGGGAGGACCTCCTCCGACGGCTGCGCCACGTTGTCGGCGTTGACGTCGGAGTAGACGTGCCCGACGTTGCCCGCCAAGGTCCCCGCGTTCGGTGGCAACCACCTGTTCAGGTTGACCGTGTGCTGCCTGCCGCCGACCGGGGCACCCGGATAGTTCTCCCACGTCGTCGCGTGGTGGTTGGCGACCAGGCTCCGCCGGAAGAGGACCGCGCCGTCGGCGGCGTCCACCACGCTGAACTGGCCCTGGTCCATGGCGATCACCTCCCACGCCAACCTCGGGCCCGCCTGGGTGTTGAAGACGACCTGGCGGGCCTGGCCACCGTCGGAGAACGTCGCGGACGTCGAGCTTCCGGAGCGTACGGTCGCCGCCGAGTCACCCGACCCGGCCCGTACCGCGGCCCTGCGCGCGGCCGGCGTCGGCGCGTCGGAGGTCAGCAGCGGCACCTCCACCGGCCGCCGCCGGCGCCGCCAGGAGATCGCCGTGTTGACCATCACCCGGCGTACGTAGACCTCGGGCGCGTCCCTGCGCAGCACCCGACCCCAGCGCCGATGGGTCTTCTCCAACGCCGACTGTGTCGGGTCCTCGGCTGTTCCCCGGTCGCCGGTCAGCAGGTAGGCCGTTCGGAGCAACGACCCCCACTGCCGTTGTACGAACAGCCGGAACTGTTCGTCGTCCTCGTACCGACTCACGCCGCCTCCAGGTCGCATCCGCCTCGCTTCAGGTGCGGATGCAGGGTGAGACGCGATCGGCGGCGTCCAGGGTTGAGTCGGGATCCGTACGCCGAGGTGGATTCGGGTCTTTCAGTGGTTGTCCGCCTGGAAAGGAGCCCTCAGGACGCTTCGCGGACACGCAGGTCGGCCAGCCACACGTCGGCCAGGTCGCTGAGCGGGACGCCGAGCACCTCGCTGAGGCAGACGACGGTGCCGAACGCGGGTGCCGGGAGCCGACCTACTTCGATCTTGCGCAGCGTCTCCGGTGAGATGCCGGCCGCCAGGGCCACCTCGACGGGGCTGCGGCTGCCGCGCGCGACCCGAAGCGCCGCTCCGAGGCGTTGCCCCGCGGCGATCTGTTCGGGTGTGAGCGGTGGGCGGACCATGTGAGCAGGATAGATCCGCCCTCGCGGACCGGCAATGCCAACCCGCCGGCAGCCCCGAACAGCGTGGTATAAATATACCGCAACGGCGAGGGAGGGTTGATCATGATCGAACTGAAGTCCACCGAGGAGATCGCTCGGATGGCCGTGACCGGCCAGTTCGTCGGCGAGTTGCTGGCGGAGCTGCGCGCCGTCGCCGCCGTCGGGGTCAACCTGATGGACCTCGAACACCACGCCCGCCGACGAGTCAAGGAGCGCGGAGCCGAGTCCTGCTACTGGGACTACACGCCGTCGTTCGGCCGTGGACCGTTTCGCAACGTCCTGTGCCTCTCGGTGAACGACGCCGTGCTGCACGGCCTGCCGCACCGGTACGCCCTGCGCGACGGTGACCTGCTGAGCATCGACATGGCGGTCGGGATCGACGGCTGGGTCGCCGACTCCGCGCTGTCCGTCATCGTCGGCACCCCCGCCCCGGAGGACCTGAAGCTGATCGAGGCCACCGAGGTCGCGCTGGAGGCCGGAATCGCCGCCGCACGACCGGGCAATCAGCTCGGTGACGTCTCCGCCGCCATCGGCGAGGTCGCCCGCCGCTACGGCTACCGGGTCAACAACGAGTTCGGTGGGCACGGCATCGGCCGGACCATGCACGAGGCCCCGCACGTGTCCAACGACGGCCGGCCCGGCCGGGGCATGAAGCTCAAGCCCGGCCTGGCGCTCGCGATCGAGCCGTGGCTCTGCCGCAGCACCGACAAGATCAAATACGATGCGGACGGGTGGACGATCCGATCCGCGGACGGCTCGCGGACGGCCCACTCCGAGCACACCGTCGCGGTGACCGCCGACGGCCCGCAGGTGCTGACCCGCCGGCCCGGGCACGACACCAGGCCGGGCGATCGCAGTGGACAGTCCGCCACAGCGTCCTGACCGGCGGACACGCCCAATGTCGTGGCGTCAGGCCCGCTGTACCGTCCGCTGCCGGCGGCGCGCTCCTGACGGCGGCGGCGACCCCGAATCTCGATGGCGGTGCCGGCGCGGCCGGTGCGATGATCGACATCTGGGTCGCTGGCTCGACTGGCTAGAGCATTCGACTAAGTAGCCCGTCCGCTCTCCGCCTGCGCGGTGATGGGGGTGCTTCCTTCTCCTTTCTGGATCGAAGGGTTCGGGGTTCGAGTCCCCGGCAACCTGCCAGCACACCTACGCCGAGCTGCTGGCCGCGCACGACGCCCTGATCACCGCGGCCGGTGACCGGGTGACCCTGCTGCGTCTCGGCGACGCCGCCGACGTGCAGGCGGCGCGGCTCTATCTGGCAACGGGACACCGCTCGTGACCTGACACCGGCCGCACTCCGCCGTCGGAGCAGAATGTCGCGGCGGCTGTCGATCTGCCGCCGTCCAGGCTCGTCGTAATGTAGAGGCCCACCACCGAGGGGCCCGCAGACGATGGGATATGGGACATGGCCAAGTACATGGTCCTCATCTACGGCGACGCTCAGCAGTGGGACGCCATGACCGACGAGCAGTGGAAGGCCCACGACGCCGCCCACGCGGCGTTCGCGGCCAAGGCCGGCTCGCAGATCATCGACGGGCAGCAGCTGGAGCTGGCGCCCACGGCCACCTCGCTGCGGCTGGGCGCACTCGGCCAGGTCACGACGACGGACGGGCCGTTTCTGGAGACCAAGGAAGCACTCGGCGGCTACTACCTGCTCGAGGCGGCCGATCTTGACGAGGTCCTGTCGTTGGCGACACTGCTTCCCGAGGTGCATGCGTCGCACAGCGGCGTGGAGATCCGTCCGGTGGTCGACCACGGATGAACGATGAGGTCGTCGCGGCGGTCGCCCGGGCGCACCGCCGCGACTGGGCCCAGGTGTTCAGCACCACCGCCCATCTGACCCGAGACCTTGACCTCGCCGAGGAGTGCACCCAGGACGCGTTCGCACAGGCCCTGGAGACCTGGGCGGAGACCGGCATCCCCGACCGGCCGGGCGCCTGGCTCACCACCATCGCGCGCAACCGGGCCCGGGACGTGCTGCGCCGTGAGTCGGTGTTCCGGCGCAAGATGCCGCTGCTCGTCGCGGACGATACGGTGCCCGGCCCGGAGGACGGCCTCGTCGACGATCGACTACGACTCATCTTCACCTGCTCCCACCCCGCGTTGTCCAGGGAGACGCAGGTCGCGCTGACCCTGCGCCTGGTGTGCGGGCTGTCCACGCCCGAGGTGGCGCGCGCGTTCCTGGTGCAGCCGGCCACCATGGCCGCCCGGATCACCCGGGCCAAGAAGAAGATCGCCGCGGCACGGATCCCCTACCGGGTGCCGGGCCCGGACCAACTCGAGGAGCGGGTCGGCGCGGTACTCGACGTCGTCCATCTCATCTTCACCACCGGCCACACCGCACCGATCGGCGCGCACCTGGTCCGCCAGGACATGGTCGACAGCGCGATCAGTCTGGCCCGCATGCTGCACCTGCTCATGCCGACCGACGCCGAGATCAGCGCCCTGCTGGCGCTGCTCCTCCTCAACGCGTCACGTCAGGCCACCCGGATGTCCGCCGACGGGCGCCTCGTGCTCCTGTCCGAGCAGGACCGCTCACGCTGGGACAGGCAGCTCATCGTCGAGGGGCAGGCGTTGCTGACCGACGCGCTGCGCCGACGGCCACCGACGCGGTACGCCCTGGAGGCCGCGATAGCCGCGGTGCACGCCGAGGCGCCGACCTGGCAGGACACCGACTGGTCCGAGATCATCGGGCTCTACGACGCCCTGTTCCGGCTGTGGCCCTCACCCGTGGTCGACCTCAACCGTGCCGTCGCCATCGGGCTGCGCGACGGCCCCCGCGCCGGGCTCGACGCGCTGACACCCTTGCTCGACGATCCGGCCCTGGCCACGTACGGCTATCTCAGTGCCGCCCGGGGCGACTTCCTGCGCCAGTTGAGGCAGTGGCCGCAGGCCGTGACGGCCTACGAGGAGGCCCTGACCCTCACCGACAACGACGTCGAACGTGCCTTCCTCAGCGAGCGGTTGACGGACGTGCGGCGGCACCTGCGCTGATCGCCCACTGGTCGTTCGCGCGGGTGGCGCCGGCCGGGCCGTCTCGGGTGCGTCAGAGGGTGATGACGACCTTCGCCCGCGCGTGCTCGCCTTCGAGGTAGCGGATGGCCTCGGGGACCTCGTGGAGTGGATAGGTACGGTCGATGACCGGTGTGAGGCGGCCGGCCTCGACGTGGGCGCGGAGCGTGTCGAGGTGGTGCCGGCCGGGTGCGGTCGTGAGCGTGACGATGCGGTGTCGGACCAGTGGCGCGAGCAGCCGTCCGCGCGCGATGAGCCAGACCGGTCCGATGAGGCTGCCCCCGCGGTACACGCCGCCGCCGGAGAGCACCAGCGTCCCGGTCGGTGTCAGCGCCCGCCGCAGCTCGCCGAGGGTGCGGTTGCCGACCAGGTCGAACACGACGTCGTGGCGGCGCGTGCCGTCGGCGAAGTCGTCCCGGGTGTAGTCGACGATGTGGTCGGCACCGAGGGAGCGGACCAGGTCGACGTTGCGACCGCTGCACACCCCCGTCACGGTCGCCCCGAACGTCTTGGCCAGTTGCACCGCGAGGGTGCCGACCCCGCCGGAGGCGCCGTTGATGAGGACGGAGTGACCGGGCCCGACCCGCCCGACGTCGCGCAGCCCCAGCAGCGCCGTGACGCCCGCCAGGGGCAGGGCCGCCGCCTGGTGCGGCGTCAGGTTCGCCGGCATCGCCGCGACCAGGGCCTCGGGTACGCACACATACTCGGCGAACGCGCCGTTGGCGTCGCCCAGGTCGCCGAAGACGGCGTCGCCCGGACGTACCTCGCGGACCTGGGCGCCGACGGCCTCGACCCGGCCGGCGAAGTCGCGGCCTCGGATGCGGGCCCGGGGCCGTGACCGGCCCATGGCCAACCGTGCCATCCGGGGATCACCCCGCATGGCATGCCAGTCGTACGCGTTGAGGGCCGCGGCCTCCACCCGGACGAGCACCTCGTCGGGTGCCGGCACGGGGGTGGGGACGTCGGCGAGCGCGAGCGTTTCGGGTGGGCCGTACCGGTCCTGGACGATCGCCTTCATGGTCCCTCCTCAGGGGTGTACGGCGTACACCAACGGTAGGTGTACGCCGTATACCTGTCAAGGCGGTTATGGTTCAACGACCGCCGGACAAGACGAGGACGACATGGCTGAGCAGGCTGGGACGCTGCGCCGGACGCCCCTGAGCAGGGACCGCATCCTGCGTGCCGCCGTCGCGCTCGCCGACGAGACGGGGATCGAATCCCTCAGCATGCGCAACCTCGCCCATGATCTGGGCGTCGTGCCGATGGCCCTCTACAAGCACGTGGCCAACAAGGACGAACTGCTCGACGGCATGATCGACGTGGTCGTCGGCCAGATCGACGCGCCCGAGCCGGACGCCCACTGGAAGGACGCGATTCGTCGACGCGTCCTCTCGGCGCGCGAGGCGCTACGCCGGCACCCCTGGGCACCGCTCGCGATCGAGTCCCGGACGATGGCGACCCCGGCCGTCCTCGCCTACCTCGACTCGGTCGTCGGGACCTTCCAGGCCGGGGGATTCTCCGCGGACCTCGCCCACCACGTGATGCACACGATGGGCAGCCGGATCCTGGGCTTCAGTCAGGAGTTGTTCGACGCCTCCCGCCGCGCCGGACGGTCCGGCACCACCAATCCCGAACCACCGGCCGCACTGCCGCCGGAATTCGCCGCCCGGTTTCCCCACCTGGCGGAGATCGCCACGGCGGCCGCCCACGACGACCAGTCGGTCGTCGGGCCGGGCTGCGATGACCAGTTCGAGTTCGAGTTCGCACTGGACCTGCTACTCGACGGCATCGAACGGCTGCACCAGCAGGGCTGGACATCGGCGCACCGACACCGGTGAGCGATCGGCAGGCAGCCGCTGACCGCGATCCGTCCACCCGGACAGACGGAGGAGGCTGGGCCCGTGCGTCTGCACGCGGTGCCGGCAGCAACGTGGGTACGTGGCTGCCGGCACCGACGATTCCCTCAGTGCGAGGTCAGTTGGTGATCACCGGCCAGGCGTACGCGAGCAGGGCGCAGGCGGCACCCAGAAGCGCGAGTGACACACCACGGGTGGGCAGTGGCAGGGCGGCGAGCACGATCAGAATGACGGCGATGACGTAGAGAAATGCCTGAACCGACATGGGCTCTCCTTGTTCACGGGGTTGATGGCGGTTGACCCTGTCCATCGGGGTGCTCCCGTCGGGACGTGGTCGCCGCTGCCTGCCAATGCCCCCTCGACGGCCGGCCCAATCAGCAGCCGATCCGGCTGGCCCCGAGCGCGACGTCGTCGTACCAGAGAGTGTCGGCCCCGCCGCCGTAGCTCTCCCAGCCCAGCTTCAGGTCCGTGAGCTGCGGCCGCCAGGTGCGGTTGTACCACTGGCCGTCGATGTCGTGCGTCGGTACACCGTCCGCGGTCAGCCCGGTGACGGCGGTGCCGTCCAACCAGGTCCGGAGCTGACCGGCCGCACCGTCCACCATGAACTCCACGCACGCCCACCGGTTGGTGGGCAGTGGCACGCTCTGCGCCACCCCGGCCGGGCTCTGCTCGGGCAGGGTCGCGTCGTCGGAGGCGCGGTTCCACTGCAGGGCACCGTTCTGACCGCCCAACCGCAGATCCTTGTTGCCGTCGGCCGCGTCGACCATGGCCATCATCGTGGTGTGCTCGGTGGGCTGGGCGGTGGTGTGCCGTACCCAGATCCGGCCGTACCGGACACTGCCCACGCCGCCGAGGTTCTTCGTGGACCTGATGAAGACGTGATTGCAGTACCCGGCCGCGCCGTTGATCCGGACCGCCCGACTACCGCTGTGCGTGGTGGTCGTGTCGATGGTGGCCGTGCCGGCGCCGGAGCAGTCCGGGCTGACCACGGCCCAGTCGCCGGACGGCGTCGAGCCGGTCTGGGTCTCGAACCCGTCGCAGAGCACCGCCCCGGCACAGCCGACCGGTGGTTCGCTGGTCGGCGGGGTCGTCGTCGGTGGCGCGCTCGTCGGCGGGGTCGTCGTCGGTGGCGCGCTCGTCGGCGGGGTCGTCGTGGGTGGCACGGTGGTGGGCGGCGCCGTTGTCGGGGTTGGCCCGGCACCGTTGCACGGTACGCCGTTCAGGCTGAACCCGGTCGGCGCGCCGCCGCTGGAGCCGAACGTGCCCTGCACGCCGAACTCGGTGGAGCCGCCGGCCGCGATGCTGCCGTTGTACGACATGTTGCGGGCGGTCACCGTCGATCCGGACTGGCTGACCGTGGCGTTCCAGCCGTTCGTGACGCGCTCGTCTCCCGCGTACGCCCAGGTGACGGTCCAGCTGGAGACGGCGGTGTCGCCGGGTGAGACCTTGACGGCGGCGGTGAACCCGCCGGGCCACTGGTTGGGCGTGTAGTCGACCCGGCAGCCCTGGGCGGCCGTGGCCGGGCTGGTCAGCAGGGCCGTTCCGGTCACGGTACCGGCGGCGGCCAGCGCGGCGACGACCGCCAGGGTCGGGGCGGGGCGGGCGCGGAGAATCGTCATGAGAGGTCCTTCTGTCATCGAGCGGGACGGTGGCGGCGCGGCGACGCGTCCTGGACGGACGCGGCGCGACAACGCGCCCGGGGTGTAGCGCGACAAGGCGCCCTGGTGCGGCGCGGCGGCGCGCCACGGCGGCTGGTCGGTGCGTACGACCGATGTGTGCCCGGCTCGGGGTGGACCTGTCAGTCGCCGACGGCCCGGTCACCCGGACCCCGGCGGCGCCCAACCTCAATCTATTGACGAATGCCCATCTAATCAAGCGCCGGCGTCCCCCACGACGATCACCAGGTGAGCGACGCGCCTCAGGCGCCGGCTTGACCGGCCGCCCTGGCGGCCAGCTCGATGTGCGCGCGCCTGGCTTGCCAGAAGGCCGCGTCGCGCTGGGCCTCGGTGTCCCAGCCCGCCACCCCGATCGAGCCGTCGAGTTGTTCGCGCAGGATGTCCGCGTGTCCGGCGTGCCGGCTCGTCTCGGTGAGCAGGTGGACCAGGATGGTGAACAGCGTGACCTGCGGACGCGGCCACCACGGCACGTACCCGGGTGCGTCGACGGCCAGGGCGGTGATCGTCGCGTCCGAGTGCTGCCACACGCGCCGGTAACGGTCGACGACGTCCTCGCGCGTCTCGTGCTCGGTCGCCCACATGTCGCTGCCCTGCGCCTCGGCGTCGTCCCAGCGGGCCAGCGGTTCGGGGAACGGCCGTCCGAAGACCTCACCGAAGTACCTGGCCTCCCACGCCGACAGGTGCTTCACCAGGCCGAGAAGGTTGGTGCCGGTCGTGGTCAGGGGGCGGCGGATGTCGTACTCGCCGAGCCCGTCGAGCTTCCACAGAATCGCCTCGCGCAACTCCCGCAGCTCGCCGTGCAGGTACGTCTTCGCGACCTCATCGATCATGGGCCATGAGCCTGCCACGAGTCCACGGGCGACCTCAACCTGCGACCATCGCGACGTCAGCAGCTGGATGACGCCCACCTGGTCAAGCGGCCGGGATGCCCGACTCCGAGCTCAGCCGGACGGCCGGATAGTCGGGCGTCTCGCCGGGGTGCGTCCACTAACGTGCCGCCTCATGGAGAACGCGACCCTACGCACCGAACGCCTCGAGCTTCGGCCGGTGCGCGACGAGGACGTCGACCGGATCCTGGAGTACCGCAATCTGCCGGAGGTGACGCGTTGGCTCCTCCGCACGGAGGTCGACCCGGCGTCCTTCCGGGATGCCTGGCGGCGCGCGGCAGCAGACCCCGACGACCACAGCGTGGCGGCCACGCTTGATGGCGTGGTGATCGGAACCGTTTCGCTCGATGTCGTCGACGGCATGGGTCAGCCCGGCATGCCGCCGCGGACGGAGGCCGGACTCGGCTACGTCTTCGATCCGGCCTACGGCGGCCGTGGCTACGCGACCGAGGCGGTAACCGCGGTGGTGGCGCACGCGTTCGAGCGGCTGGGCATTCGAAGGATCACCGCTGGCTGCTTCGCGGACAACCTCGCCTCGGTGCGGATCCTCGAGAAGGTCGGCATGCGTCGTGAGCAGCACGGCATCGGTGATTCCTGGCACGTCGAGCTGGGCTGGCTGGACGGCTACACGTACGCCCTGCTCGCCGAGACATGGCGTCGGGAGGCAGCGCCGTAGGGATGGGCGAACGTCGCCGTCCCGGGACTGTCCACGCGCGACCGACCGCACCATCGGCGCGGCTCACGCCCTGTTCGTTGACAACATCACTCGTGCCCCAATACGCTTAACATGTTGGTTAAATGAGGGGGCTTCCGATGGCTGGCACCGACCAGCTCAGCGCCGTGTTCTCGGCGCTCGCCGACCCGACCAGACGGGCGATCATCGCCGAGCTGGCCGAACGCGACGCCACGGTCACCGAGCTCACCGCTCCTCTGTCCATCTCGATGCCGGCGGTGTCACGGCACCTCAAGGTGCTCGAGCGCGCCGCGCTCATCTCGCGGTCCCGGTCGGGCAAGTGGCGCGCGAGCCGCCTCGAGGCTGCCCCGTTGCGCGAGGCGGCCGACTGGATCGAGCGCTACCGGCGGTTCTGGGACTCGTCCCTCACCCGCCTCGATGCCCACCTCGCCGCAGTGCAGGCCGCCGGACGGGCATCGGACCGGATGGTCGACGATCCCAGGGAGCTCGAATGACAGCGGAAACTGCGCAGCTCGTGATCTCGCGTGTGTTCGACGCGCCGCGGGAGCTCGTCTACCGAGCCTTCACCGACCCCGACCACCTGGCGGCGTGGTGGGGCCCCGTCGGCAACTCACTGCCGCGCGACGAGATCGAGTTCGACGTACGCCCCGGCGGCTATCAACGGTGGACGGAGGTCAACGCCGCCGACCCCGGCCTTCGCGTGCGCATCCACGTCGACCTCACCGACGTCGCCGACGGTGAACTGCTCGCAGGCGTCATGCATGTCGGTGGTCGGCTGCAGGATGGCATCGAGCCGTTCGAGACGAGGCTGCGGCTCGAGTTCCACGACCAGGCGGACGGACGGACGCGACTGGTGATCCGCCAGTGGCTCCCCGACCATCTGGCGAACCCCAGCGAGGAGGGTTGGCGCCAGGCGTTCACCAAGCTGGACGCAACGCTGACAGATGTCCAGGCACGCAGCTGATCACCGAGAGGGAGAGGCATGGCCAACCTGATTTACGTGACGAACGTGTCGCTTGACGGCTACATTGAGGACGAACGCGGCGCGTTCGCCTGGATGCCGATGGACGACGAGGTGTTTGTGCTCTGCACCGACCTCCTTCGGCCGGTGGGCACGTTTCTCTACGGGCGGCGACTCTACGAGGCGATGGCCGTCTGGGAGACCGACGCAGCTCTGGCCGCGCAGTCCGACCTCATGGCCGACTTCGCGAGCACCTGGCAGGCGGCGAGCAAGGTCGTGTACTCCACGACCCTCACCACGGTGTCAACCGCCGACACCCGACTCGAACGCCGCTTCGACCCCGCCGCGGTCAAGGAATTGAAGGCCACGGCCAGCAGCGATCTCACCGTGGGAGGTGCGGACCTCGCGACGCAGGCATTCACGGCCGGGCTGGTCGACGAGTGCCACCTGCTCGTCTGGCCCGTGGTCGTCGGCGGCGGCAAGCCTGGGCTGCCCACCGGCACGCGCACCGACCTTGAGCTTCTCGCAGAGCGCCGATTCCGCAACGGCGTCGTACACCTCCACTACCGCGTTCTCGACAGTGCACGACAGCCCACGGCATAGACAGCGTGCGCGCGAGGCCCTGCGGCACGACGCCGACCAGGTGGGGACGAGGAGGCGGCGCTGGTGCGACAGGACATCGCCCGCGCGGTCCACGACGCGCGGTGAGACGGATGCCGCTCCACGTGAACGGCTGGCACCACGGCTCGTGTCGGCATGATCCGCCTTCACGCGGCGGGCGGTAGCGTCTCGCCCGCCGGGGGAAGGTGTCTATCCCTCGGCAGTGGATCGACTGTGAAACACCAGCTCATCGATCTCCAACCGGCCGACGCGCAGCTCCCGCACGACCGCCCGGCGGATAGCCAGCCGCCCGATGGCCAGCGCCCCGACGGCCACAGCCCCGACGGCGAGCGCCCCCAGGGCGAGGGAGCCGAGCGACGCCGCCCCCACAGCCCGCGCGCCCGTCGCCACCGCGCCGTTGGCGCGCGTCCCGCTCAACCGCATCCGACGTACCTCTCGCATCATCACCCCATTGTCCGCGTACCGGCGGCTGCGGCGGCGCGCGCGACGCGCACCGGCAGCGCTACGGCGCCGACCTGGACCTGCCCGCGTACAACTTCACCGCCGCCGACCTCGGGGCGCGGCGCGCCGACCGGGACCCGGCGATGGCCTGGGCGGCGCGGGCACTGCTCGCGTCGATCCTGCTGCTGGTGCTGTTCGGCCTCTACGGGCGCGGGTTCGGCGCGGCCGCCGCGCGCGGGCTGCTGCTCGGCGCGCTCCGGCCGTGGCGGGTCGCCGCGCTGCCGGTGCCCGTGACGCGGGCGGACCGGGTGCTGGTGTGGCTGGTCCCGGCCGTGCTGCTGGTGGCGAGCCGGCTCGTGTTGACCTGGTTCGCCGCGCCGGCGCACCTGCTGGTCACCCTGGGTGGGTGGGCGATGTTCGCCCTCGTCGTACGCCTCGTCGTCGGCCGCCGGGATCCGTTCCACCTCTGGGCCGTCATCGGCGGCGTCGCGCTGCTGCGCAGCGTGCTGCTGCTGGCGGCGCTCGCCGGGCGCGGGCCGGGCGGTTACTGGTTCGCCTTCTGGACCGCGCCGGGTCTGCGCGCGGCCTACGTCACCGTGGCGTTCGCGGCGTTCTGCTGGCTGTTCGTGGTCGTCGCCGTGGTCCTGCGGGACCGGTACGGTCTGCGGCGCGCAAGCGCGGTCGCGCTGACCCTCACCGCCGTGGGTGTGCCCCTCGGCGTGCTGTCCGCCCTGGTCTCAATTGTGGGCCTGGAACGCGCGCTGACGGTGTGGAATGACCAGCTCGCGCTGCTGCCCTGGGGCCGGTCCCGCATCCTCGGCATCACCGTCCACCTCGGCATCCCCGCCCAACTCCCCGCGTACGCCGCCGCGGCCGGGATCGCCGTGGCCGCAGCCGGCCTGCTCCTGTCGCTCGGCCGCCACCGGCAATCCGCCTGACCGCCCGATCCCCGGCACCCCTGACCTTCGACGGCCCACCCGATGACCGGAGCCGCGCGGACCCGTGACGAGATCTCCGAGGCCGGGTAGCCGTGCGTCGCCACCAGGTAGGCGGCACTGCATGAGCATCAGTGAACTCGGTCCCGGCCGAGGAAGCACGACAGCAGTTGCCTGAACTCGTGCGGGTGCTCGATCGCCGGCACGTGCCCGCACCGGCCGAACACGTGGAGACGGACATCGGCCAGGTGTTCGAGCAGGGGCTGGGCTGCCGTGCCGAGTGGGGTGACGCGGTCCTCGGCGCCGTGCACGAGCAGCACGGGCGTGCGGACGGCGGCCAGCGTCCGCGCCGAGAGGGTGAGCTCCTCGACCCATCGTGCCCTGGGTGGAGGGAACAACGACGCGTAGGTGGCCGCCCCCGCTCGCATCGCGGCTGCCCGGGCGTCGACGGCCGGATCGGTCACGAGCGCCTGGTCGAAGACGAGGCAACTCAACATGTCTCGGGCCCCGTGCGAGCCGGCGGGGGCGGCCCAGACCGCGTCGAGCGCGGCGGACAGCGGCGCCCCGGGGGCGCCCATCGTGGAGACCGCCACGACACGGGTCACCTGCCGGGGGCGCGCGGCCGCCAACGCCAGCGCCACGGCACCGCCCATGGAGTGACCCACCACGGCGTAGGACTCGATACCGAGAGCGTCCATCAGGCCCGCGGCCTGCTCCGTCCACAGCCGGAGCCCGCCCCTGGAGCCCGCCGGGAGGGGGGTACGGCCGAACCCGGCCTGGTCCGGAGCCACCAGGTGCCAGGACGGGCCCAGCGCCTGCGCCGTCGTTGCCCAGGCGCCGGACCCGGTCGTGCCGGGTCCGGAGCCGTGCAGCATCAGCACCGCAGGACCGGTGCCGCTCTCCAGGACGTGGACGGGAGAGCCGTCGACGGTGACGGTCCGACGTGCCGTCACCGGGGCAGGTCGGGTGTGCTCATGCCGCTGCGGGGTCGATGGACTTGGAGAAGACGTCCATCATCGCCCGGCCGAACTGCGGCATGTCGGGCCATCCCCGGCAGGAGACGAGGTTGCCGTCCACGACGTCGGGAGCGTCGATGACCGTCGCGCCCGCGTTCTCCATGTCACCGGTGATGGGGGGAAAGCACGCCGTCTTGCGGCCCTTCAGCAGCCCGTACACCGCCGGTACCTGTGCGCCGTGGCAGACCAGCGCGATGGGGAGGTTGCGCGCGAAGAAGTGCTCGGTGATGCGCCTGACGTCGGCGTCGACCCGGATCCACTCGGGGGCACGGCCCCCGGGGATGATGAGAGCGTCGTAGCGCTCCACGTCGACCTCGGCCCACGGCACGTCGACCGGCAACTTCCGGCCGTTCTTCTCCACATAGGCATCGGAGTTGGGGTCGAACTCGTGGATGACCAGTTGCACGTCACGCAACGTCCGTGACGAGACGTCGACGTCCCAGCCGCCCTCCTGCACGCGATAGTAGGGATACATGGTGTCGAGTTCCTCGGCGGCGTCGCCGGTCAGGAGCAGCGCTCTGGGCACCTGCTTCTCCTCGCATCTGGGACGGGTGAGGTAGATCCAATCCGATCCGATCCGGTGGGGGTTAGCATTCCTCGACCCCGCTCGCCCGTCAAGCCTCCACCGCCATCCCACCCGCGTCCCTGGCCTCGTCGAACAATCGCCGGAAACGCTCGCCGGACCGCAGGATGTGCCGACGCATCGCGTAGGCGGCGGCGTCGGGGTCGCGCGCGGCGATGGCGGCCACGACGTCCTCGTGCTCGGCCATGGCCAGGTGAGTGACCTGCGTGTCGTGGTGAAGCCGGAAGAGGTGCACGTGACTGTGCAGGCGAGCGAGCGCCTCACGGATGACCTGGTTCTCCGCGCTCAGCGCGACGAGATCGTGGAAAGCGGCGTCGCGCAGCCCGAAGGCGCCATAGGCCGTGGGGCCGTCGCCCCCCTCCAGTTCCGCCATCTCCTCCAGCATCCGTCGCAGGCCGGCCACCTGCTCAGAGGATGCGCGCTCGGCGGATCGGCGCGCCGCCGCCGGCTCAAGGAGCAGGCGAACCTCGAGCATGTCCTCGAATCGGTGACGGGTTATCTGGGGAGGAATGCGGTAGCCGGCGTGCGGCACCCGCACGACCAGACCCTCGGCCTCCATGCGGTTCAGAGCGTCCCGGATCGGCGTCTGCGAGACCCCCAGCTCGCGCGCCAGGACGTCGATCGTGACGCGGGAGCCAGGCTCGATCCGTAGCGACATCAGCTGTCCGAGCAGCGTGTCGTACACCTCGTCGGCAAGCCGGCCGCCGGATCTTCCCGGCGGCGTCTTGCCCGTCACGGCCCTGCGGCCCCGCGCGATCATCGCTTCGTCGTCCATCGTGACGTGAGGTCCTTTCTTGCGCCTTCGGGAACCTGTTGACATCGGTCACAACGCTGCGACATGCTGGCGCCCCACCGGATCGTATAGGAACAGTGACGGACGCCCGCCGTCCGGCACCATCGCGGAACCGCCCGCGATCACTGCACTCCGATCGACGGCATGAGGACCGAGTACATCGCGGCGTACTCGGGACGGTGATCCGCGGGCCGGCCCCGCGACAGCCCGGCAACACGCCTGAACATCCCAGCACCTGCTCGGCGAAGCACATAGCGAGGCTCTAGAAGTCCCCATCCAGAAGGCAGGCGAGAAGATGCGGTATCCGAAGCGAAGAGGACGATCGTCCGTTCCCGGTCGCAAGGTACGGCTGGCGACGGCGGCCATGCTGCTGGTGGCCACGACCGTGGCGGCGTGCGGCGATGGCAAGGACGACGGCACCAAGGCGAGCGCCCCCAAGGCGCCGGCGACCATCCCGGAACTCACCAAGGACCCGTTGACCCTCAGCTTCATCTGGTTCGACTGGCCCCCCGCCCACGCACTGGAAGCCTTCGCGAACGCGGAGTACAAGAAGGAGCGCCCGAGCACGACCATCAAGGTCAACACCGTGCCGAACGCCAACTGGCACGATGCCATGTTCACGCAGTTCGCCGCGCGCAAGACCGACTTCGACATCGCGATCCTCGACTCGCAACACATCGGCGAGGCCGTGACGAACGGCAACATCCTCGACATCACCGACTTCGTCAAGAACAACATCGACGTCACGGCCTACAACCCGTACCTCCTGGCGGCCTACGGCCAGTTCCCCCAGGCGGAGACCGGCAAACGCGACGAAAACGCCAGCCTGTACGGGCTGCCGCTGCTCGGCGACACCTGGACGATGATCTACCGCAAGGACCTGATCGGCGACAAGGCACCGCAGACCTGGGACGAGATGATCTCGGTCGCGCAGAAGTGTCAGGCGGAGCACCCCGGCGTCAGCGGGCTGGCCTTCCACCAGGCCAACGGCTCCGACGCCGCAGCCGTCACCTACAACACGGTCAACGGCGTCTACGGCGGCAACCTCTGGGACTCCAAGGCGCGCAAGATCGAGGGCGTCCTCAACGACGCCGCGGGCCAGGAGGCGATGGACGTCCTGGTCAACAAGATGAAGCCGTTGACAGCCAAGGGCTCCGGCAACTGGTTCATCGACGAGGTGAACGCGGCGGTCGCCCAGGGCAAGGCATGCATCGCGTTCAACTGGATCGCCGCGAGTGGCGGCCTGCTCGATCCGAAGCAGTCGACGCTGGGCACCACGCGGAAGCAGATTCTCGACAAGCTCGGCTTTGCCACCCTGCCCAGGCAGAAGACCGACCTGGTCCCGCTCGGCGGTATGGGAATGCACGTGTCGGCCTACTCCGCCGCGGCGAACCAGGCGGAGGCCCTGAACTTCATGAAGTGGTTCGAGCGGGCGGACATCCAGAAGAAGTGGGCCGCGGCCGGTGGCGTGCCGTCGCGTACGGACGCCCTGCAGTCACCCGAGTTCCTCACCGCAGGGCCGTTCAACCAGGTGTACACCGACTCGGTTCCGCGGATGCGGGACATGTGGAACGTGCCCGAGTACGCGCGCCTCGTCGACATCGAGAACACCAACGTCAACGCGGCTCTCAACGGCGCGAAGAAGCCGAAGGACGCGCTCGACGACATCGCCAAGGAGCAGCAGGGCGTCATCGACTCCAGTGGCCGCAAGGGCGGCGGCGGACTGTGAGCGACCCCGTCCCTCTGACGACCGATCACCCCGGGCAGGTGGCGTCCGCGCCGCCACCTGCACCGGGTCGGTCCCGCCGGCTGAGTGACCGCGTACTCGCCGTGGCCTTCACCTCCCCCGCGCTGCTGCTGTTGCTCGCGATGTCGGTGTTCCCGTTGCTGTGGGCGTTGTACCTGTCCTTCACCGACTACTCGGCCACCCGCGGAGGGCCCGCTGATTTCATCGGGTTCGGGAACTACACCGCCATCCTGACGTCGGCGCAGGTCCACCAGCGGGCCCTGACGACGTTGATCTACGTGGTCGGCGCGGTCGCCCTGCAGACCGTGCTCGGTTTCGGCATCGCCTACCTGATCTCCCGGCGCACGCACGGGCGAGGGCTGCTGACCACGCTGTTCCTGGTGCCGATGATGCTGTCGCCGGTCGTGGTCGGGCTGTTCTGGCGATTCATGCTCGACGCGCAGTTCGGCGTGGTCAACAGCATGCTCGGCTCGCGCGGCCTGGGTCAGGTGGAGTGGCTCACCCGGCAGCGCACGGCACTGCTCTCCCTGGTCGTGGTCGACACCTGGCAGTGGACGCCGTTCATCATGCTCATCGCGCTCGCCGGCCTGACCGCGGTCCCCAAGTACCTGTACGAGGCCGCCTCCATCGACCGGGCGTCCGAGTGGTTCCGGTTCCGCACCATCACCCTTCCGCTGGTGTGGCCGCTGCTCCTCATCGCCGTGATGTTCAGGGCGATCGAGGCCTTCCGACTGTTCGACCTCGTCTACATCCTCACCAACGGAGGTCCGGGTGTCTCCACCGAGACGTTGTCGTTCCACGTCTACAAGGTGGCGTTCCTGGGCTTCAACACCGGAACCGCCTCGGCGTACGGGATCCTCATGGTCCTCGTCGTCATCGTCCTCACGCAGCTCTACCTGCGTTACCTGAACAAGCTCAAGGAGGGCTGATGGCCGTCTCCGTCGACGAGGCCGTGTCCACCGGCCCTGCCCGTGATCGGACGCCCCCCGGGCGCCGCCTCGGCGGCCGGGGCCGTTCCGTGCTGGAGGTCGCGCTGCTGACCGGGCTGGCCGTCGTGATGCTCTTTCCGGTGCTGTGGATGATCGAGACGTCCATCAAGGACAACCGGGACGTCTACGCCATCCCGGCCAAGTTCGTCGGCTTCCGGGTCACCCTGGAGCATTTCAGGGACGTGTTCGTCGCTCCCGGCGGCGGTCGCTCGGCCCTGTCCGTCGCGTTCCTCAACTCCGCCCTGGTCGCCGGGGCCTCCACGGTGCTGGCCACCGTGCTGGGTGTTCCGGCGGCCTGGGCCTACTCACGCTTCGCGGTGAAGGCCAAGAAGGACCAACTGTTCTTCATCCTGTCCACCCGCTTCATGCCGCCCGTGGTGGTCGTGATCCCGATCTTCCTCATGTACCGCCAGGTCGGGCTCATCGACAGCAAGATAGGTCTGATCCTCATCTACGCCGCGTTCAACGTCCCGTTCACGATCTGGATGATGAAGGGGTTCGTCGACGAGGTGCCCGCGGAGTACGAGGATGCCGCCATGCTCGACGGCTACACCCGTTTGCAGGCGTTCTGGAGGTACACCCTCCCCCTGCTCGTACCCGGCATCGCCGCGACGGCGGTCTTCGCACTCATCTTCTCCTGGAACGAGTTCGTGTTCGCCATCTTCCTCACCTCCAGCGACGATGTGCGGACGGCGCCGCCCGCCATCGCCGGTCTCATCGGTGGCACCACCACGGACTGGGGTCTCGTGGCCGCCGCCTCCGTGGTGTTCGCCCTACCGGTGCTCGTCTTCGCCTACCTGGTGCGCAGGCACCTCATCGCCGGTGTGACGCTCGGGGCGGTGCGACGCTGATGGCGGACATCGAGGTGAAAGCCCTGCACAAGCGCTACCCGGACGGGACGGTCGCCGTCGATCAGGTGGACCTGTCCATCGGCGACGGCGAGCTGTTCGTGATGCTCGGCCCCTCGGGGTGCGGCAAGACGACCACACTGCGGGCCATAGCCGGCCTGGAGAGGCAGACGACGGGCGACATCCGCATCGGCGACACACTGGTCAACGACCAGCCGCCCGCCGAACGCGACATCGCCATGGTGTTCCAGTTCTACGCCCTCTACCCGCATCTGAAGACCCGCGACAACCTGGCGTTCCCCCTGCGGGCCGAGGGGCTGCCCAAGGCGGAGGTGCGCAGGCGGGTCGACGAGGTCGCCCGGCTGATGCGGCTCGGTCCGCTCCTGGACCGGCGACCGCGCCAACTGTCCGGCGGGGAGCAGCAGCGCGTCGCGCTCGCTCGCGCCCTGGTGCGACGCCCGCGCGCATTCCTCATGGACGAACCTCTCACCAATCTGGACGCCGAGCTGAGGGCGGACATGCGCACGGAGATCAAACACCTACAGGGGGAACTGGGGGCGACGATGGTCTACGTCACCCACGACCAGGTCGAGGCGATGTCGCTCGGTCACCGGATCGCCATCCTCAACAAGGGCCGCGTCGAGCAGATCGGCACACCGCTGGAGGTCTACGACCGTCCGGCGAGTCTCTTCTGCGCCGCGTTCATCGGCTCCCCGCCGATGAACCTGATCGAGGTGGAGGTGGCCGACGGGCAGCTACGCGGTCAGGGCGGACTGGTCCTCACGCCACCGCCGGGCGTACCGCGCGACCGTCGCCTGGTCGCGGGCGTCCGGCCGGAGGCGCTTGCCGTCACCGAAGCAGGGGCGGAACGGTCGGTCCCGGCCCGTGTGGTCTCGGCGGAGTGGCTGGGCGACGAAATCATCTACGTCGTCGACCACGGTGGCCAGCGCGACGTCCGGGTTCGGATGCCACCGACTGTCCGCCACGCCGCCGGCGCGGCGGTCGGACTGCGGCACACCGGCGGAACCCCGGTGGTGTACGACGTGCGCACGGAAGAGCTGGTGGCCTGATGGGAACCGTGGCAGTGCGCGGGCTGTGCAAGTCCTTCGGCAAGGTCCAAGCCCTGGACGGGGTGACGCTGGATGTGCCCGACGGCTCGTTCTTCGTCGTACTCGGTCCCTCCGGGGCGGGCAAGACGACGACCCTGCGAGCGACCGCCGGCCTGGAGACGCTCGACGCCGGGTCGGTGCATCTGGACGGGAGGGACGCGACCGGTGACGCCCCGGCCGCACGCGACCTGGCCATGGTCTTCCAGAGCTACGCCCTCTACCCGCGACACACGGTGTACGAGAACATCGCTTCGCCGCTGCGGGCACGCCGACGTTCGTCGAGCGAGATCGCCGCCGCCGTCGAGCAGATGTCGGGCCTGCTGCACATCGAACGTCTGCTGCAGCGTCGTCCCGCGCAGTTGTCGGGCGGTGAGATGCAGCGCGTCGCCCTGGCCCGGGCGCTGGTCCGTCGCCCGCGCGCGTTTCTCATGGACGAGCCGCTGACGAACCTCGACCTCAAGCTCCGCGTCGAGATGCGCACCGAGCTCACCCGCATCCACAAGAGCCTCGGTGCGACCTTCGTCTACGTGACCAACGACCAGGTCGAGGCCCTGTCCATGGCCGACCAGGTCGCGGTCCTCAAGGAGGGGAAGGTGCAACAGGTCGGCACACCGACCGAGGTGTACGAGCGTCCCGCCAACCAGTGGGTCGCCGGATTCGTCGGAAGTCCACCGATCAGCCTGCTCGCCTGCCACGCCGAGGGGGATCGTCTGGTCGGCGCGGCGGGCTGGACGCTGCCTCGGCCCCGCTGGAGCACGGCCGAGGACGGTCGTGCGCTGCTCCTGGGCCTGCGCGCGGAGGACCTGTCCGTCGAGCAGCGTGGGGACGCGTCGTTGTCGGGGGAGCTCTACGGGCTCGAGCCGCTCGGAGACCGGACGGTGGTCGACGTCCGAGTGGGGACGGAGATCCTCAAGGTGAAGGCACGACCCACCGTCACCGGCACGCCGGGCGAGCGGCTGCGCGTCACGGTCGACCTGGACCGTGCGCACCTTTTCGATGCCGGCACCGGGCTGTCGCTGTCCGAGGCCGGGCGGTAACCGGGCACGGGCGGCGACGGCACCGCGACGAGGGCGTGTGACCCGTGCGGCTGGGCGGACAGCGCGACCGCTGAGGCATGCCCGACAGCACCAGGAAGAGCACAGGAGGCGACGCGATGAGTGACCCGATGAACGTCCTGACCCCCGAGCACCGGCGGCTCCGGATCGGCGACGCCTGGCGCGACGCCGCAGGCGGAGCCACCTTCGCCGTCGAGGATCCGGCCACCGGCAAGACCATCGCCGAGGTGGCGGACGCCGACGTCGTTGACGGGCTCGCCGCTCTGGACGCGGCGAGCAGGGCGATGTCGGAGTGGGCGGCGACCCCGGCGCGGAAACGGTCAGAGATGTTGACCGCGACGTACCGGGCGCTGACCGAGCGATCCGAGGAGGTCGCCCGGCTGATAACGCTCGAGATGGGCAAGCCGCTCGCCGAGGCTCGGGCAGAGGTGGCGTACGGCGCCGAGTTCTTCCGGTGGTTCGCCGAGGAGGCGGTACGCGTCGAGGGGCGGTACAGCATCGCTCCCGCGGGTGGATATCGCATCCTCACCGTGCCGAAACCGGTCGGACCGTGCGTCTTCGTGACGCCCTGGAACTTCCCGTTGGCCATGGGCGCCCGCAAGATCGCTCCTGCGCTGGCTGCGGGTTGCACGACGATCAGCAAGCCGGCGGCCCAGACGCCATTCACCATGCTGCTGCTGGCCCGCATCATGGAGCAGGTCGGCGTTCCCCCGGGGGTCGTCAACGTGGTGACCACCAAGCGTGCCGGCGACGTGGTCTCCGCACTACTGGCCGACAGTCGGACCCGCAAGCTCTCGTTCACCGGGTCGACCGAGGTCGGGCGCGTGCTGCTCCGACAGGCCGCGGACAACGTGCTGCGTACCTCCATGGAACTGGGCGGCAACGCGGCCCTGATCGTGTGTGCCGACGCCGACCTGGACGTCGCGCTCGACGGCGCCATGGTGGCCAAGATGCGCAACATCGGGGAGTCCTGCGTCGCGGCCAACCGCATCTACGTCGAGGAGCCGGTGCGCGAGGAGTTCACGGCGCGCTTCGCCGAACGGATGGGTGCCCTGTCGGTGGGCCATGGTCTCGACGACGGCGTGGACGTCGGGGCGTTGATCGACGAGGTCTCGGTCACCAGGATCGACGAGCTCGTCGCCGACGCGGTCGATCGCGGCGCCCGGGTCCTGGTGGGCGGCGAGCGTCCGGCCGGACCGGGCCACTTCTACCCGCCGACGGTCCTCGTCGACGTACCCGACGATGCGCGGATGCTGAAGGCGGAGATCTTCGGCCCGGTGGCACCGATCATCTCGTTCACGTCCGACGACGAGGTGCTGGCGAAGGCCAACGACACCGAGCACGGCCTGGTCGGATACGTCTTCACCCGTGACCTCCAGCGGGCGCTCCGGTTCACCGAGGGGCTGGATACGGGGATGCTCGGCATCAACCGCGGTCTGATATCGGATCCGTCGGCTCCGTTCGGAGGCGTGAAGCAGTCCGGGATCGGCAGGGAGGGGTCGCACGAGGGCATCCTCGAGTACCTCGACCTCACCTACGCGGCGATCGACCTGCCGTGACCGGCCTGCTGCTCCGGGCACCCGCCCAGCTCATCGCCGCCGACGTTCCGGAGAGGCACCGACATGCTTGAGACCGTCCGCGGACCACGCCAGCTGATCGTGGGCGAAGGGGTCGCGCAGAACATCCCACGAGTGGTGGCCGAGAGTGGCTCGCGAGTCCTCATCGTGACCGACCAGGTTCTTCTCAGGCAGCCGGGCGTGGCCGAGATCGTGGCCGCCGTGCGGGAGAAGGTCGACGTCGTCGAGGTGTTCTCCGACGCGACTCCGGACGTGCCACTCACCGATGTCGCCCTGGCCGTCTCGGTCGCCGCCGAGGTGGACGCCGACGTGATCCTCGCCATCGGCGGTGGCACGGTCATCGACCTCGCCAAAATCGTCGGCGTGATCCGGCGCCACGGTGGGACGCCGCGCGACTTCTACGGCGAGTCGCGGGTGCCGGGGCCGACCATGCCCCTCGTCGCGGTCCCGACGACGTCCGGCACCGGCTCCGAGCTCACACCCGTCTCCGTGTTGACCGACCCGGACCGCGAGCTGAAGGTGGGGGTCTCCAGCGTCCACCTCGTGCCCGACTTCGCCATCGTCGACCCCGAACTCACCTACACCTGCCCGGCGACCGTCACCGCCCACTCCGGCATCGACGCGTTCTGTCACGCGGTGGAGAGCTACACCGCGCGACCCCGGGCCCACGGACCGCGCGACCCGGTGGAGCAGGTGTTCCTCGGCCGCAACCCGATCACCGACCACTACGCGCTCCTGGCCGCGCAGCGGATCGCCCGCAGCTTGCCGCGTGCGGTCAGGGACGGAGGCGACACGGACGCGCGCGCCGACATGTCCTACGGGTCGATGCTCGCCGGGCTGGCCTTTTCCCACGCGGGCAACGCGGCTCCGCACGCTCTCCAGTACCCCATCGGCGCCGCCACGCACACGCCGCACGGCGTGGGCGTCGGGCTGCTACTCCCCTACGCGCTGGACGCGGCCAAGGAAGCCGTCGGCGACCGCCTGGCCATCCTCGCCGGGGTGTGCGGGCTCGACGTGACCGGCGCCTCCGATGCCGAGGCCGCAGACACGTTCCTCACCTGGCTCGACGTGCTCCTAGCCGACATCGGCATCCCGCCCACCTTGGCGGACATCGGCGTGGCACGCGCCGACCTCCCGCGCTTCGCGGAGATGGCCAGCGGCGTCACCCGTCTGATCCAGAACCATCCAGGCCCGACCGACACCGCCAGCCTGACCGCGATCCTCGAAGCCGCCTGGACCGGGGACCGGATCAGGCAGTGATGCTGATCCGCCCCGGTTGATCGTTCGCCGGAACGTGCCGCGCTCCGCCGGCTCAACACGGCACCTGCTCCGGTGACAGCAGGACCGGCCAACCCCCGGCGGCCGCGCGGGTCTCAGCGATCGATCACACCTCCGAGCGGGAACGGACGATCCGGCGCACCACCGCGGACTACTGGTGGCGCTCCTCCACGACACCGAACGGAACCGACCGTCGGTCGCCCTTACCCACACTTCATGGGTACGACTGCACCCCGGCCTGCTCTGCCAGGAGCCGGTCTGGTCGGGGACGTGTGCTCGTCCGCAAATAACTGATCCCACCCGTTCGACCGGGGCTGGTAGCGTGCGCCGCACATCAAGATCATGGGGGAAACATCAATGAACCGAACTCGACTCGTCCTAACTGGCTTGGCCGTTGTGGCGGCGGTAGCGATGGCCGGCTGCGATCCGCAGGCCGAATCTGATGGCACCGCCACCTCGCCGTCCCCGGCGGCCTCGAGCGCTGCTCCGACCGGCGGTGCGGCCACCACCGCGACCAGCACCGCGGCCAACGATGCGGCCACCGTGAAGGCCTGCGCCGACATCCAGAAGGACATCAAGGACAACGCGGCTAAGGTCACCAATGCCGAGAAGATCGGGCCGCCAGCCGGGCACTTCGCGGTCAGTGCCCAGTGGGCCGCCGGCTCGGTCGCGATCCTGGAACACTCGACGGGCGCCAACCAGGCAGTCGCCGCCGCCTCCGAAAAGATCCAGAACGAGATGATGGGCCTGAGCGACGCGTACAGCAAGTCCGCCGACGCCAAGCCCAGCAACAAGGCCCTGGAAGCCGCCATCAAGGAGCTGGACACCGCCTGCTCGGCCGCCTGACCGGTTCGACCACGCAATCGGCGGTGACCCTCACTCTGACGGGCACCGCCGATTGCCATGTCCGCGCGGCCTACGGCACCTGGGTCAGTGGCCTTGAACAAGCCACGGTCAGCCGGCGTGACGCCCAGCGAGCTACCGCGAAGAGCGGGCGCTCCTCGACCGCAGTGTCTCGCTCCTGGACAGTCACCGGATCTCCGCGCAGTCGCGGCAGGAACCAACCTCTATCGTCTGCAGCCCGCGGGCGGACGGACTCGCCGGCACAGGAACGGCCAGATGACCGACGATCACGACGCCGCCGGAGCGATGAACTTCATCTTCGAAGCGGGTCAGGGTTGGTCATCGGTTGCCACCGCCGGCCTACGGTAGACGGCCTACGGACGGCATGATCGTGGCGCTGAGTCTGGCCATTTGGCAGCCGACCTCTTCGGTGTGAACTGGGACTGTACAAATAACGGCTGATCGACCGATCAAGGGAGAGACGCCAGATGACGACCGAGACGACCGAGACGACCGTGGGACAGCCGGCCGCCGAGCCGGTGGGTGCGGTGACGGATGAGCAGTTGATCGCGATGCTGGCCGATCGGGCTCGTGGGGACGGGCTGCGGTTGACCGGGGAGGGTGGG